>CAYJCB010000049.1:9192-14429 GCA_964368615.1 uncultured Halomonadaceae bacterium | reverse complement strand
AAAAAGGTAGTCATTCTTGTAGTTGCTACAAAAAAAAATCTGGTGCAAGGTTAACCCTGCAATTTATAGCACCTAGCAAATAAGAGGGCGTGCAATGCAATCAACCGATCTAATGATGGAAGGTTTTAACCTAATGCTGATGGGCATGGGGTTTGTTTATGCCTTCTTGACATTGCTGGTAATCGCTACCACTTTAATGTCAAAAACCATTCTGCGTTTTTCTAAACCTGAACCCGTTGCAGCAATGCCCACTAAAAAAGTGGCAGCAAGTTCAGTACAAGGCCAAAACCCAGATATTATTGCTGCAATTAGCGCGGCAATTCATCTTCACAGACAACGTAAATAGCTTGATAAGAACAATTCAAAAAAATTCAACTATTCACGAACCATTTTAGACTACTACAGGTAATGACAATGACTGCACCCAAGAAAAAGCTTGGTATCACTGATGTTGTTCTGCGTGACGCTCACCAATCGCTATTTGCAACGCGTATGCGTTTAGACGATATGCTGCCGATTGCTGAAAAGCTTGACCAAATTGGTTACTGGTCTTTAGAAAGCTGGGGCGGCGCTACTTTTGATTCGTGCATTCGCTACTTGGGTGAAGATCCTTGGGACCGTATTCGTCAGCTTAAAAAAGCCATGCCTAACACGCCACAACAAATGCTGTTGCGCGGTCAAAACTTGCTGGGCTACCGCCATTATGCCGATGACGTAGTGGCTAAGTTTGTGGAACGTGCCGCAACTAATGGTGTAGATGTTTTCCGTATTTTTGATGCCATGAACGACCCACGCAACCTAGAAAGTGCCATTAAAGCGGTTAAAGCTTGCGGTAAACACGCGCAAGGTACGATTTCTTATACCACTAGCCCAGTACATACCACAGAAATGTGGGTGGATTACGCCAAGGTACTCGAAGACAAAGGTGCAGACTCCATTTGTATTAAAGATATGTCGGGCATTTTAACGCCCTACAATGCCTTTGATTTGGTTACACGCCTAAAAGCCCAAACGGGTTTAGAAGTTCAGCTACACGCCCACGCCACGGCTGGCTTGTCGGATATGACCATTATGAAAGCGGTTGAAGCCGGTGTTGACCGTGTCGATACGGCGATTTCTTCTATGTCGATGACTTATGGCCATTCTGCAACAGAATCAGTGGTTGCAGCACTGGCTGGAACAGACCGCGACACTGGCTTAGATTTACTGGCATTAGAAGAAGTTGCTGCCTACTTCCGTGAAGTTCGTAAAAAATACGCTCAGTTTGAAGGCTCGTTACGCGGTACAGATTCGCGCATTCTAGTGGCACAAGTGCCTGGTGGCATGTTGACCAACATGGAAAGCCAACTTAAAGAGCAAGGCGCTGCGGATAAGTTCGACGAAGTATTGGCTGAAATCCCACGCGTGCGTGAAGACTTAGGTTTTATTCCTTTAGTAACGCCAACCTCACAAATTGTGGGTACGCAAGCCGTTATTAATATTCTAATGGGCGAACGTTACAAAACTATTTCTAAAGAAGTGCAAGGCATTTTAAAAGGCGAATACGGTGCAGCACCCGCACCTTACAATGCTGAACTGCAAGCGCGTGTGTTAGAAGGTGGCAAAGCGATTACTTGCCGCCCCGCTGACATGATTGACGATGAAATGGATAAGCTAGTAGTTGAAGTTAAAGAAAAAGCCAAAGAAGAAGGCATTAAACTAGCCACTGGCGAACAAGAAATTGATGATATTTTAACCTACGCGCTCTTCCCACAAATTGGCTTAAAGTTTCTACAAAACCGTGGCGATGCTTCTGCGTTTGAGCCAGTACCCACGCTTGAAAGCGCCCAAGCAGCAACCGCACCAGCGGCTAAAGCTTCTGCAAGCGCTGCGCATGATTCTGGTGTTTATACAGTTAAAGTTAACGGTCAAGCCTATGTGGTTGAAGTGGCTGAAGGTGGCGATATTGCAGCGATTAGCAATACCGCAGCACCCGTTGCCACTGCTACCACAGCAGCACCTGTAGCAAGCTCTGGTTCAAGTTCTGGCTTAACAGTAGATGCACCGCTAGCCGGTAATATCTTTAAAATCATGGTAAAACCTGGCGAAGCTGTTGAAGCTAACCAGATAGTAGTAATTATGGAAGCCATGAAAATGGAAACCGAAATTCGTTCAGCACATGCTGGTACTGTCACAGAAATCGCCGTGCGTGAAGGTGATGCCGTGCAGGTTGGCGACACCCTACTGACTCTCTAAGCGGAGCTGATTCATGGATAAATTAATACTGCTATGGGAGGGCTCAGGGTTATATAACCTAAGCCTACCGCAGTTTGTGATGATTGCTGTTTGTCTATTGCTGCTCTACCTAGCAATCGTCAAAAAGTTTGAACCTTTGCTGCTGTTGCCCATTGGTTTTGGTGGCTTACTGGCTAATATTCCTGAAGCGGGTTTAGCCCTGTCGGCTTTTGAACAATCGCTGTCGGTTTTTGATCCTGCAACCATGCAGATTTATGCTGATAAATTAGGTGTTATTTTAGATGGTGGCAGTAAAGTAGCCAATCAAGATATTTTGATAGCCGCCATAAAAGGCATTGAAAACCCAGCACAAATGCAAGAACTAAAAGGCATCGCATCTGCTGCAGGTTACACCGACGGTATGTTAAATACCTTTTACCAAATCACCATTGCTTCAGGTGCTGCGCCTTTAATTATCTTTATGGGTGTGGGCGCTATGACTGACTTTGGCCCGTTGCTGGCTAACCCACGCACTTTGTTTTTAGGCGCAGCGGCACAGTTTGGTATTTTTGCTACAGTATTAGGTGCAGTAGGCTTAACTAGCTTAGGCATTGTTGATTTCAACATTAACCAAGCTGCTGCTATCGGTATTATTGGTGGCGCAGACGGCCCTACAGCAATTTATGTGGCAAGTATTTTAGCGCCTGAACTGTTGGGTGCAATTGCGGTTGCTGCTTATTCTTACATGGCTTTAGTGCCGTTAATTCAGCCGCCAATTATGCGTTTGTTAACCACTGAAGCAGAACGCTCGATTGTGATGAGCCAACTACGCCACGTTACCAAGCGTGAAAAGATTGTATTCCCGATTGCGGTACTGGTGTTAGTGGCACTTTTCCTACCTTCGGCAGCACCGCTGTTGGGTATGTTCTGCCTAGGTAACCTAATGCGCGAATCAGGCGTGGTCGATCGTTTATCTGACACAGCACAAAATGCGCTAATCAACATCACCACTATCTTCCTTGGTTTAGCGGTAGGTTCTAAACTGGTGGCGCACTTGTTCTTAACCGTTGAAACGCTAGGTATTTTGGCGCTAGGTATCATTGCTTTTGGTATTGGTACAGCGGCTGGCGTGTTAATGGCTAAGCTTATGAACAAGGTTAGCAAAATGCCGATTAACCCATTAATTGGTTCGGCTGGTGTGTCGGCTGTGCCTATGGCGGCGCGGGTGTCTAACAAGGTAGGTCTGGAATCTAATCCACATAATTTCTTGTTAATGCACGCTATGGGGCCTAACGTTGCGGGTGTGATTGGTTCAGCAGTAGCAGCAGGTGTAATGATTATGTACTTAAAGTAACATTTAAAAATACTTTAGGTATATAAGCACCTAATTAGGTAACAAATTAATTAGCAAGCAAAAAAAGGCCGGAGCATTAATACAATGCTCCGGCTTTTTACTAGCTTCTCTTAATGGAAGCTTAATGTTATAAACCATGAAATTACGCAGCCAGTTTTAACTTCACTTGTTCAGTTTCGCCATATAGCGCCTCTTCCCAAGCCTGACGCAAACGTAACTCTTCAGCTAGTGCTAGTAAGGTTTCGATATTCATATTAAGGCTCCCTCTGCCTGTTTTTCTACTACTTTGGACGAAGGTCCATCTACAATATAACAGGTGACTCGCAAGTCAGCTACTTTATATAGATAAATAATATTTATAGACTTTCCATTAAGTTATAATTAGCTTTATTTCGCAAGTGCACAAAATTAAGCATTGATTAATTATTACCAAGTTAGCTAGCCCTAGGTAAGAGGTTATGCTAAAAGTTAGCTTTTATTTAAGGAGCGGTAGCATGGTTTTTGCCATTTATGAACAAGGCTTACGAATTCACACCCCAAAAGAACAGCTATTAGTAAGACCAAGTATTCGCCAAGCACAAGCGATTAGCGCCAGTCGCCGTTTACTTGACCACAAGGGTGATACTGAACATAGCCAAGACATAGGCAATCGCGTTTGGGTAAGCAGCTATACCGATCAGCCAGCCAAGGATAAAAAAGACCAAGAAACAGAAACGGATAAAGATACCCAACAGCAGCAAAAAAGAGCCATGCAGGCTTACACCAAAGCCGAACATAGCAAACAGAAAAGGATTCCTTTATTACCTGTTAGCCTAGTAATGCGCCCTCACGTTATTACTTTACCAGCTACTGCTAATTTAAATGAAGCTTGGAAGCTTATGCAAAAAGAACACATTCACTACCTTATTTTACTTGATGAAGCAGGCGAATTGGCTGGTGTACTAGACGACCGTGAACTCTTAAAAGAAGCCGCAGGCGTTGGTGAGCTTAGCAAACAAAAAGGCATAGATTTAGCCAACACTCAGGCTATTATGCTAGTAAAAGTACCGCTAGTTACCGCCACAGATGACACAGATATTCGTGATATTGCGCGGGTAATGTTGGCGCAAAAAGTTCGCGCCATGCCCATAGTGAATGGCGAAGGTGTGTTGCAAGGTTTGGTAACACGTTCAGACTTAATGCTAGGGCTGGCTAACCAAACCCTAGAACTTTGGACCTAGCTTTCTAAACAAAGTTTTTAAACAACACTAGCGCGTATTTTGTTGCATTAAAGCAGATAGTTTACCGTGTAAGCGATCCGTTTCTAAACGCTCTGCTTGCTCAGTCTGTTGCTGTGCTTTTTGTGCTTCACGCTGTTGTTTCTGCTGCTCTAGTGTTTGTAAATGGGCTTGTGCAAAACCAGCTTCTTCTTCGTTCACCAAACCTACATGACTGCCCTGTAGGTCTAACCTTGCTGCACCTTTTTTCATGCAACGCAGGTAACGCGGTACTTTAACGTAGCCCGCTAAAGCACGACGAATTTTTTTTAAATCGCCGCCTTCTGCTGCTAGAATTTCTTCATGAATACCTACTTTTAAAGGTTGCGGCTGGTTAGGCATAAAAGCTTTCGGGTAAGTTTTTATCCAATGCTTTAAACGCTCTTGTGGATTCAGTGCATCTAATGGCGCAG
>CAYJCB010000049.1:0-9092 GCA_964368615.1 uncultured Halomonadaceae bacterium | reverse complement strand
TTTTAAAGTAACCAGCAACGGGCTGGCAAACTCTAAGGTTAAGGGTTGATTAATTTGCTGAACTAATGCTTCTAGCTTTGCTTCTAGTTGTGTAACACGCTCGGTTAGTTGCTGAATTTCTTGCTGAGCACTGCCCAGTGCGCCTAACCCTTTATCAGCATAACTTTCTAGCTGTTCTAATAAACTCTCTACACCCACTACTGTTTCTAATGACATTAATAGCTCGACCTAAATTTTACGCTGCAAACAACGAATAGCATAAGCGTAACGATTACCTTCTTGTGCCTGATGATTTTCTTTTACAAAATAGCTATCACGGCTCGTTTCTAACCATTCATTCATATTCACTTCAGGAAACCAAGTGTCCCCTTCTGGCTCAGCGTCAACCTCGGTTAAATAAAGGTAGGTTGCCAAAGGAAACGCCTGCTCATAAATTTGCCCGCCGCCAATCACCATAATCTCTTTAGAGCCATCAATGATGGCTTGAGCATCGGCAATTTTTAACGCAGCAGCAAGGCTAGTTGCCACCTTAACACCTGAATGATTAAAGTCAGGGTTACGGCTAATGACGATATTAGTACGACCCGGCAACGGGCGGCCAATCGATTCAAAGGTATTGCGCCCCATCACCAGCGGCTTGCCCAAGGTTGTGCGCTTAAAGTGTTGCAGTTCTTCAGGCAAATACCAAGGCATGGCATTTTTAAAACCAATCACACGGTTTTTAGCCGCTGCAACAATAATCGCCAGCGGTGTTTCAAGTTGTAAATCATCTAACGTCATGCTGTTTAAGGTCATACGGCCACCGGCGCTTTAATTGCATCATGGTGTTGATAATTTTCAATGCTTATATCATCAAACGTAAACTGAAATAAATCTTTAATGGCAGGATTCAACTTCACCTGCGGCAAAGCAAAACTTTCACGGCTCAGCTGTAAATCGGTTTGCTCTAAATGATTAGCATACAGGTGCGCATCGCCCAGCGTGTGTACAAAATCACCCACTTCTAAATCACAGACTTGTGCAATCATGTGGGTTAACAAAGCATAGCTGGCAATGTTAAAAGGCACGCCTAAGAAAATATCTGCGCTGCGCTGGTACAACTGGCAAGACAAACGCCCATCAGCCACGTAAAACTGAAACAAACAATGGCAAGGCGGCAAAGCCATTTCATCAACCAAAGCAGGGTTCCAAGCACTCACCAACAAGCGGCGCGAATCGGGGTTAGTTTTAATCTGCTGAATTAAGTTACTAATTTGGTCAACCGCGCCACCGTTGCTATTAGGCCAAGAGCGCCACTGATAGCCATAAACAGGGCCTAAGTTGCCTTGTTCATCTGCCCACTCGTCCCAAATTGAAACGCCATTTTCTTTTAAATAAGCAATGTTCGTATCACCTTTTAAGAACCACAACAGCTCGTGAATAATCGAACGCAGGTGGACTTTTTTAGTGGTGACTAACGGAAAACCCTGCTGCAAGTCATAACGCATTTGATAGCCAAACACGCTGTAAGTGCCTGTGCCAGTACGATCTGACTTATAAACACCTTGGGTACGCACATGGCGCATTAAATCTAAATAAGCTTTCATTGCATAGCCCTTAACAATCGCTCTTAAAATCTAGCTAGTATGCCTTTTTTAAGCTGTTTTAGCAGTAGAACGGTAAGCGAAAAACATAAACGCCGCCCCAACCAAAATCATCGGTAAAGACAACAACTGCCCCATGCTTAAGCCTGCCGATAGTAAACCTAAATGTGCGTCGGGTTCGCGAGTAAATTCCACCAAAAAGCGCAGCGTGCCATACCCGATTAAAAATAAACCACTAACGCTACCAGCAGGGCGCGGCTGGCGTGAAAACCACCACAAGAGCGCAAACAGCACCACGCCTTCCAAAGCAAACTGGTATAACTGCGAAGGGTGACGTGGGTCAGCGCCAGCACCAGGAAACACCATGCCCCAAGACACATCAGTCACCCGCCCCCAAAGCTCGCCATTAATAAAGTTACCAATGCGCCCTAAACCTAAACCTATCGGCGTAAAAGGGGCAATAAAATCACCCAGTTGAATCCAGTTAATTTGATGCTTACGCGCAAACAACCAGACCGCAACTACCACGCCCAAAAAGCCGCCATGAAACGCCATGCCGCCTTCCCAAACCTTAAACAACCATAAAGGGTCGGCCAATACCCTATCAAAATGGTAAAACAGCGCATAGCCCAAACGCCCGCCTAAAATAACCCCGACAGCGCTGTAAAACAGCAAGTCGCCTACTTGATCTTTCGTTAAACCGATGCGATCTGCCCGATAACGTGCCAACCACCAAGCTGCCAAAAAGCCGACTAAATAGGTTAAGCCATACCAATGCACTTGCAGCGGGCCAAGACTAATAGCCACTGGATCAATTTCAGGATAAATCAACATAAACGCATCAACTCTCGTATTAAAAAACTTTTCTGTTTCTTAGAAAAACAGCAACTTAAAACCCACCAAAAACAACATAGCTGCAAACAAACGCTTCAACAGTAACTCTGGTAGAAAATGTGCCAAACGCGCACCCAAACGGGCAAAAGGTACGCTTGCCACACTAATACCAATAAATGCAGGCCAGTAAATATAACCCGTGGCAAGTTCGGGTAAATCTGGGTGTTGCCAGCCAGCCCACACATTGCCCAAAGCACCAAACAGGGCAATTGGAAAACCCAAAGCTGCTGAAGTGCCTACTGCCTGACGCATACCCGCATTGCACCACACCAAAAAAGGCACGCTTAGCGTACCGCCACCAATGCCAAAAATAGTGGAAGCCCAGCCAATTACGCCACCTGCCGAAGTTAACACCGCTGAACTTGGTTCGCCTTCTTTAGGCTTAGGTTGCAGCTTTAACACCATTTGCAACGCCACCAACATCACAAAGCCACCAATCACTGCCTGTAACGCCACACCACTTAGTAAGTTGGCTGTCCAAGCACCCACTAGCGAACCTAACGCCAAACCTAGCGCAATTTTTTTCACCCATGCCCAGCGAACGCCCTGCTTTTTATGGTGCGCAAAACTTGAGCTTAACGAGGTTGGAATAATGGTTGCCAAAGAAGTACCAACCGCCAAATGCACCAACACTTCCTGCGAAAAACCTAAGCTAGAAAAAGTAAACACCAGCACAGAAACAATAACTAATCCGCCACCAATGCCAAATAAACCAGCTAACAAACCTGCCGCAGCGCCTAGAATTAAGTAAGTTAAATAAACCAATGTTCACCTCATTTTTTTTGTAGCCAACGCAACACCAACTCACGTAACTCGTTAGGCTTATAGGGTTTAGCCAAGTAATCATTCATGCCCTGCTGTAAAAACCGCTGCTTATCTACTTCCATCGTATTAGCTGTTAAAGCAATAATTGGAATGTTGGCATTACTGTTAGGCAACTGCCGCCACAAGCGCGTTGCTTCAAGGCCGTCCATATTGGGCATAAAAATATCCATCAACACTAGGTCATACGTTTTTTCTTGCCCCAGCGCCAAAGCTTCTGCGCCACTTGATGCAACATTAATCTGATAGCCCGATTTTTCTAACACGCTTGAAGCCAGCATAATATTTACTGGGCCATCATCTACTACTAAAATACGCCCAAAAGCTAGGTGCTCAAGCTTGTCTTCAATTAGCCTTGCAGGCAACTCTATCTGCAACAGCAAGCCACCGGCAGGCAAGGCTTCAATGTCTAAACTACCGCACATTTCATGAATTAATTGGCGTGTTAATAACTGCCCTAATCCCAAAGCACCCGAAGCTGATTCATAACTACTACTCATGGGTGTAGTTAACTGAAAACGGCGTAAACGTTCGCTTTCTGCCAACCCACCACCTTGGTCTTGAAAAACTAACTGCAAACTATCTAACCCATTCCAATTCAGTGCTAAACGAATATCACCTTTGGCCGAAAGTTGAATAATTTGCCTTAATAAATGACGTATTAAACGCAATAATCGTCGTCTATCTAACATCAACTGCGTAGGAATATTCGGGCTAACCTCAATCACTAAATGGCGGCCACTATTAGCCAATAAACTTCTAGCAACTGTAGAACAATCTTCTATTAACAAGCTGACAATTAAAGCATCTTCAGATAATACTTGCTGATCCACTTCACCTGCATCAGACATATCACGAATATCATCTAATAAATGCTGAACATCTAATAACTTACTTTGGCAATAATTGGTTAAGTTGGCATCAAAGCCACGCGCATTTTTAATTAACTCTGAAAGCAGTTCATTTGCATCACTAACCGCTACCTGAAAAAACTTAGCTTTCATTCTTGCTGCCAAACGTGCTCTTTGTTTGTCGCCCATTAACTGCTGCTGAATTTGCTTAAATCCACTAATATCAAGCAATAGCAGCAACCCTTCACCACCAACAGCCTTGTGCATACTAACCCAATAACTAGCTGCTTCTTGCTGCCCAACACATAACTCTATTTCATAGTTTCTAGTATTCACAGCTAAACTTTTCAAGCCAAGTAAATCGGCTAGATCACACCCTTTTAAATGGTTTTGGGTGCTGCCCACTAGGTGTTCAAAAGCTGTATTACAAGCAACAATTAAACCTGCTGAATCAAAACCACAAATTATTAATGGCCCATCAATCAAGCTAAAAAAATCATTAACTTCTGCATTAACTAAAACAGGTTGTAAATTCTCTTCTAATAAATCAGGCTTACCAATAAAAACCAATTGCTGATCGCGACGAACAACCAAAAAAACCAATATTAAAAACATTACAACCAAAAACAACCCACATAAAAACAGCATTAATTGGTAATCAGCAGACAATTGATTCTTAACTATAAAAACATTGTCTATCGCAGCTACATTAACCAACTTCCAGCCTAGAGGCACAACACTAGACCAACTTAACATTAGCTTTTTATTATCAACTTTAACATTAATTAAACCAGAAGCATCTAAACGCAAAGGTTCTAAAACATTAACAAGTTCAGCTTGCTCTAAAAAATTAACACTATCTTTATAATAACCAGTTTTAAAATCATTACTAAATGGGGTTTGCCACACTATATTAGGCCAGTCATTTTCTGCTTGATAAGGAAAAACCAGCAATTTTCCTTCAGCACTAATCAGCAAACTATAACCACCCCAAGGCACGGACATTTTTGCTAACTGCAATGCCAGAAGGTCTAAGTTAGCATCTAGTTTATTTACGCCTAATCGCTCAACCTGAAGCAAGTCGCTTGATAACTGCTGTGCCATTTTACTCGCTGACTCAAGCAAGCGTTCTTCAACTTCTTGCTCAACAAGGTTGCCCATAGAGTGATAGCTAAGGCGCATCAATAAAGCAATTAACAAAAAAAGCATTAAACCTATAATAGCCATAGGCATTAACAAACTAAGCCAACGGCTTTTAATTAATTGCTGCTGTGTAATTGTTACCGATGAGTCCAAAGTAGGCACTGAAAAATCCTTGTCTAAGGCAGTTAAAAAACTAGTATAGTAACACTACACCTAAAGTAACACTGCACCTAAAAACAATCTGTTGCTCTGCTATGAAATTAATCAGAATTGATTGGAGTTAACTATGTGCTTACTGGCTTTATCTTGGCAACAAAGTGATCGCTACCCTTTTTTACTGGCTTCCAACCGTGATGAGTTTTTGCAACGCCCAACACGTGTGGCTGGTTTTTGGCCTGAACAACCTAATATTTTAGGCAGCAAAGATTTAGAAGCCGGTGGCAGTTGGCTGTTAGTCAGCAAGCAAGGCCGCTGGGCAACCCTGACCAATTTTAGAGATGGCCGTGACCTAGCAGCAGGCAAGCTATCGCGTGGTGAATTAGTATTACAGGCTTTACAGCAGCCTTTAGCAGACTTACCCAGCTGGCTAGAAGCGCACCAACAAGACTTTGCAGGCTACAATTTATTGTGGGGCGACAGCAATCAAGCTTGGTATTTTTCTAACCGTTTAGCCCAAGCGCCACGCCAACTAAAGCCTGGGCTGTATGTGTTAAGCAATGCTACTTTAAACACCCAATGGCCCAAAACACGCCGCCTAAAAAAAGCCATAGAAGACTGGCAAAAGACGGATAACTGCCATATAGACCAGCTTTTTGCTACACTAGCAGACCCAACGCTAGCCGCTGATGAAGACTTGCCTAATACGCACATTGGCCTAGAAACCGAGCGGGTTTTATCGTCTATTTTTATTAAAGGCGACAATTATGCTACGCGAACCTCGACCTTGGTTTGGCAAGATGCAGATACATATTGGCATTTACATGAAAAAAACCACCCAACCGATCAAGCCTTAGGCAATGAACAGTATTTTAAATGGAAAAACAGCAATTTAAACACGCCCTGATAGCTAGCTTGCTTTTGCTGCTAACTTTTTTACCTACCTATCTACCTGCCCACGCATCTATTAGCGTTATGAATAATGCTAATAACACCAGTAAAGCCAGCCATGAAACCTTAACTCACTGGGTCGATTCAACACTGGCAACCTATTACCCACAAGAAACAATTAAGCACCGCGATTACCTAGCCAAACTTTACCAACAAGCGGGCTTTAATAACTTTTGGTTTGATACTAAAGGGCAGCCCAATACTGCTGCACGCTTATTGTTGAACGACCTTAAACCTTGGCTAGCACTTGAAGCCCACCCTAAGCTAGTTGGCTATCAACAACTGGCCGAGCTAATTCAACAGCCTCTTAATACAAATTTACCTAGGCATAGGCAAGCAGCAGATTTACTGATTACTGACTTATTTCTTAGCTACCAAGATGACCTGTTGCAAGGCTTTTGGACGCAATTTGATTTAGACCAAGACCACGGCATTACCAATGCTTATGAACGCTGGGACAACTGGCCTGACGAAGTGGTTAGGCGGCGCTTAGATGAAGTTTTCCCTACTTGGTTACAAGCACTGCAAGGGCAGCCACCCGCCGTGTGGTTGGTGAATATAATTCAAGAAACCCAACCCCTAAGCAGTTATTACTTGCCTTGGCGCAAAGCTTTTAGCGAACTAGAAGCCATGGCAGCACTAGGTGACTGGCCAGTAGTAACAACAGATTTAAGCATTGGAATGCGTGATGCCGATGTTACCCGTTTGGCAGTGCAGCTAATGCGCCAAGGTGATCTAGACGACTTACAAAACTATTTACCAGAAGGCAACTTATTTAATAACAGCCTAGCTAGTAATTATTTACCGAACAATAGCTTTCCAGAATCACCCTTTAAGCACCAAGAACCTTTATTCGATAAAGTATTAGAACAGGCTTTAAAAAGTTTTCAGCAACGCCACCAGCTTAAAGCCACGGGCATAACTGACGATAAAACACGGGCTTGGCTAAACCTTGCGCCAGAAGAACGTATGCGATTATTGGCGCACAATATTCGCCGCCTACATCACCTACCAAAACAGCTGAATCAGCGGCATATTATGATAAATATGGCCGACCAGCGGCTTACTTTTATTGAACAACAGCAGCTTAAACTAGACATGAAAATCGTGATTGGACGTGATGGTTTACGCACCCCGATTATGAATCAGTGGCTAACTTCCATTGTATTAAATCCATTATGGAACGTGCCAACTAGCATCGCTAAAAAAAGCATTTTACCGCGTGCTTTACAAAACCCTGACTACCTAAGTTCGCGCGATTATGCATTAGTTAACGGCTGGCACACGCCTGCACGCTTTGTATCGCTAGACCAATTGCCTGCTGATGCGTTTGAAAATGAAAAATCGACCTATCGCATCGTGCAAAAAACCGGTAACCATAATCAACTTGGCAAAGCTAAGTTTCGTTTATCTAACCAACAAGCTATTTATTTACACGACACGCCTTATCGCCATGTTTTTAATGCTGATAATCGTGACCTAAGTGCTGGCTGTGTGCGTTTAGAAGGGGCTGACCAGTTGGTATTAGCGGTACTTAACAGCGACAAAGATTGGACTGAAGAAAGAATTAATCAAACTTATCAACAAGGTGAAGAGCGCTATGTAGTTATACGCCCCACTGTAGCTGTTTACTTAATGTACTGGTCGGTTTGGACAGATGCAGCCGGTCGCTTACAATGGCGCGAAGATATTTACCATAAAGACTCTTTGCTAGAAAACAAACGCCTAGCGTTGCAGCCTTAGCGCTCATTTTCAACCTTCACATTCACTTTTAACCTTCAAGGGGCAGCACCGTTATGGGTCCTATTATTTTACTTATTTTTATTGCTTGCGCTTTTTATGTACAAATGCGCGGTAAAGTTAAGCATGAAAAATTTTCACGCAAGCTAACCGACCACTCAAATTTATTAGCGCCGATTAACTGCCTTTTTTACACTTTTTCTAAAGTAGGCAATCAGCCTTATTTTGATACTAAGCTGTTTCCACAGTTAAAAATCTTTGAAGAGCATTGGGAAGAAATTCGTGACGAAGCTTTGGCGCTGCATGAAAAAACACACATTAAAGCGTCAAATGATTTAGATGACCTAGGGTTTAACTCTTTCTTTAAAGCGGGTTGGAAGCGTTTTTACTTAAAATGGTATGGCGCTAACCTACCTTCTGCTAACCAGCTTTGCCCACGCACTATCGAGCTAATTAATTCAGTGCCTGAAATTAAAGGCGCAATGTTTACCATGTTACCACCCGGCGGCAGACTGGTTAATCACCGCGACCCTTACGCAGGTTCAATTCGCTATCACCTAGGTTTAGTCACGCCCAATTCTGACGATTGCTACATAGATGTCGACGGTGAAAAATATGCTTGGCGCGATGGTGAAGCGGTGATGTTTGATGAAACCTACATTCACTATGCTGTAAACAACACCGACCAAAACCGCATTATCTTCTTCCTTGATGTAAAGCGCCCAGTCACTTTTGCACCCGTTGATTGGATTAACACTATTTTTTCACGCGTAGTATTAGCCGCTTCAGCCACCAAAAACTTAGAAGGCGATAAAGTCGGCTTGCTGAACAGAATGTTTGGTAGCGTACAAAAGCTGCGAATGCAGGGTAAAAAACTTAAAAAGTTTAGCCCTTTTCTTTACTACGCCAGCCAATACATTGCTTATGCACTACTGATTTACTGGATATTTTT
>CAYJCB010000048.1:10416-14522 GCA_964368615.1 uncultured Halomonadaceae bacterium | reverse complement strand
GGCGACATTAATTTTCCCTCGAAGAAAAATCAATGCGTGGGTCAATCAACATATAGGTAATATCGCTGATAATTTTTAACAATAAACCTATTAAGGTGAATAAATACAAGGTGCCAAATACGACTGGATAATCCCTTTGTACTACGGCTTCAAAACCCAATAAACCTAAACCGTCTAAAGAGAAAATTACTTCAATAAGTAAAGAGCCTGTAAAGAAAATACTCACCAAAGCGGCTGGCATTCCAGCAATAATAATTAGCATGGCATTACGAAAAACATGCCCATAAAGCACCTGCTGTTCACTGGCACCTTTGGCACGGGCAGTTAGCACATACTGTTTATGGATTTCATCTAAAAAGGAGTTTTTAGTTAACAGGGTAAGGGTCGCAAAACCCGAAATGGTCATGGCTAAAACAGGTAAGGCTAGGTGCCAAAAGTAGTCGGCTATTTTGCCAAAGGTACTCAGTTCGCTGAAGTTTTCAGAAGTTAGCCCACGTAAGGGAAACCAGTCTAAATAACTACCGCCAGCAAACAGCACAATTAAGAGAATCGCAAACAAAAAACCGGGAATGGCATAACCAACAATCACCACTGATGAAGTCCACACATCAAAGCGGCTGCCGTGTTTAAGTGCTTTACGAATACCTAAAGGAATAGAAATTAAATAAATCAGCAGGGTTGACCAAAGCCCTAGCGAAATAGAAACCGGCATTTTTTCAATAATCAGTTCGGTAACACTACGCCCTCGAAAAAAACTTTCGCCTAAATCAAAACGTAAGTACTGACCGACCATTTGTATAAAGCGTTCATGGGCAGGTTTATCAAAACCGAATTGCTGCTCTAGTTCGGCAATAAAGCGTGCATCAACACCGCGTGAGCCACGGTAAGAAGAAGCGCTGTCATCACCAGAACGGCTAGCAACCGCTTCACCACCAGAAGAATCAATGCGTGTGCTGCCAAGGCTATCCATACCACCCATTTGTGCCATCACCTGCTCAATCGGGCCGCCGGGTGCTGCTTGAATAATCACAAAATTCAGCAGCAAAATGCCTAAAATGGTGGGTGGAATTAACAGTAAACGTCGTAGCAGGTAAGGCGCCATGCTCTACTCAACCCACCAAGTATCTAGCGGTAGGCCATAATCAGGACGCACCTCGGGAATTTTAATTTGTTTATGGCGAGCAATGCGGTATTCATTTAAATGCCAGTGCGGAATTACATAGTGTCCCCACAAAAGCACACGGTCTAAAGCACGCGCGTGAGTAATTAAGGTTTCTCTGTCTTGGGCATTAATCAGTTGGCTTACCAGAGCATCAACAACTGGGTCTTCTACGCCTGAAGTATTCCGGCCATCAGCAGAGTGGGCAAATTCAGAATGAAAAAACTCACGCTGTTCGTTACCCGGTGACAAGCTTTGGCCGATGGAAGACACCACCATGTCGTAATCAAAACTGCGTAGGCGGTTAAGGTATTGAGTAACATCGACAACGCGAACGTCCATGCGAATACCGATACGTTCTAGGTTTTGACGCCAAGGTAAAACGACCCGCTCAAAAGAAGAATCATGCAGTAGTATTTCAAAACGCAGCTGTTCGCCAGCAGCATTCACTAAACGCCGTCCATCAATCGTCCAGCCAGCTTCACGCAGTAAACTTAAAGCTTGGCGAGTTTGGTTACGAATATTACCGCTGCCATCGGTGACGGGTAGGCTGTATTCAGTCGTAAAAACTTCGTTAGGAAGCTGTTCAGCAAAGGGTTTTAGTAGTTCGAGCTCTTTGCCTTCAGGCAAACCGCTGCTGGCCAGTTCGGAATTACTAAAATAACTTTGGGTACGGGTATAAGCACCATGAAAAAGTTGCTGATTAGACCATTCAAAATCAAACATTTGCGTCAGGGCTAGGCGCACTTTAGGGTCTTTAAACACATCGCGGCGGGTATTAAAGAAATAACCCTGCATACCTGATGAGTTTTTATGGCTAATGCTTTCCATCACCAAATCACCGCTGCTTAGTGCGGGGCCTGTGTAACCCGTTGCCCAATTTCTGGCAATATTTTCATGGCGGAAATCTAAACGACCAGCTTTAAAAGCTTCTAGCGCAACCGTGGCATCGCGGTAATAGTCATACACCATGCGATCAATATTATTACGACCGGTATTAATGGCTAAACCTTCGCCCCAGTAGTTGGCTACTTTTTGATAAACAATGCGGCGGCCAGAATCAACTTCGGCAATTTTATAAGGACCACTGCCTAGCGGTTGGTCAAGTGAAGGGCGTTTAAAATCTCGACCTTGCCAGTAGTGTTTGGGCAGAATTGGAATTTGCCCAATAATTAGCGGCAGTTCACGGTTTTCATGGCTGGATAATTCAAAACGTATGCGATGCGGGCTAAGCACTTTAATGTCGGTAATGTCGGCATAGTAGGCGCGGTAAAAAGGACGGCCTTCTTCACGTAATAACTTAAAAGTAAACGCAACGTCTTCAGCAGTGATGGGCTTACCATCGTGGAAACGTGCTTCGGGGCGCAGTTCAAATTCTATCCAACGCCCTGCTGGGTCTAGCTGCATACAACTGGCTAATAAACCGTATTCAGTAAAAGGTTCATCAGCAGCGTGGTAAGTAAGGGAATCGTAAATATGCCCTAAACCCGCAGCAGCAGTGCCTTGTACTATAAAGGGATTGAAGCTGTCAAACGTACCCATAGCCGCTTGGCTTAAACTGCCACCTTTAGGCGCTTGTGGGTTTACATAATCTAGGTGCGTAAAGTTGGCTGGGTATTTAGCGTTACCATGCAAGGTTAACGCATGGCTACAAGTAGGCTGGCTGGCTGATGCGCTAACTAAAGAATGACTAGCAAAAAGCAACAGGCTAGAAAAAAGGGGGACACCGATTAACTTTCCTAACACGCTGCTGCTCCTTGGTTTATCTATAAGAATTAATTTATAACAGTCGATTCATAAAGTGCTAGTTACGCGTTACATCAACGTGCAGGGTTAAACTTTGCCCCGGTTGCAAATAACGCTTGGCATTAATGCTATTCCAACGGGCAATATCGCCCACACTCACTTTAAAACGGTTAGCAATGTTAGCAAGATTATCGCCATTACGAACCGTGTAATTTACCTTACGAATCACACTGCGGTTATTGGCGCTGGCGTTAGCCAGTGTTTTTGCATCACTACCCCGCGACCAAATCACTAAATGCTGCCCAGTAATTAATGGGTCGCCCGGTGCCATGCTATTCCAGTTGGCTAACTCGCGCACCGAAACCCCGTGGCGACGTGCTAACGTCCAAAAACTATCGCCTGAACGTACTGTGTGCTCAACCTTTTCACCTTGACGCGCTACATTTTGGTGACGCACTTGGCGTTGATCTTCGCTTAGCGCATATTGTTTAGCACTTTGGCTAGGAATCGGTATAAGCAATTCATGCCCAACACGAATGATATCACCCCGCAGCTGATTCGCATCACGAATCATACTAGGCGTAGTGTTAAAACGCTTAGAAACGGTTAACAAGCTATCGCCAGCAGTCACCTGATAACGTTGCCAACTCATGCGTTGTGTAGCCGGTAACTTTTTAAGGTTATCGGTTAGCAAGGCGGCATTTTCAACCGGCACTAACAGGCGGTGCGGACCATCAGGACTGGTTGCCCACTGGCTAAAACCTGGGTTCAGCAAATACAGCTCGTTCATGCTGATATTGGCTAGCTTGGCCGCCATGGCTAAATCTAACTGGCCTTTGGTGTCGACCGCTGCAAAATAAGGACGGTTGGCAATCGAGGTTAAGTTAACGCCATATTCTTCTGGGTCAGCAATTAAACGCGCCAGCGCAATCATTTTAGGCACATAAGCACTGGTTTCAGCGTGGAGTTTTAATTCCCAAAATGTGCCTTTGCCACCGGCGTTGCGATTATGACGCAAGGCGCGGTTAACGTTACCACCACCAGTATTGTAAGAAGCTAGGGCTAAATGCCAGTCATCAAAACGGTTGTTAAGCTGGGTTAAGTAAGTTAGTGCTGCATCGGTAGAAGCCACTAGGTCGCGGCGACCGTCATACCACCAGTTGTTTTCTAAGCCAAAATGCCTTGCTGTACCGGGAATAAA
>CAYJCB010000048.1:6193-10316 GCA_964368615.1 uncultured Halomonadaceae bacterium | reverse complement strand
GCTGGTTCTTGCCAATTACGCCAATCGGCACTAGGGGATTCTTTTAATAAACTAGCCAAACCTGCTGCATCGGTATGGTGGCGATAGCTAGCTAACTGCTGGGCACTGTTTAACTGATGCCAAGTTTGCATTTGTTCGGCTTGGCTAGGTGTGCGGTTAAATGACAAGGCCTGTGGCAGGCTTTGGCAACCTTGCAAGGCAAAAATACCGCCAGTAGCTAAGGGTATAATTAAAAAAGATAAAGGACGTAACAGACCACGAATTGTAAGGCGCATAGTTTTTTGGGTATCTAAGTAAGTAAGCCAATGCGACACATTTTACGCATTAGACTCGTGTCTATACAAGTAAGCACGAGTAACCTATAAACAATTACGCAATATTCTTCCATTCTCTAAGCAGTTTAAAGGCTTCGGCTGGCTGGGTTAAATCGGCGCTTGGGTGACGTGCTTGCAGCGTGGCTAAAACCTCGGGCTGGGTAACACGCAAAAAAGGATTAGTGGCTAGCTCTGCGGCAAGTATTGAAGGCAAAGTCGGCTGCTGCGCTGTTCGCAGCTGTTGACACTGGATAAGACGTTCTTGCAAAGCTGCATTATTAGGCTCTACTAATAAAGCAAAATTCAGGTTGCTAAGGGTGTATTCGTGCGCTGCAAACACCTGCGTATCGGCTGGTAAAACTGCCAAACTTTGTAACGAAGTGTGCATTTGTTCTGGCGTGCCTTCAAACATTCTGCCACAACCGCCAGCAAACAAAGTGTCGCCACTAAATAACAAGGGCTGCTGTTTTGTCTCTATAAAGTAAACAATATGGCCAAGCGTATGGCCGGGTACTTCTAAAACTTTTACTGAATGCCCCAAAATTTGCAACCTATCACCTTGTTTTACGGCTTGGGTTAAAGTTGGCAAACGCTGGGCATCTTTTGCAAAGCCCACCACTTTCACACCCGACTTAGCTAACTCTGCTACGCCACCAATATGATCGTTATGGTGATGGGTTAATAAAATGCCTTCTAAGGTTAAATCGTTAGCCTGTAAATAATCTTCGACTGGCGCAGCGTCGCCTGGGTCAACCACCCAGCAACGCTTATCGTCAGTATTTTTAAGTAGCCAAATGTAGTTATCGTTAAAAGCATAAATGGGGTGAACTTCTAGCATGGTATGGTATCTCTTGTTATTAAATTTCCATTAACTTTACGGCATCGGCCATGCATCTGCAAAATTCAGACAATCAAGCTTCAGACAGCCAAGCCAACACCTTGCTTTGGCAAAATTGGCAAACTTTTTGGGCTTCTAACCTTGGGCAAGAAGTGCTGCGGGTTGAAGCCAAACTGCTGTCACCGATTATGGAAGGCTTACGCGGTTATCATGTGTTAAGCGTTGGCTCTTGCCCTTCTAAAAGCTTATTAGCCAGCTGCACCATTAAACACCAAATGGAATGGCGGCCTAGTTTTGCAACGGCTGACCATGCTAGCTGTTTAATTGCCGACCCTGCCCATTTACCTTTACCGAATGATTCGATGGACTTGGTGTTGCTGCACCATTCGCTAGAATTATTAGCACGCCCCCATGCGCTGTTAAAAGAAGCGGCACGCGTTACGCTGCCCAAGGGCGAAATGCTAATTTTAGGGTTTAACCCTTACAGCTTATGGGGGCTAGTTAAAATGCTGCCCAAGGGCTTGCAGGCTAAGCCAGTGCAGGTGTTAAAATCAGCTGAGTTTATTAGCCAAAGTAAACTTTTGGATTGGTTTGAATTTTTAGATTTAAAACAAGAAGAGCGCCAGCGCGTATTTCATCGCCCACCTTGTAACCGTATAAAAGTTTTGCAGCGTTTAGCCACAACCGACCAAAAGTTAGACCAAAAAAACTGGCCCTTGGCAGGCATTTACCTGCTGCGGATTAAAAAGCGCGTTGGCAGCCCGTTACGCCCAACAGAAAAAGCTAAAAGCCCTAGCTGGTTAGCCGCCCAGCCAGTAGTATCTCCAGCCCGAAGTAGTTTGCCAATCAGCAACTTGCCTCCACCCAACCGTTTAAGAGTAGAGAAATAATTTGTCTGAATTAAAAAGAGTCGTTATTTACACCGATGGTGCTTGCAAAGGCAACCCAGGCCCAGGTGGCTGGGGCGCTTTGTTGCGCTATGGCGATGCCGAACGCGAATTGTGGGGTGGCGAAAGTGACACCACCAATAACCGTATGGAATTAATGGCGGCGATTAAATCGCTAGAAACTTTAAAACGTAGCTGCCACGTTGATTTACATACCGATTCCCAATACGTGCGCCAAGGCATTACCTTATGGCTGCCTAACTGGAAAAAGAAAAACTGGCGAACGTCTTCAGGCTCAGCGGTTAAAAACAAAGATTTATGGCAACAGCTTGATGAACAAGCCAAACGCCATGAAGTAGAATGGCACTGGGTAAAAGGCCATGCCGGTGATGCGGGTAACGAAGCAGCCGATGACCTAGCCAACCGTGGTGTCACCGACCCTAACCCTTCTTTAGCAAACTAAAGCAAACTAAAATTTTAAGGCTGTAACCATGCGACAGATTTGCCTTGATACCGAAACCACTGGTATTGACCCCAAAGATGGCCACCGACTGATTGAAATTGGTTGTGTGGAAATGCTTAGCCGCCGTTTAACCGGCAACAACTTTCACGAATACGTTAACCCTGAACGTGAAGTAGACGAAGAAGCCACCCAAGTTCACGGTTTTACTTGGGCAGATTTAAAAGATAAACCGCTGTTTACAGAAGTGGCTGACAGCTTTGTGCGCTACATAGAAGGTGCGGAATTAATCATTCATAACGCGCCTTTTGACGTGGGCTTTTTAGATAGCGAATTAGAAAAAATTAATAAGCAGCTAGGCGAACAACGCTATGGCCGCATTGAAGACTATTGCAAAGTATTCGACACCTTAGCTTTTGCACGCCACCGCCACCCTGGGCAACGCAACAGCCTAGATGCCTTGTGTAAGCGTTACAGCATCGACAACACCAGCCGTGTTTTGCACGGGGCTTTATTGGACTCAGAAATTTTAGCCGACCTTTACCTAACCATGACTGGTGGGCAAACAAGGTTGCTGTTAGGTGGTGATGAAGACGATGAAATGAGCGGCATTGTGCGCGATTTAAACTCGACCATACGCCGCCTTGCCTTTGAAGATCAGCAGCAGTTAAGCGTGCTGCTAGCCACTGATGAAGAGCTTTTAGCCCACCAAGCTAAGTTAGAGTTTGTTAGTAAAAAAGCCGGACAAGCCAGCCTTTGGCAACAAATGGAGCAGCAGCATGTGGCACTCCCTACAAGCTGATTTTCCACAGCAACAGCCGTTAAGCGATTTTCAGCGTGGCCCTTGTGCGATAAAAACTGGCGAACTGGTGGGCATTATTACCTGCGGTTCAGGCTGTATTCGCCCTGTTGATAAGGCTGCTAATGGCTGGCTAGAAACAGCGATTTACGACCCTAGCAAGCATTCTAAACTGGTAGTCATGGGGCGCAAACATGGGCAACCGCTGCTACTGCGCCTAGCGCAACGGGGCGAAGCCAAAGCCAAAAACTGGCCAAGTTTACGCAGCTGGTTATTGCAAAGCGATGCGGAAACTTTTGATTTACTCGCCACCGCAGCAGGCTTGGCGAATTGGCAAGACCAACAGCGTTTTTGTGGGCGCTGTGGCTGTAAAACTCAGCCTAGAACCGATGAGTATGCCCTTGAATGCCCACGCTGCACCCTGCGCCAATACCCAAGGGTGTCGCCTTGCATTATTACCCTAGTTTGGCGAGACGATGCGCTGCTGCTGGCGCGTAGCCCCCGTTTTGCAGCAGGGGTTTACAGCACCTTGGCAGGTTTTATTGAAACGGGCGAATCTGCCGAACAAGCGTTACACCGTGAAGTAGAAGAAGAAGTTAGCGTACAAATTGGCAATTTTAAATACCTTGGCAGCCAAGCTTGGCCATTTCCTAATTCTTTAATGCTAGGTTATTGGGCAGAATACCAAGGTGGTGAAATCGCCGTTGATGGCGTGGAAATCGAAGATGCTAACTGGTATCCCTTCGACCAACTGCCAGAATTGCCGTCGAAAACATCTATTTCGCGTTATTTAATTGATTCTTTTTTACAGTGGAAAGGCGTTCT
>CAYJCB010000048.1:0-6093 GCA_964368615.1 uncultured Halomonadaceae bacterium | reverse complement strand
AAACAGGGCTAAATCATGTCACAACTTTTACGCATTATTTTAATTAACACCCATTTAACGGGTGTGGTTGAAATTCAAATGGATCAACACACCAATATTTGCGGCACTAACGCTTCGGGCAAAACAACGCTGCAACGCTTAGTGCCCGTTTTTTATGGCGAATTACCCAGCCGCGTGGTGCCTAAAACGCGTAAAAAGTTTGATGAATTTTACCTACCCTTTACTAACAGCTATTTAATTTATGAATACCGACGCGACAGCGGTGCAATTTGCCAAGCGGTATTAACTAAAAAAAGTGATGGCGGCTTGGAATACCGTTTTGTAGGGCTTCCTTACCAAAGCGAACATTACTTAGAAAAAAACGACCAAGGCATAAACGCTTACAGCTATGCCGATTGGGCCAATAACCTGCGCCAAGTGGCGGCTGGGCTGGTATCGCATAAAATTACCGCCACCAGTGAATACCGCAGCATTATTCAAAACGATACCACAGCGTTAAAAGGCAACAACGCTGACAGCTTAAAATTACGCCGTGCAGCAGGCAACTTTAGCTTGGTAAGTGGCAGCCATAAATTGCGCCACATTGAAAAGCTGGTCAGTGCAGTACATGCCAAAGAAGGCAAGATGGATACGTTGAAATCCATGTTGGCGGCTATTTTTGCAGAAGATGGCGTAACCTTGCCAACCACTAAGGTTAAAAATACTAAGGCGCGGGAATGGATTCGGGATATGCGCCAGTCGATGAAGCTAGCGGAATTGGAAGCCAATTTTGCACAGCTGCAACAGCAAGCGCAACAGTTAGACAGCATGGAAAGCCAGCTTGCCGCTTTGCGTCCGCTGCTGCACCAAGATTTAGAAGCGCAGAAAATTCAACAGGCTGACAGCCAAGCCCAGATGCAGGCTTTACAAGGCCAGTTGCGCCAGTTAGACACCCAGTTTAAAACGCAAGAATCGGCATTGTTCAGCGATTTAGCCAAAGCTAAGCAAGATTTAAACGAGGTGGTGGTGCGTTTAGACCACATACAAACCAGCTATGCTGCTTATGAAAGTAAAGACATGACGCAGCTGCAACGCGATACCGATGCCTTGCCGCTGTGGCGTGAAAACTTAGCACAACTGCAAGAGCAGTATCGGCTGATTGCTGAACAACACGATGATTTAGAGCGCCAATTAGAGCAGCGTAAATTTAAACTGGCGGAAAGTTTAGAGCGCCTTAGCCAGCAGCAGCGGGTTAAAGCTAAGCAGTTACAGCAGCAAAAAGACCAAGTTAGGGAAGCGCAAGACACCAAGCTTGCCAGCCTAGAGCAAGGCTTTCAAAACCGCATTCAAGCCCAACAAAGCCAGTTTGCACAGCAGCAGGCAGCAAGGCAAAGTGCTTTGGCAGTGTTGCAAAATACGTTAGCCCATTCGCCTTTAACCCCAGCCGAACTAGACGAACTACAGCTAGCCGAAGCGCGTTTAGAACAAGCGCAAACCGCTGCCCAGCAACATAACCGCGATTTACAAAACCTACAGCAGCAAAAACAAGCCGCGCAACAGGCGCGTGATGTGGCTGACCAGCAGCTAATTACACAACGCCAAAGCCTGCAACAAGCCGAAGTCCAGCTACAACAGCTGCACCGCCAACTAACCCCAGAAGAAGGCAGTTTGCGGCATTTTTTGCGCCTAAATTACCCCGATTGGCAACACAGCCTTGGCAAGGTGCTGCATGAAAACTTGTTAGAACGTCAAGATTTGCAGCCGAATTTAATTGATTTAGACGCTTCAACAGCAATAACCAGTATTTATGGCTTAAAGTTAGATTTAAATGCGCTGGCGCTGCCTGATTACGCGCAAGACGAACTTGCCATTCAGCTGCGTATTAAAAGTGCCGAACAACAGCTTGCCAATGTTCAACAGCAAAAAGAACAGGCTGAAAAAGTGCTGCAAGCTTGCCATGCTAAATTTCAGCAGCTAAGCGCCCAAGTGGATAAAGCCCAGCAGCAAAGCCGTGACAGCGATGCCAATATTGATTATGTACGCGATGCCAGAGACCGATTAAAAACCCAGCAGCAACAACAGGTTAGCCAACGCCAAGCCACCACACGCCAGCAGTTAACCGAACAACAGCAGCAGTTAGAAGCCTTGGTGAAGCAACAGCAGCACAACCTAGAAGCCATGCACCAAGACCACGTTGCACAACGCTTAGAATTAAAAGCCGATTGGCAAACCGAGCTGAGTGATTTTGATGCACAGCTGGCGCAACTAGACGCACAACTGACTGCCAAGCGTGAAGAAAACCTTGCCCAGTTAAAAGAATTAGAGCAGGCGTTTGCTGAAGAATTAAGTGCCAAAGGCATTGACCCGCAGCGTTTAAACGACTTAAAACAGCGCCAACAGCAGTTGCAAACTAACATTTATCAGGTGCAAGAACGCCACAGCGAATTGCAAGGCTGGCTAGAATTTATGCGGGTTAGTTGGCAAACTTTGCGCCCTGAATTATTGGCGCAAGAAACCCAGCATCAGCAAAAAACCAGAGACCTTAACCTAGCAATTACCCAACTAAAAACTACTTATGCCCAGCAGCAGCAAGGCTTAGAAGCACAAAAAAACCAGCAGCAAGCACAGATTAACCAGTTAGAAAGCTTAATGAGCCAGTTAAAACCGCTGCTGATTAAGTTAGATGATTTGCCGCTGCAAGTGGTTGAACCTGCTGTTTTGGGCGAAACGTTTGACCTAACTGAACGCCTTGCCCGAACCACAGCAACGCTAGACAGCCGCAGCAGCCAAGACAGGCAGTTTGGCAATCACTTTGAACAGTTTGATAACCTGCTTAAAAAAGATGCTGGCATAGAAATTTTAAACCGCCTTGATTACGAAAAAAACAAACTGCCTAAAACGGTTACCAAGCGCGAACAACTGCCAATGCTAAATTTTATACTGGATATTTTAAAAAGTGAGCAGCAGGGTTTATTAGGCATGGGTGAAAACATTGGTGGCGACCTGAAAAAGTTCTTTACCGTATTCAGCGATATTAACCGCCGCATTGCCCAACAAAGCCGCCGTTTAAGCGAAGCAGTAAATGACGACTTGGTGTTGGACGGCATTCGTAAATCAGACGTTAAAATTCTTTCAACCATAGATGAACTAGGCTTTTGGCAGCCGTTAAAACACTTTGCTAAACACTATGATGACTGGCAGCTGTCGGGCAAAACTTTGCCCAGTGATGACTATTTAAATGCCTTGGCTGATGTGGTGGAATTAATTCGTTCCGATGAAAATTACAGCATTGAATCGCTGCTAAGGTTGGAATTGCACCTAAACGAAGGCGGTTCTGATTTGGTGATTAAAAATGACCGCCAGCTTTTAGAATCGTCTAGTCATGGCATGGCGTATTTAATTTTATGCAAATACCTGCTGGCGTTTACCCGTTTGTTGCGCGGCGAAGCAGCGGTAACTTTGCATTGGCCGATTGATGAAATTGGCACACTGGCTTACCACAACGTAGAAAAGCTGTTTCAAGCTTGCAGCAAGAATAAAATCATTATTGTTGGCGCTTTTCCTAACCCAGAATCTGATGTGTTAACTCTATTTGAGCACCGCTATTTAATTGAACCCAGCCAAGAAGACCCCAGCCAGCGCCAATTAAAACGCATTCAACCGCAAGCAAGCCTTTTAGAACAACGCCTTGCAGAAAGACAAGCACAAATGAAAGCGCAGCAAACTGAACAGCAGCAGGAGATAAGCCAATGATTGAACAAGGCCCTTTGTTAGAGCGTTTATTAGCTGGTGATTTTATTTGCCAAATCAGCGAACCTGACTTATACCGACGTATTAGCGATAACAACCTGCAACACGCCATTAACCAGTATTTACGCCCATTAAATCGCCGTTTAGCCAGCAACGATGAAGGCAGTGTGTATTTTTTGGCTTACCAAGATTTAACCAACAGCGCCCGCGACCATTTAGGCAAACAGTTTGCTGAAACCGTGCAATCGCTGTTGCCAGTATTGGAATGGCTGCAATTAGTGCAAGAAACTTTGGGGCGCGACGTGGCATTAAGCGCGGGTGATACTTTAAAAATGCAAGAGTTTATTGGTCGCAGCGAAGACAACCAAAGCCTACGCCAGCGGGTGCATAACCTTGCCACTGACCGCTTTTTTAACAGCAAAAGTGATGTTTTAGACCAACAGATAAAACTAATTTTTACGCGCCTTAAAGAACACGGTTATTTACTGCAACCCCACACCACCCGCAATTATTACCGCGTAACGGGCAAGATTGATTATTTGCTAGATGTGGTGCGTTTTATTCGTGACGAAGAACAACTGCCCGTTGCCGACACGCCCACGCAAGAGGAGCTGCTGTAATGTTAGCTTCTTCTTCAACAGCAGCAGCTTCAACCTTAACATCTAACTTATTTGCGATAGGTGCTGAACGCCTCGCCTTGTTGGGCAAGCATCACAAGGTATTAATGCAGGCGTATTTAGACGGTTTTATTGACGAAACTGCGCTGAATGATGCTGCCCTAAAAAAACTGATGGCAGCGCGTATTTTATGGCGACCCGATGAACAACAGTCGTTAACTTTACGCCCTTTGGTGAGTGAATTAATTGCCAGCATGGTTGCCGATGAAAGCCGCCGCCAAGTCAATGCTGACGTGGCTGAAAAGCTGGAACAGATTCACAACCGCGTGCAAGCTTATAAAGAAGCCCAATTTAAAGGCGATTATTCTGCCGCAGAATTACAGCTGCAACGCTTAACCGAACAAGTTTATGATATGAGTGGGCAGTTTGAAGAAGCCATTGATAGCTTGTGGAATCGCTTAAACAGTGATTTTGGTTTTGTGAGCAGCTTAAAAGAAAAAATTCGTGAAAACCAACGCGCCCAGCAGCAGCTAAGGCGTTTGTTAGACGGTTTAGAATTGATTGATTTTAGCCAACTGATTGAACTGGCCGAAGGCAATAGCCAGTTAAGAAAGCTGTTGGTTAGCCAGTTGCAACAACAAACCAGCGCCCACCACAGCAGCTTATTAGAAGTGCAAAAACGCTTAATTGAGTTGTTGGCAAAATTCCGACAGCAACAAACGCGCTCTTTGTTAATTAACAATATGGTGGCGTTTTTACACCAGCACCCAGCCTACAAACCAGCCAATTACCCGCAGCGCAGCCAAGTGCCGACGCTCTTTAACCAAGCAGCGGCAATACTTCCCGCAGCAGGCATCGCCCTAGACAAAGCCAGCGACCGCCAAGTATTAGCTGAATTAATTCACCAATTGCCCAAAGCCAAAGTTATAGCGCCTGTTGAACAACACGCCGCCAAAATTAGCCCAGTGCTGGTTAACGAAGCCGTTGCAGCTAAGCAAGCAGCACTTAAACACGACGTTGAAAAATTTTATTTGTATGTGGTAGAACAAAGCCAAGCGGTAAGCGCCAATCAATACCTAGAAAAACAACAGCTAGACTGGGACAGCGAAATTTGGCTTTACCAAGTAATTGCCGATTACCAAGCACTGCCTAACAACCTACAAAAAATGCTGCGCTTGAGAAATAACGAAGAACAAGCTTCAGACTATAATCATCTAAGATTAATAAGAGACGTGGAATTACAGCTAAGGTGATGACTACTGACTTATTTCAGCAAGCACACCGCTGGTTAGCTTTAATAAATCATCGGAGCTTAGCTCGATTTCTAACCCTCTACGCCCCGCGCTAACATAAAGAGTGGGGTAGTTTTTAGCCGAGGCATCAAGCACCGTTTTAAGTCGCTTCTTCTGCCCCAAAGGGCTTACGCCACCCAACACATAACCCGTTGCACGCTCTACCGCAGACTTTTCTGCCATCGCCGCTTTTTTAGCGCCCAAAGCTTTGGCGATACATTTCATGCTTAACTGGGCTGAAACTGGCACAACACCTACCGCCAAGTCTTTGTTATCCAGCATAACAACTAAGGTTTTAAAAACTCTTTCTGCAACAACACCCAGCTTTTGTGCCGCTTCAAGCCCGTAAGATTCTGCGGCTGCATCGTGAAAATACTCATGCACTTGATGTGCGATTTTATGCTTCTTAGCTAAATTAATGGCAGGAGTCATTTTTGTTCCGTGGGGCTGATGTT
>CAYJCB010000047.1:0-14545 GCA_964368615.1 uncultured Halomonadaceae bacterium | reverse complement strand
CCAATGATTTTATCTTTACGATCAATCATTTTTTGGACGTCCATTTTAACGTCCGTTGCTTCTATGCCAAAAGTTGCAAAGTCATGCTTTGCTTCGTGGAATTTATGCGAAGCTTCCAATAAAGCTTTAGAAGGAATACAACCTACGTTTAAGCAAGTTCCACCTAAAACATCTTTACCGTCTTTGTTAACCCACTTTTCAATACAAGCGGTTTTTAGACCTAGCTGTGCTGCACGAATAGCAGCAACGTAACCGCCAGGACCTGAACCTATAACAACAACATCAAATTTATCAGACATTTCTTATTCCTGTTTTGCGCTCTAGACGTCGAGTAAAATACGTGCAGGATCTTCCAAAAGCTCTTTAATGGTAACAAGGAACTGTACAGCATCTTTACCATCAATCATGCGGTGGTCATAAGAAAGTGCTAAGTACATCATCGGGCGAATAACCACTTGACCATTAACAGCCATAGGGCGATCTTGGATTTTATGCATACCCAAAATAGCGGTTTGTGGTGGGTTAATAATCGGTGTAGACATTAACGAACCAAACACACCACCGTTAGTGATAGTGAAGGTACCGCCTTGCAAGTCATCAATACCAATTTTGCCATCACGACCGCGACGACCTAAATCAGCAATAGAGCCTTCAATATCAGCTAGGTTCATGGTGTCGCAATCGCGTAAAACAGGCACCATTAAACCGCGTGGCGTTGAAACTGCTACACCAATATCTTGGTAGCCGTGGTAAACAATGTCAGTGCCATCAATAGAAGCGTTAACATCTGGGAAGCGTTTTAGCGCTTCAGTTGCTGCTTTAACAAAGAAAGACATAAAGCCTAAACGCACACCATCATGGCGCTTTTCAAATAGATCTTTGTACTGCTTACGCAATTCCATGATCGGCTGCATATCAACTTCATTGTAAGTGGTTAGCATGGCAGCAGTTTGCTGTGCATGAACTAAACGCTTAGCAATGGTTTGACGCATACGGCTCATAGGTACGCGTTTTTCAATGCGCTCACCCGGTGCAACGCTAACCTGAACAGGTGCAGCAACAGCAGCCTTAGCAGCCGGTGCAGAACCCGTATTCATTACGTCTTCTTTAGTGATTAAACCGCCTTTACCGCTGCCTTTAATGTTGGCAAGGTTTAAGCCTTTTTCAGCAGCTAGTTTACGTGCAGCAGGTGCAACACGTAAGTCGTCACCAACCATTTCAACTTCTTCTGTTGCAGCAGGAGCTGCATCAGCTTTAGCCACAGGCGCAGCAGCTACCGCACCTTCTTTAACACGTGCTAGCAGTTGTTCAGAGGCAACAATCTCACCTTCTTGTGCCAAAATTTCTTCTAGTACGCCATCAGCAGGTGAAGGTACTTCTAAAACAACTTTATCGGTTTCGATTTCAACGATAATTTCGTCGCGACTTACTGCATCGCCAGCCTTCTTATGCCAAGTTGCAACGCTACCCTCAGCAACTGACTCAGGGAAAGTTGGAGCTTTAATTTCAATAGCCATGTTATGCCCTATCCTACTTATTCTTGTATTCCGGGCCTGTTAAGACCCGGAAGCTGAAGTTTATTTGCTGCTTATTCTTGAAGCTTAAGTTTTTAAAGCTTAGATTTTTAAAGCTTAGACTTCAAAAGCATCAGCAACTAAGCGGTTTTGCTGTTCTACGTGTACGCTAACATAACCCGATGCTGGTGCTGCAGAAGCAGTACGACCAGCAAAGCTAAACTGCTGATTAAGCTCGGGTTTAATTTCATTTAGCACGTTACGCATATGGTGTTGACTAGAATACCAAGCACCTTGGTTCTGTGGCTCTTCTTGACACCAAACCACTTTTTCAAGATTAGCGTACTTAGCCAATTCTGCTTCTAAGTCTTTTTCTGGGAAGGGGTAAAGCTGTTCAATACGTACAACCGCTGTATCGTCACAACCCATCTCTTCACGCTTAGCAGCTAGGTCGTAGTAAACCTTACCACCACACAAAATCACCTTTTTAACCTTGTTCGCTTCTAGATTACCCTTGTCACCAATCACACATTCAAAGTGACCGTTGGCTAAATCTTCTAGCGTTGAAGTTGCATCTTTATGGCGCAACAGGCTTTTGGGTGACATAACCACCAAAGGCTTACGTAATGGGCGTAGTGCCTGACGACGTAATAAGTGGAAAATTTGTGCGGGTGTTGTTGGCGTACAAACCTGCATATTGTGCTCAGCACAAAGCTGCAAGTAACGCTCTAACCGTGCAGAAGAGTGCTCTGGTCCCTGACCTTCATAGCCATGCGGTAGCAACATGGTTAAACCACACAAACGACCCCACTTGGTTTCACCAGAAGAAATAAACTGGTCAATTACCACTTGGGCACCGTTAGCAAAGTCACCAAACTGCGCTTCCCAAATCACTAAAGCATCAGGCTTAGTGGTTGCATAGCCATATTCAAAAGCTAACACCGCTTCTTCAGACAAGAAAGAGTCATGAATAACAAATTTAGGCTGGTTAGCGTTAAGGTTTTGTAACGGTACATGCACACGCGCATCGTTAAAATCATGCAACACAGCATGACGGTGCGAGAAAGTACCACGACCCACGTCTTGACCCGTAATACGAATCGGCGTATCACAATCTAACAAGGTTGCATAAGCTAGAACTTCAGCAAAGCCCCAGTTAATTGCCATGCCACCAGCCTGCATTTTACGACGGTCTTCGTAGATTTTAGCAACTTGACGCTGCATCTGAAAACCTTCAGGAACTTCGCACATTTTACCGGCAAGTTCTTGCAGCTTTTTCATTTCTACGCTGGTGTCATACTCTGCTGTCCACGTATGACCTAGGTAAGGTGTCCAATCAACGAACAAATCCTTATTAGGTTCAAGAACCAGTGAGTTAGCTACGTGCTGGCCATTGTCTAGCGCATCACGGTAGTCATCACTAAGCTTTTTATCTTCTTCAGCCGTCATTAAACCTGCTGCAACAAGCTTTTCGCCATAAATTTTACGGGTAGTAGGATGTTTAGCAATTTTTTGGTACATAATTGGCTGAGTGCCAGATGGCTCATCAGCTTCGTTATGACCACGACGACGGTAACAAACAAGGTTAATAACCACATCACGCTTAAACTGCATACGGTAATCAACAGCAACCTGAGTTACATGCAGAACCGCTTCTGGATCATCGCCATTAACGTGAAAAATAGGTGCAGAAACCATTTTCGCAACGTCGGTGCAATATTCAGAAGAGCGCATATCTTCAGGCTTAGCCGTTGTAAAACCGACTTGGTTATTAATAACGATGTGAATAGTACCGCCAGTCTTGTAAGCGCGGGTTTGAGACATTTGGAACGTCTCCATTACCACACCTTGACCAGAAAAAGCCGAGTCACCGTGAATTGAGATAGGCAGAACTAGCTGGCCTTCTGTATCATCACGACGATCTTGACGGGCGCGTACCGAACCCTCAACCACTGGAGATACGATTTCCAGATGCGAAGGGTTAAATGCCATCGCTAGGTGAACTTCACCGCCAGATGTCATTACGTTAGATGAAAAACCTTGGTGGTACTTAACGTCACCTGAACCTGACTGGGAAACAATTTTTCCGTCAAATTCTTCAAATAGATCGACCGGATTTTTACCTAGAATATTAACAAGGGTATTCAAGCGACCACGGTGCGCCATACCTATAACAACTTCCTTCACACCATAAGAACCGGAGCGTTGGATAATTTCGTCCATCATAGGAATGTAAGACTCACCACCCTCTAAACCAAAGCGTTTAGTACCGGGATACTTGGAAGCTAGGTAATTTTCTAGCCCTTCAGCAGCCACTAAACGCTCTAGCAAGTGCTTACGCACTTCAGGGCTATAATCAGGCTTAGAGCGCACTGATTCAAAACGTTGCTGCAACCAGCGCTTCTCTTCTGTGTCCACTATGTGCATAAACTCTGCACCTATGGTGTTACAGTAGGTCTGTCTAACTGCTTCATAAATTTCACGCAGGGTGGCTTTTTCTTTACCAATAAAAAGCGAACCTGTCTGGAATTCCTGATCTAGGTCATCGTTACTTAATTGATGAAAGCTTAAATCTAGATCTGCAATTGCCTTGCGCTGCATTAGCTCAAGTGGATCTAAACTGGCTTGTTGGTGACCACGAAAACGGTAAGCATTAATCAGTTGTAGAACCTTAACCTGCTTTTTATCGCTAAGGTTATCAGAGCTATCACTGACAGTGCGTGTAATGCGTTGACGGGCCAAACGGGAGAAGTGATCGCGAACAGGCGCTAAAGGAAGATCCTGCGCTGCTGCGCCTTCCGGGCGGGGGAGCTTATTGAAATACTCACGCCATTGCTCCGAAACGGCGTTAGGGTCGTTAAGATACTCTTCGTAGAGTTCTTCGATGTAGTGAATATTGCCCCCATAAGTATGAGAGGAATTCCACATTAACTCCATGCTGCCTTCTTGCATTCTGTTATCACCCTGCATGAAGGGGAGTCCATTCGCTTTGACCACTGAGTCATATTCTACCCAGTCCCCTGGCCGCTGCGAACAAACGGGGAAAACCCGTATCCCCTGATGGTTACTAAATTTTAGTCAGAAGCCAGTGACGGGCACTGGCTTCGTCTTGGGTATTGTACCCCACTGACAAACAAACAGACAGTAGGGGCACAGGGTTTTACTAGCGACTTTCGGCTTAGAAAATCACTTTTTCAGTTTAGACCTTAAGTAGCACTACTTAATAGCATGTTACGAATACTGCCAATAGCACGCGTTGGGTTAAGCCCTTTAGGACAAACTGCTACACAGTTCATGATGCCGTGGCAGCGGAATACGCTGAACGGATCATCTAAACCTGCTAGACGCTCTTTGGTTGCTGTATCACGGCTATCAATCAGGAAGCGGTAAGCTTGTAAAAGGCCAGATGGACCAACAAACTTATCAGGATTCCACCAGAAAGAAGGACAAGCCGTTGAACAACAAGCACAAAGAATACACTCGTACAGGCCATCTAACTTTTCACGTTCTTCAGGTGACTGTAGACGCTCAATCGCTGGTGCTGGCTCATCGTTAATCAAGAAAGGTTTAATGCGCTCGTACTGCTTATAGAAAAGCGTCATATCAACCACTAGGTCACGAATTACTGGCAAACCAGGTAAAGGACGAATGATTAACTTGTTGTTTTTTACCACATCAGAAATTGGTGTGATGCACGCCAAGCCATTTTTACCATTCATGTTTAAGCCGTCAGAACCACACACACCTTCACGGCATGAACGACGGTAAGACATAGCATTGTCTTGCTCTTTTACTAAATGCAGAACGTCCAACACCATAATGTCTTTACCTTTGGTGTCAACTTTAAATTCTTGCATGTAGGGTGCTTTATCCGTTTCAGGATTGTAGCGATAAACTGATACTTGAAGCATTATTACTCTCCCAACATCATGTTCTGATTTTAGTAAGTGCGCACTTTAGGCTCAAAATGCTTCAACATATCACCCTTAATCATCTTAGGAGCACGGTTAACTTCGCGCTTGCTTAGAGTTTTAGTGGCAGGTGAATAAACTGAGTGCATCAACCAGTTTTCATCATCACGCTCAGTGAAGTCATTACGGCTGTGGGCACCACGGCTTTCGCGACGCTCATAAGCAGAGATAGCTGTTGCTTCAGCCACTTCCAGCAAGTTATCTAGCTCTAGTGCTTCAATACGGCCTGTATTAAATGCTTGGCTCTTGTCGTCTAGTCTTGCTTTGCTAATACGGATACGCAAATCTTTCAGCTGATCAATACCTTTTTCCATGAACTCACCATCACGGAATACACCAAAGTAGTTCTGCATACAGTTTTGCAATTCAGTACGTAGCGCATGAACTGGCTCGCCGTCTTTCGACTCATTCCAGCGGTTCATACGTGTTAAAGCAGCTTCAAGGTCTGATTCAGAGGCTTCGTCATACTGAATACCTTGATCAAGTGCTTGCTCGATGTACAAGCCAGCAGCGCGACCAAATACCACCAAGTCTAGCAACGAGTTGCCACCTAAGCGGTTAGCACCGTGTACGGATACACAAGCCACTTCACCACAAGCAAATAAGCCGTTAACAATTTTGTCGTTGCCGTTTTCATCACGGGTAATTGCCTGACCATGAATGTTGGTAGCAATACCACCCATCATGTAGTGACAAGTAGGCACAACAGGGATTGGTGCTTTAGTTGGGTCAACGTGCGCAAATGTCTTAGACAATTCACAAATACCGGGTAGACGCTTGTTAAGCACGTCTTCACCTAGGTGATCTAGCTTTAGGAATACGTGGTCACCATGTTCACCCGCACCACGGCCTTCTAGAATTTCTAGAACCATAGAACGCGCAACCACGTCACGACCCGCTAAGTCTTTAGCATTAGGAGCATAACGCTCCATAAAACGCTCGCCGTCTTTGTTAATTAAATAACCACCTTCACCACGGCAACCTTCAGTAACTAGCGTACCTGCACCGTAAATACCCGTTGGGTGGAACTGCCACATTTCCATATCTTGCATTGCTAAACCAGCACGTAGCGCCATACCCACACCGTCACCAGTGTTGATAAGCGCGTTAGTGGTAGAGGCATAAATTCGGCCTGCACCACCCGTAGCCATAACGGTAGCTTTAGATTTAATGAAAATATTTTCGCCCGTTTCAATACAAATTGCGATACAACCCACTACATCGCCTTTCGCATTTTTAACTAGGTCAACGGCATACCATTCGTTTAGGAAAGTTGCTTCGTTTTTCAAGTTACCTTGGTAAAGCGTATGCAACAGGGCGTGACCTGTACGGTCAGCCGCAGCACAAGTACGTGAAGCCTGACCACCTTTACCAAAGTCTTTTGACTGGCCGCCAAAAGGACGCTGATAAATACGGCCTTCTTCAGTACGTGAGAAAGGCAGACCCATGTGTTCTAGCTCAAACACCGCTTTAGGGCCTTCGCTACACATGTATTCGATAGCGTCTTGGTCACCGATATAGTCGGAACCTTTAACGGTATCGTACATGTGCCAGCGCCAATCATCATTCGGGTCATCAGAAGCGATAGCACAAGTAATACCGCCCTGCGCCGATACTGTGTGCGAGCGCGTTGGGAATACTTTAGAAATTACCGCTGTATTACGACCAGATTGCGCCAACTGAAGTGCTGCACGCAAACCTGCACCACCACCACCAACGATGATGGCATCAAATTCCATAGTACGAAGTGTAGACATGGATTAAGCTCCCCACAAAACTTGAACGCCCCAAACTACAAAGGCAAAAAGGGCCAAAATAACAACCAAGTGATAAATCACACGGATGCCTGTTGGCTTAATGTAGTCGGTTGCAACAGTCCACATACCTATCCAAGCGTGCGCTGCAATTGAAAGCAACGCCAGCAGACTGAAGATACGCATAGCTGTGCCTTGGAACATTGCTTTCCAAGTTACAAAGTCAACATCGCTACCCGTTAAGAAAAAACCTAATATGCACAGGGTGTAAGCCAGCATAATAACCGCTGTTACACGCTGCATTAGCCAGTCAGCTAAACCGCTGCGACCAAAATTTGTAATGTTGGTTACCATACCCAAACCCCCGCCAATACGATTAATACAGCAGCCAGCACAAATACGATTTGTGACATTAAATGACCGTGTTCTAGGTTCACACCAATATCCATATCCATAATGATGTGTTTAACACCCGCTAAGCAGTGGTAAGCCAAGGCTGAAAGCAGGCCCCAAAGTACAAATTTTGCGAAGAAGTTTTCTTGCAATACAGTTTTGACCGAATCAAAACCCTCTGGCGAGGATAAAGACACATCAAATGCCCAGAACATAAAAATCAAGCCGACAAACATAATCACACCGCTTACACGGTGGGTTATCGATGCCAAGGCTGATAAAGGAAGTTTTATCGTCGATAAATCGAGGTTTACAGGTCTATTGCTTTTCACGGCTCTACACACTCTTTTATAGTGCTTGCACAGGTTTCCCCGGCAACAAGCGATTATATTTAAAAGCACTCATCAGAAAACAATCTTAAGCAAAAACAGTTTAAGCTTAACGTTTTCTGCTGTAGCACTTATCCCCCAAGTGCAAGTTACTGATTATATGAATCAAAAAAACGTTACGCAATCTATCCAAAGGTTGTGCACTGTATCAAAATAAGCGAATCTAATAACAAGCCTGAAATCTAAGGCTGGCGCATTCTAACAAGGCAAGGGTCAAATACTCTAGGCATTTAGCGTAATTGACAGAATAAATTTCGCTTCTATAGTGGTGGCGAATAGTTTTTTAAACTGCAAGTGTGATAAAAAATAAATAAGGAGGCCTTATGGCTGACAAGAAAGCAGTGCTAACCGTTGATGGTCTTGAAACAACCGTTGATCTACCTGTTCTATCAGGAACGATTGGACCTGATGTAATTGATGTTCGTAGCCTAGGTGCTACGGGCTTATTCACTTACGACCCTGGCTTCCTAGCTACTGCGTCGTGTGAATCAAAAATCACTTATATTGATGGTGAAAAGGGTATTTTACTGCACCGTGGTTACCCAATTGACCAACTCGCAGCAAAATCTGATTATCTGGAACTTTGTTTCTTACTACTTAATGGGGAGTTACCAACCGCAGAAGAGCGCCAAAAGTTTGCAAAAACCATTAGCCGCCACACCATGGTACACGAACAGCTAACTCAGTTCTTTAAAGGCTTCCGTCGCGACGCTCACCCCATGGCTGTTATGTGCGGTGTTGTTGGTGCTTTATCCGCTTTTTACCATGATGCAATGGATATCAGTGATGCTTATCACCGTGAAGTCTCGGCACACCGCTTAATCGCTAAAATGCCCACCATTGCAGCCATGTGTTACAAGTATTCAGCAGGCCAACCCTTTGTTTACCCAAGCAACGACCTAAGCTATGCAGAAAACTTCTTACACATGATGTTTGCTACACCTTGCGAAGAATATGCGATTAACCCTGTATTCGCTAAAGCAATGGATCGTATCTTCATGCTGCACGCTGACCACGAACAAAACGCTTCAACTTCAACAGTGCGCCTAGCTGGCTCTACCGGTGCTAATCCTTTTGCATGTATTGCTGCGGGTATTGCTGCACTTTGGGGACCTGCCCACGGTGGTGCTAACGAAGCCGTTCTAACCATGCTTGATGAAATTGGTGATGAATCACGCATTGAAGAGTTTATTGCTCGTGCTAAAGACAAAGATGACCCCTTCAAGCTAATGGGCTTTGGTCACCGTGTTTACCGTAACTTTGACCCCCGCGCTAAAGTTATGAAAGAAACCTGTGATGAAGTTTTAGCTGAATTAGGCATGGCAAACGATCCGCAGTTAAGAATTGCTAAACGCTTAGAAGAAATTGCGCTTCAAGATGAATATTTTATTGAACGTCAACTTTATCCCAACGTCGACTTTTATTCGGGTATTATTCTTAAAGCAATCGGCATTCCAACCAATATGTTTACCGTGATTTTTGCCATGAGCCGTACCATTGGCTGGATTTCACATTGGAATGAAATGATTAGCAATGATTACAAAATTGGTCGTCCGCGCCAGCTTTACACTGGCTCACCCAAGCGCGACTTCCCTCAGCGTTAAGCAGTAGGCACCAACTCAGCAACATTTGTTCTAACAAGGCTGCTAATGGCAGCCTTTTTTATTAAAATGGAGCAGAAAATGAGCACAGCTAAAAACTTAGCCTTTATTGGCCTAGGCGTAATGGGCAGCCCTATGGCTAGCCATTTAGTGGCAGCAGGCCATCAAGTGTGTGTCTTTAACCGCACACTCACCAAAGCCACCCAATGGGCTGCAAAACACCCAGGCCATAGTGCTGCAACCACACCAGCAAAAGCTGCTGCCAATGCTGAGACAGTTTTTATCTGCGTAGGTAATGACGACGATTTAAGAGAAGTCATTGCTGGCGAACAAGGTGTTCTTAAAACACTTAAAGCAGGCAGTATTATTATTGACCACACCACGGCTTCTGCTGCTGTTGCTGTTGAAATGGCTGAACTTTGCTACCAACAAAAAGTTAGTTTTTTAGATGCACCCGTTTCAGGCGGTGAACAAGGCGCAATTCATGGTCAACTCACTATTATGGTGGGTGGTGATGAAGCGGTCTTTCAAAAAGTCGAGCCTTTAATGCAGGTTTTTGCCAAGGCAGTTACCCATATGGGTGCTACTGGTGCTGGGCAAATGACTAAAATGGTGAACCAAATTTGCATTGGCGGCTTAATACAGGCCTTAGCTGAAGGACTTAACTTTGCAGAACAAGCCGGTTTAGATCCACAAAAAGTTATGGACGTAATCAATTTAGGCGCTGCTGGCTCTTGGCAAATGAATAATCGCCATAAAACGATGATTGCCGATGAATATGAACATGGTTTTGCAGTAGACTTAATGCGTAAAGATTTAAGCATTTGCTTAGATCAGGCACGTAAAATTAATGCCCCACTACCAATAACCTCACTGGTCGACCAGTTTTATGGTGAAGTTCAGCAACTTGGTGGTGGCCGCTGGGATACCTCCAGCCTTTTACGTCGTATGCAAGCATTTAAACCTAAGTAATACTTCTGATTTATCCGTATAATTATTTTCATACGTTGATTTTTCATACATGAACAGGTATTAAGCTTTATCGGTTAATTAAAACCCAAGCATTTAGGATTTAATTTTGTGGGCATGACGCAGAGCGAAACAGGTAAAAACTCAAAACAACCTCAGGGCGAAATTCAGCCCGAAGGGCAAATAATCAAGTCTAGCGAAGGCATTTATCGCCTAATGCGCAGGCTACAGGTAAAACACACCCCCTTAAAACTACGCTTTAATTCTGTAGCAGATCACTACACCAGCATGGTTTTAGCTGTCAATTTCAAAGAAGGCTATATTCTACTGGACGAAGTCACTCCAAAATGGGGTGATGAATTGATGGCAAAAGCAGTTCCCTTTAATTTTGATAGTTACCATGATGGCTGCAAAATTAGCGCCACAAAAATGCAAGCAGCAGGACGCGCCTTAAAAGAAGGCAGCCCTATTTATAAAATTCCTTTTCCTACGGAACTGCATTTTTTACAACGCCGCAAATTCTTCCGGGCTACGGTTCGTCACTCACTAGAAATCAAAACTCGACTTGGTGTTAAAGTACCCGTTTTAGAGCGTGATGAGTTCGACAACATTATCCCCCAAAGCCCGAGCTGGGCACACGAAGGGCAGTTACGAGACTTATCTGCCCAAGGTTGCCAAATTGAAGCACAAGGCGACTTGCGCGAGGTATTGCCTAAAAACACTGAATACCAAAGCTGCCACTTTATTTTCCCAAATGGTCACCTATTTGATATCAGTCTAGCCATACGCCATATTGGCTATGATGAAAAGCACCAAGTCAGTAGCTTAGGCTGCCAGTTCATCAACATGAACCCTAAGCTTGATAGAAAAATCTCTTTCATTGTTAACGAATTGCAGCGTGATAATGCGCGTGCCAGCTCAGGTGATAGCTCCACACCTGTTGCCGACCTCTTTCAAGACGCTGTTGTTAAAGATGCTAATAAAGACGATAAAAATAAAAACACTGAGCAAAGTGAAGCAGCAGGAAAATTATCAGTGGCAGAAGCACATCAAAAAGCCATTGAAAGTGTAGAAAACTTAGTTACCAGCTTGCGTGAAAAACAACCTTTACCCATTAAAGAAACTTGGGCAGCAGCAGACTTTCTTTTAGCCGCCCTAGAAGAAGATAGGCAAGCTTTAATTCTTAGTACTCGTATTCGCACTTCAACTAATTACCTTGCCGAACACTCGGTTAGCGTTGCTGTATTATTAGCCGATCAAACTAAATTCAATAAAGACAATCCTAGATCACGTGATAAAGATTACTTACGCAATGTGATTTTTGCAGGCCTTTGCCATGATTTAGGTAAAGGCTTAATTCCTGAACGCATCGTTAATAAAACCAGCGTATTAAGCGAACAAGAATCGAAGGTTATGCATAAGCATTCCCTATTAACCCGTGAGATTCTTTCCCGCCAACAGGGTATGCCAGAGCTAGCTTTAAGCATTGCTACCCAAAACTGTGAGCGCCTTGATGGTTCTGGCCACCCAGAAGGCTTGAAAGCAATTTCAATTAGCCCAGTGGGTAGGCTAGCTAGCGTGATTGACGTGTTTGATGCCATGACTAACTCACGCAGCTACCGCGCTGGTCTACCTTATGCGTTGGCCTATAAACGGCTAATGGCGATGCGTGAACAACTAGACCTACCTTCTATCCAGCAACTTATAAAATGCCAAGGACTATTCCCTTTAGGTTCTTTAGTTGCCTTTGAAGATGGAAATCTAGGTTTTGTAAAACAGCACGATAAAAACAACAACCCTTCAATAGTGCGTGTTGTTTTTAACAAGTTTAATAATAAACCAATAAAACCTACCGACCTAAGATTAGACTTGCTCCCGCCTGAAAAGAAAAAGCTGCTGCCAGAAGATCCTGCCAAATACCAACTAATGAATAATCTACTGCTGAAAGAGCTATAAACCTTATCCACAGAACTTGTGGATAAGGCAGTGGATAACTACTTAATAGTTAAGCCTAAACCAATAGCCATAACACCTAGCTTAAAAAGTTCATTTTTTAAGCAGTGTTAAATAAATCCCTTTAAGCACAACACTTTGCAGCCTACTTAACCCAAGTAGGCTAACCAAATTAATTTAAAAAAACGCAAAAACTCAGGGTTAAGCCTGATTGTTTTTAATAAAAATAATTTTGTGGATAAGATTGAGATTTAAAACTTAGAAAATAAAGCAGAAAGGATATTGAAGATAAAAAAGTGGCGTCCCATAGGGGGTTCGAACCCCTGTTACCGCCGTGAAAGGGCGGTGTCCTAGACCACTAGACGAATGGGACATTACTTTTTTACTAGATTAGAACATCTGTGAAAGACTTTAAAATTGGTGGAGATAAACGGGATCGAACCGTTGACCTCTTGCATGCCATGCAAGCGCTCTCCCAGCTGAGCTATACCCCCACGATGTCCTCAAGACGGTGCATATAATAGGCATCTACCTACGCACCGTCAAGCTTTATTTTTTAAATTCTTGGTAAGCCTTTTCTAGCTTCTTAGTTAGCTTTTTCGACACACCGCCGCCAGACACTAAATCTAACGCAAAGCGTAGCCGCGCACGGCTCATATCTGGGCCTAAAATCACCATCGCATCTAACACTGACGTTGAAGTCGTGCTGCCACTAATCGCCATAAATACTGGCTGCAAGTAACCCTTCATCTTTAACTCAGCATGATCTGCTAAAGCTTTTACAGTGCCAAAAATTGCATCTTTATTCCAAGGGCTTAGGTTATCCATTTCCCAAACTAAAAACTGCAACAGCTCAACCAAGTTATCTTCTTCAAACCCTAGGCTTAAATAATCTTCTTTGGTTACTTTAGGCATACCACTAAAAAAGAAACTCGCCAAAGGCGCTACATCAGACAGCACTTCAATGCGTGGGCGCAGCTGCGGAATAATCTGCTTTAAGTAATCGCTATTAAACGCCCACTTCATTAGCTCAGCGATTAACTGCTCATCATTAAAATCTTCACGCAAGTACAAACCATTCAGCCAGCTTAGTTTTTCAACATCAAATACTGGGCCGCCTAGCGAAACACGCTGAATATCAAAATTAGCAATCATTTCTTCCAGGCTAAACTTTTCTTGCTCGTTGGGCATCGACCAACCCATACGGCCTAAATAGTTCAGCATGGCTGCTGGGAAGTAACCCATACGCTGGTAGAAGTTAATTGAAGTCGGATTTTTACGCTTAGAAAGCTTAGATTTGTCTGGGTTACGCAACAAAGGCAAATGGCAAAGTACCGGCATTTCCCAACCAAAATATTCATACAGCAACTTATGTTTGGGTGCTGAGTTTAACCATTCTTCACCGCGCATCACGTGGGTAATCTGCATTAAATGGTCATCAACAACGTTGGCTAGGTGGTAAGTGGGCATACCATCAGATTTTAAAAGAATCTGCGCATCAACCATACTCCAGTCCAGCGCAACCTTGCCGCGTAGCAAGTCATCAATCACGCAAGCACCATCATGCTCAGGCACTAACATACGAATTACAAAGGGCGCATTAGCTGCTTCACGTTTTTTTACTTCTTCAATAGGCAAATACAAATCTGAAGGTTTTAAAGCCGTAGAATTACCCGCTAACTGACGTTCACGGCGCAGCGTATCCAACTCTTCACTGGTGCGATAGCATTTAAATGCCTTGCCTTTGTCTAATAACTCTTGCGCATACTTGCCATAAATATCGCCTCGCTCACTTTGGCGATACGGGCCAAATTCACCACCTACGTCAGGGCCTTCGTCCCAATCCAAACCTAACCAGCGCAACGATTCAAAAATCTGCTGTTCAGATTCAGCGGTAGAACGTTGTTGGTCGGTGTCTTCAATCCGCAGAATAAACTTACCCTGATGCTGACGAGCAAAGCATAAGTTAAATAAGGCGATATAAGCGGTACCAACGTGGGG
>CAYJCB010000046.1:9385-14550 GCA_964368615.1 uncultured Halomonadaceae bacterium | reverse complement strand
AGGTAAAGGCCGTTTTCTGTTGCAGGCGCTAATGTTTGTAATGCGTCGCGCTGGTCTGTTTCGGTTACTTCATCAGAGCGTAAGCGTTGCATAGCATCAATTGGGTGAACCATAGGTAACACGCCTTGAGTGTCGATATTTTGCATTTCGTCCATAAGATTAAGGATATTGGAAAGTGCTTGAGAGTAGCTTTCTTCATCTTTAGAGTGGATACTTAGTCGGGCTAGGTGAGCCACTTTATGGAGTTCTTCTACATTAAGTTTCATGAATGCACCTTAAAAAAAGCAGGTTATACTTCTGCGGAATACGGTAAAGAATAACACAAGGCTGGCATTGTGTTGATGGCACTTTTCTGTAATTTCAGTCTTTATTTAATAGTTTACCTATAAGTTACTTGCCCTGAACCCTTCAGGTTGCTAGAGTTTCCGCCCAGCTGAATAGGGATACATTAGGATAGGTCACCAAAAGCATGATTAAACGTTTAAGAGGTATGTTTTCCAATGATCTTTCAATTGATTTGGGAACAGCAAATACACTGATTTATGTGCGTAGCAAAGGCATAGTGCTGAATGAGCCTTCTGTTGTTGCTATAAGGCACCATGGTAATAACCGCAGCGTTGCAGCGGTTGGTTTTGATGCTAAGCGTATGCTTGGAAGAACACCTGGCAATATTACTGCCATTCGCCCGATGAAAGACGGTGTGATTGCAGATTTTCATGTAACTGAAAAAATGTTGCAGCACTTTATTTCTAAAGTGCACGACAATAGTTTTTTTACACCTAGTCCTCGTGTATTGGTTTGCGTGCCTTGCATGTCAACCCAAGTAGAAAGACGTGCGATTAAAGAGTCGGCTTTAGGTGCTGGCGCACGCGATGTATTCCTAATTGAAGAACCTATGGCTGCTGCGATAGGTGCGGGTTTGCCAGTAGAAGAAGCGCAGGGTTCAATGGTGGTTGATATTGGTGGTGGTACCACTGAAATCGCGATTATTTCTTTGAACGGTGTGGTTTATTCTGAATCGGTGCGAACTGCTGGCGACCGTTTTGACGAAGCCATTATTGCTTATGTACGTCGCCACTATGGCAGTTTAATTGGTGATGCTACCTCTGAACGCATTAAGCAAGAAATTGGTTGCGCCTACCCAGGCAGTGAAACCAAAGAAATTGACGTGCGTGGCCGTAACCTTGCTGAAGGTATTCCACGCAGCTTTACGTTAAATTCCAATGAAGTATTGGAAGCGTTGCAAGAGCCGTTATCGGCGATTGTGCAGGCAGTTAAGAATGCTTTAGAACAGTCGCCACCTGAATTAGCCTCTGATATTGCTGAGCGTGGTTTAGTCTTGACTGGCGGCGGCGCTTTGTTGCGTGATATTGATAAGTTGATTGCTGAAGAAACGGGTTTGCCGGTTATTATTGCTGAAAATCCGTTAACTTGCGTAGCTTTGGGCGGTGGTAAAGCGTTAGAGATGATCGATCATCAAACGTTTGACTTGCTCTCTATCGAATAAGTCCGATTTTAAGGTTTAGACTTAGAAACGCCCCTCTGTAAAGAGCGTGGCGTTTCTCTGCGTTTAATAGAATGACATTTGATTCAACGAGGATTCGACTATTAAGCAACTTTTTTCTAACAATTCCTACCTACATTACCACTTCCTTATTGCTCTTATTATAGGGGGCGGGCTAATGTTTTCTGAAAATCGCTTTAATGAAGCAGCGAATGTGCGTTCTTGGATCACGCTGATTGTTACGCCAGTGCAGTGGGCAGCCGATGCGCCGGGCCGTGCGTGGGGCTGGGCTTCTGATAGCCTTGCTAACCGTAATGCACTCTTAGATGAAAACCGTGAACTAAAATCACAAACCTTAATTTTAGCTGAACGTAGCCAAGTGATGTCTTCGGTTGTGGCTGAAAATGTGCGTCTAAGAGAACTGCTAAATGCCGCCCAAAGAAGTGAAATAGAGTATATTGGCGGCGAGCTTATTGGCTTAAATTATGACCCTTTTTCGCAGCAAGTGATTATTAATCGCGGTCGGCAAGATGGTGCTTATATAGGTCAGCCAGTGATTGATGCTTCTGGTGTGATGGGGCAAATTGTTTCTGTAAGCCCTTACACCAGCCGCTTGTTGTTAATTTCAGATATTCATCATGCCTTGCCTGTGCAAGTTAATCGTAATGGTTTGCGCTTTATCGCCCAAGGCAGCGGTAAGGCTGAAGAGCTTTACCTTAATCATGTGCCAGAAACTGCTGATTTAAGGGAAGGTGATTTGTTAATTACTTCTAGTATGGGCGGACGTTTTCCTTTTGGTTATCCGGTAGCAGTAATTAGCAAAGTTTCACACCAGCGGGGTGAACCCTTTATGGACGTTATTGCTACGCCTAAAGCACAGCTGGATCGTAGCCGTTATGTGCTTTTGTTAGAGCACCAGCTAATAGGACCTGCACCAGAAAAGCTGGCATCGATAAAAATGGAGAAAGATTCCTGATGGCTAATAAAAAAATGCAGGGGTTTTGGATTGTCCAAATTACTTTTTTGGTAGCACTTTATTTACAAGCGTTACCTATGCCTAAGTTTCTTTTGTACTTGCGTCCAGAATGGCTCAGCTTAGTGCTAATTTATTGGTCTTTAAATTTGCCGCAAAGGGTAGGTGTGGGGCATGGTTTTGTATGGGGCTTGTTGTTGGATTTAGTTGAAGGCACTTTACTGGGGCATAATGCTATTGTTATGAGTCTAGTGGCTTTTTTATGCAATAGTTTTTATCAGCGCATTCGTATGTATTCATTAATTAAGCAATCGGCTTTAGTGTTTTTATTAATCGGAATAAGTCAGTTACTTTTTCAATGGCTACAAAGTATTTTTGGTTCTATTTCAAGTGTCGGTTTTTTACTGTTGCCTGCATTTATTTCAGCTATCTTGTGGAGTTGGACTTATATACTTTTGCAGGGATTAAAGCGGCGTTTTGCAGTAAACTAATAACCAATTCGGTTATTTTGATTGGGTAAGGCATGAGCGAAGAAATATTAATAAATATAACCCCCACTGAAACTAGGGTGGCGTTGGTTGAAAATGGTGTTTTGCAAGAAGTTTATATAGAGCGCACTAGCCGCCGTGGCATTGTTGGTAATATTTATAAAGGCAAGGTGGTACGTGTGTTGCCGGGTATGCAGGCAGCCTTTGTTGATATTGGTTTAGACCGCGCAGCATTTATTCACGTTGCCGAAGTGGCTAAGCCTTCTGTAGAACAAACGACTGAACCCATGATTGCTAGCCTGTTGCATGAAGGGCAAAGCCTTGTTGTGCAAGTGACTAAAGACCCCATTGGTACTAAAGGGGCGCGTTTAACTACGCACCTTTCTATTCCTTCCCGTTATTTGGTTTATATGCCAAAAACTCCCCATGTGGGTGTTTCGCAGCGCATTGAACAAGAAGAAGAACGCGAGCGTTTAAAAAGCTTAGTCAATCAAGGTTTAACAGAAATTAATGCCCAAGAGCAGGGCGGTTTTATTCTACGCACCGCAGCAGAGGGCGTGGGTAGCGAAGAGATTCTAGCCGATATTTATTTTTTACACCGCGTTTGGCAAGCAGTTAACCGGCGCATAAAACGTGAAGTCGGTATTTGTAAAATTTACGAAGACTTACCCTTATTTATGCGCTCCATGCGTGATTTTGTGCGCCCTGAATTAGAAAAGATTCGGGTTGATTCGCGCGAAAACTTTCATAAGCTGCAAGCCTTTGTTGAAGAATTTATTCCTGATTTATTGAATAAGCTGGAATACTACCCAGGCGAACGGCCTATTTTTGATCTTTACAGCGTTGAAGATGAAATTCAAAAAGCACTAGGCCGCAAGGTGCAGCTAAAAAGTGGCGGTTATCTAGTCATAGACCAAACCGAAGCCATGAATACCATTGATGTGAATACTGGCGGTTTTGTTGGGCATCGTAACCTAGAAGAAACTATTTTTAAAACTAACCTAGAAGCCGCCGCCGCTATAGTGAGGCAGCTGCGTTTAAGAAATCTGGGTGGTATTATTATTATTGATTTTATTGACATGGAAGACTCTGAGCACCAGCGCCAAGTGCTGCGTTTATTAGAACGTAATCTAGAAAGAGACCATGCGAAAACCAAGCTAACGGGTGTAACCGAGCTAGGTTTAGTACAAATGACCCGCAAAAGAACCCGTGAAAGTTTAGAGCAAATTATTTGTGAACCTTGCCATTTATGCTTAGGGCGTGGCACGTTAAAAACCCCTGAATCTGTATGTTATGAAATTTTACGCGATTTGCTGCGTATGGACAGGGCTTATGGTGGTGATGCTTATTTAGTGATGGCAGGGCAAATGGTGGTTGACCGCTTCTTAGATGAAGAGTCGGCAGCAGTGGCAGATTTAGAATTGTTTATTGGTAAAACGATTCGCTTTCAAGTTGAAACACTTTATTCGCAAGAACAATTTGACATTGTTCTACAATAGAAGGGTTTTATGACAACTAAGCCTAAAAAAGATAGTTCATGGCAATTTTTTTTACTGCAACTGCCTTTTTGGTCGGCTTTGTTGTTATTGGTTTTTGCTGCTTTATTAGTGGTTACTTTACGTTTTTTAGTGCCCAAAGTAGATATGGCACGCCCCCATTTAGAAGCTTGGTTAAGCGAACAATTCCCTTTTGATTTAAAAATCTCTTACTTAACAGCCAGTGTATTTAAGATTGATCCAGCCATTGGCATCGACCAACTAAGTCTAAGTAATCATGGGCAAGATTTTTTGGTTATTAAAGATATTTATTTAGAATTAGATACCTTGGCGACTTTATTGGCAGGTGCGCCGCGTATGAAAGATGCGCGTTTAGCTGGGTTAGAGTTGTGGTTGGAAGAAACCCCTGATGGTTGGCAGTTGCAAGGTTGGCAAGAAAACCAAGTTGCTATAAATGTTGAAAATGATACAAGTGAAGTAGTAGAACTTAGTGCAGAAGAAGGCTTGCAACGGGTTTTTGGTTATATTGAACAGCTGCTAGTTCAAGGCGAGTTAGATTTTTCTGATTTGCGTATTTACTTTTCTCCTTTAGATGATGAACCGCTGTTTCTTTCTGCTGATTCAATGAGTTATCGCCGTTGGTCTGAAGGGCGGCAGTTTTCTTTTCAATTAAAATCTTCGGCTGAAACCACTCAACCTGCTGA
>CAYJCB010000046.1:3253-9285 GCA_964368615.1 uncultured Halomonadaceae bacterium | reverse complement strand
CAAAATAATAAGCACAGCTATTTACAATTAGAAGAATTAAAACTAGATGCTTTAATTAAACAATTAGCTAAAGATTCTAACCTTCCTGATGGAGCGCGTGAATTAATTAAAGACTTGTCACCTGGTGGCAGTTTAAAAAACGTATTGCTAACTTATGATGCCGCTGGCGAAGCAGAATTACAGGCGAATTTGTACGATGTTAGCGTGAATGCTTGGAAAGGTGCACCACAAGGGGCAGGTTTACATGGCTGGTTGCAAGCTGACGCTAAAGGTGGGCAGGTAGTTTTTGCCGACCATTCGCTGCAACTGAGTTTTCCTGAATTATATAGCCCTGTGTGGGATTTTAGCCATGCTAAGGGTGCAGTTAGTTGGGAGTTAAACGGTAGCGAGCTTTGGGTAGTGGGTAAAGATTTAGCGGTTACCTTGCCTGTAGAAGGGTTAGCCGAGGCTGATGCGCCTAATAATCAGGTGCAGGTTAGCGGTGAGTTTGCCTACTTTTATGGGCCTAACGATCAGCGTTTTTATTTGAATTTAGGCTTGCTGCCGGTTGATGCTGCTGCGCATAAGCAGTTGGTTCCTGATAGGTTGGTTGATCCTGAATTAATGACTTGGTTAACTTCAGCCTTGCAAGCGGGGCAGGTTAAAAAAGCGGGTTTTATTTATGCTGGCGCTATTGGCAGCACAGCGACTTTTCAACTTGTCACCGATTTTACCGCCACCCAATTTAAGTTTCAGCCCGACTGGCCTTATTTAAGTGAAGCAAGGGGCAGTGTTCAAGTATTTGATGGCTGGGTAAAAGGGCGTGTTAAAAATGCCCAATTTAATACTGGACAGTTAAGTAAGGCGACTTTTGCGACAGGCTTAAACACACAAGGCGAATTAATGCTGGATATTGCCACCGAGATAACCGCACCGCTGGCGCTTTTTCCTTGGCTAGTTAAAAACAGCCCGTTACAAACCCAAATACCAGAACCGCTGCATGAATGGCAATACCTTGGTCAGCTAGAGGGCAATTTAAATTTAAGCATTCCTTTAACAGAAGCTGATTTACTGCCAAGTGTTACCTTGCAAAGCCAAATTAGCGATGCGCAGCTAACCCTTAGCCAAATTGATTTAACGTTAACGGCTATTAATGGCCCGCTGAATTTCACCTTAGATAAAGGGCTTGAATCGAAAGGTTTAAAGGGCAAGTTTATGGGGCAGCCAGTGACGGCAATGTTTACGCTTGAACCAGAAAATCGTTTAAGTTTTACGGCTGATTTAACTGCTGATAACTTAAAAAAGCATTTTCAGTTACCTGCTGCGTTAGAACTTAAAGGTGCAACCCAGCTGCATGGTGAATTACCTTTAGCACCTTTTGGTGTGTTGGCACTGACTTCTGATTTAGAAGGTTTGGGGTTAAACCTACCCTTGCCTTGGCATAAAGAAGCTTTAGGAAAGCGTGGTTTTGCAATGCAGTTAGATTTTGCTAATGATGAATTACCGCTTAGGTTGCAACTAGCTGACCAGCTAGATTTTATAACCCACATTTATAACCCTGAAAAAGGTAGCCATTTACAGCTAGCACAAGAAAACGTGCCTTTGGCTGTTTTACCTAACCAGCCAGGTTTAGTTATAGCGGCGGCGGTAAAAAAATTAAATGCCGAGCCAGTTTATACTTGGCTTAAAACACTGGGTGGCGACCAAGAAATTCCAGCAGATAAGCTAGTTATTACTAAGCAATTAGAAGGCTTTAATCGCTTAGATTTAAGGGTTGATGAATTAAGTTGGAGTGAGTTTTATTTAGACCAATCTTTATTTACATTGAAAAACTCAACAGAAGGCTTAGCGTTTAATTTTGCTACAGCACTGAGCGTGGGTGAGGTGTGGTTACCAACTCAACCTGAACAGCAGCTTGTTATTAATATCAGCCATTTGCATTTACCCGCTGAGCAAGAAGAATTAAACGAGCCTGCACCTAAACGCCTAGATTATCAGCCTAAGCTTGATTGGCTAGACGATTATAATCCCGAAGGTTTACCCGCCGCTTTTTTAACCATTGATGACCTAGCCTTAGGTAAAAAACGCTTGGGGAAAGTAACCGCACAGCTAAATGTGCAGCCACAGGGTGTAAAAATTGATCCCTTACAAATAGATTTAGAGCAAAGCAGTTTAGTTGCCAGTATGGATTGGATAAAAAATGCACAAGGTCATACAAGCCATATTGAAGGAAGAATTACTGGTAAAAATTTAGACTATGCTTTAATGGCGGTAACGGGTGAAAAGAAACCCTTGCTAGTGAGTGAGAAGCACCAGCTAGGGTTTGTTGCTGACTGGCAAGGTTCGCCATTAGCTTTTGATTTACAAACCGTGAATGCCAAACTACAGCTAGAATTAAAAGATGGTTATTTTCCAAAAACAGATGCGCGTTTAAGTGGTGTTAGCCAAGTGTTAGGCTTGTTAAATATGGATACTCTGTTGCGCCGTTTACGTTTAGATTTTTCGGATTTAACCGCTAAAGGGGTTAGCTATAATTCAATTAAGGGTAAGTATCAGTTAGAAGATGGCTATTTACAAACCAGTGAACCGACCCGCATGGTGAGTTCTGCTACCCGTATGTCAATGAATGGAAAAGTAGATTTAATTGAAGAAACCCTAGAGCAAGAGTTGGTTATTATAATGCCAGTGGCGCAATCCTTACCTTTGGCTGCAGTCTTGGCAGGTGCGCCGCAAATAGGTGCTGCTATTTGGGTGGTACAGAAGGTTTTTTCTAATTTATTCGATACTTTTACTGAAGTTCGCTACAAAATTAGTGGTTCACTTGAAGACCCTAAAGTAGAACTGCAACGCGTTTTTTGACCTTTTTTTGCTACCAAAAGCTTTAGTAATTGCTTATGTAGTGTTAGACTTGCCAGTCTTTTTTACCCTATTAAGTTTTGTTTTCATCAATTACTGAAGGTCTACCATGCAGTCTCCTTTTAAGAAAATAGCTCAGGCTATCTTTGAGTTTTTTATAATTACTTTCTTGGCACTTCTGCCCACGTTAAGTGTTTATATCGATGTAATCGTTTTAGGTAATGACTTGGGTGAAATATCGGTAACAGAAATTGCCCAAGAGGCATTGTTGTTAGCCTCAGCCTTTATTTTTTGGTACGGCGCATGGAAAAAACCTAACATGCGTGGTTTTTTAGTTTTAATTGCTAGCTTTTTTAGTTGTTTATTTATTCGTGAAATGGATTCTTTTTTAGACGAAATTCGACATGGTTTTTGGTTTTGGCCAGCCCTAGTAACGGCGCTGGTGTCTATTGTTTATGCACGTTGGCTTGCCAAGTCTACAACGCTTAAACCACTGGTTAGTTTTATTAATACTAAGCCTTATTTTTTAATATTAATCGGTTTAATTATTTTAATTATACTCAGCCGTACTTTTGGTAGTGGCAATTTATTTTGGAATTACCTATTGCCTGATAGCGGTGCTTTTCTAGCTAAAACAGTGGTTCAAGAAGGCTTAGAATTATTTGGTTATGCTTTTATTTTTTATGGAGCGCTGGTGTTTCATTATCGGAATTACGTTTCATTTTTAAGTACAGCGCCCAGCCAAGACTAATACCGCGCAGGGCATTAAACACTAAGAAGGCTGCCCATAAGCCGTGGTTTTGATAACCTTCTAACCACCACCAAGCCAATAAATAGCCTGTTAACGAAATTAGCAGGCTGTTGCGCATGGCGGCTGTCCAAGTCGCACCAATAAATACGCCATCTAATAAATAGCCAGCCACAGATACGGGTAAAATAATCCACAGCCAAGGCAGGTAAACACTGGCTAAAGTCCTTATTTCAGGCAAGTTAGTTAACAGGTGAATCAGTGCATCGCCTGCAAAAATAATGCTTAACGTTAAGGCTAATCCAGTAGCAACTGATAAGAACAAGCCCGCATTAAACACCTGCCGTGCTTCTTTACGACTACGCGCAAAAGCAGCCCCAAACTGCCCTTCAACAGCTTGTGCAAAACCATCTAATAAATAACTAGACAGCATCACTAATTGCATTAATACCGCATTGGCTGCCAGTGTTGCATTGCCTTGGGCTGCGCCTTGGCGGGTAAAAAAAGCCAGCGCAACAAGCAACGCCAGTGTGCGTATAAATAAATCAGTATTTACTTTAATTAAGGTTTGCAGTGCTTGAAAACTTAACGGTGGGTGTTGCAACGGAATGTTTAATTCACGGCAAGTTTTAAGCAGCCAATACAGCCCCACCAAAGCCGCTGCCCATTCGGCAATTAAACTGGCCAGCGCCACACCGTTGCTGGTCATATTCAAGCCCAACACAAAGCTTAAATCTAAAACAATGTTCAGCGTATTTGCCACCACCAACAGCACCAAGACCACTTGGCTACGCGCAATGGCAAGTGCTACGCCTAACACCACGTATTGCACCAAAACAGCGGGCGCACTCCACAAGCGAATCGCCACATAGCCCGTTGCTAGCTGGCTGGCGTTTGGGTCGGCATCGAGTAAATTTAATAAGTAAGGAATCGCTGGCCTAAGCAGTTGCAGCGCCAAACCCAGTGCTAGGGCCAAATACAGCGCCTGCATAATTAACTGCCCCATAGCGGCTTGGTCGTTACGCCCAAAAGCCTGTGCCACCAAGCCAGTAGTGCCCATGCGTAAAAAGCCAAAGCTCCAGTATAAAAAACTAAATACCACAGCGCCCAGTGCCACCGCAGCGAGGTAACGCCCATCGGGCAGATGACCCAACACAGCCGTATCCACCAAACCTAGCAGCGGAATGGTGCAGTTGGATAAAAGAATCGGCCAAGCTTGGCGAAATAACGGACGGGTTTTTAGGGGTAGCATTAAAAAACACAAATAAAGAGTAGAATTTTTTGTAGAACTTTAGGTCGAAGCACTTTAGGTCAAAGCACTTTAGGTCAAAGCATAACACAGCCAGAAAAAAGCTGGTTTATGGCATGTTTTGCTGCCTAGATTGATAGTTTGATTAATTTACTAAAAAATTACTAAGAAGGCGCGTATGTTACGATCATTCAGTTGGACCAGCCTAGCACTGATTACCCTGAGTCTAGTCTTAATTGGCTTGGTATTAACCATTAATCCTTGGGCTAAAGCCAATGCCGCTAAATCTAACCCTTTGCAACAGTTAACCCAGTTGCAAGACGTTACTGGCAGGAGTTCAACCATGACGTTTGAAAATAACCAACCCACTTTAGTTAAACTTTGGGCGAGCTGGTGCCCCTTGTGTTTGTCCGAATTGGCTGAAACTGAAGTTTGGGCACAAGACCCAGATTTTGCCAAGGCGAATTTAACGACCTTGGCTTCACCGGGGCAGTTGGGCGAAATGCCGCTTGATGAATTTAAAGACTGGTATGCTGGTTTAGATTACCCAAATTTGCCAGTGCAGCTAGACCCCAGTGGCGAATTAGTAAAAAGTTTTGGTGTGCAGGTTTACCCTAGTTGGGCAGTTTTAGACGCACAAGGTAAGTTGCAGCGCGTGGTTAAAGGCAGCATTAATAAAGCCCAAGCCTTGGCTTTAATTGCTAACCCAGAAGCTGATTTAAAACAGCACCAAGCCGCTTTTTATCAGCCTAAATCCCAGTCTGCAGCAGCGCCGATTAACACTAAAACTATTTACCTAGCGGGTGGTTGTTTTTGGGGTGTAGAAGGCTATTTTGAACGCATTAATGGCGTGGTCGATGCTGTGTCTGGTTATGCCAATGGCCGCACTAAAAATCCTACTTATGAAGACGTAATTTATCGCAATACGGGTCATGCTGAAGCGGTTAAAGTAACTTACAACCCTGACGTATTAAGTTTAGACGATCTGCTCTTGTACTTTTTTCGGATTATTGACCCGACCAGTTTAAATAAGCAGGGCAATGATAGAGGTACACAATACCGTGCTGGTATTTATACCACTGACCCAGCTGAACAGCGCGTGGTTGCCACTGCGTTAGCCAAGTTAGAAGAAAAGTACACCAAGCCAATAGTGGTAGAAAATGTACCGTTAAATAATTTTTACCTAGCGGAAGAATACCA
>CAYJCB010000046.1:0-3153 GCA_964368615.1 uncultured Halomonadaceae bacterium | reverse complement strand
AGCTTGCTTCTTAATACTTTTCTTCAGACAGCCATAATTCAGGTGTAAAACAAACCACTTGGTTACGCCCTGCATCTTTAGCGGCATAGAGCGAAACGTCGGCATATTTTAACACCTGCCAGAAGGCTTGGCCGTCGCCAGGGTAATCGGCTAAACCGGCAGAAATGGTTTTGTTAATTAACACGCTACCAGCTTTAAACTGAAATTTTTCAACGGCTTGGCGAATTTTTTCAGCAACTAACAAGCCACCTTCGGCATTGGTGCCAGGCAAAATAATTAAAAACTCTTCGCCGCCATAACGGATTATTAAGTCAGAATCACGCACGTTGGCTTTAAAAATGTTCGCTAAATCAATTAAAATACTGTCGCCAACATCGTGCCCATAAGTATCGTTGACCTTTTTGAAGTAGTCTAAGTCCATCATAATTAAGGTCATGGACGTACCATGACGCTTGCATTGGCTGACTAGGGTGTCTGAATATTCTTCAAGGAAACGGCGGTTGCGTAAACCTGTCATGGCATCGTTTAAGGTTGACTCCCTTAGGCTTGCCATTAAACTTTTGGCTTGCAACACAGGTGCTGCTTCGCGTAAGTAAGATTCAATTAAAGGCCGTGCCTGTTGTGCTCGTTGTAAATCTTCTGGCTGTAAAACCAGTTGAATAACACTGCCAACGCCACCTGATTGAATAACAGGTAAGCAAAAGTAAAGTTTACCGTCTTGACGCGCCTCATTAGAAAAGGAACGGCAAATAAGGCTGTTTTCAGTACCGTCGATACTATGCCCAGTACGCACTACACGGCAAGCGTTGCATTTTTCAGTGATGTCGCTGTTGCACCAGTAAATGGGCGCTTGTGCTATGCCATCGACACAAATAATATTAACTTTTTTCTTGTTTTGATCGACTTCATAAATAGAAAAGCTATTAAAGTTAAATTCAGTTTGAATCACTTCGCTAATGCGCTGAAAAACTTCTTCGCTAGACTCGTCTTCTTCAATGGCTTGCTTAAATTGCGATACCTTAACCAAGCCAGATACTGTGTTGGCAGTGTCGGCTAATAAGTCGCCATTGGTGATAGGTTGGGATTGAATAAGGTGCGCAACGTTGTGGCGTATTTCACTTAATTTAGTGGTAATACCTTCAGATAAACTGTTGAAATGACGCGCAATGGCACCAATTTCATCATTGCTGCGCTGTTCTACTCGAATACTAAAGTCGCCAGCTTTAGCTTGGCGAACGGCCTGCTCTATTTCGTTGGCAGTTTTAACCAGTGGCTGTAGTAAACGGCGTAAAAAAAGTAAAGAAATAATGGATAAAAGTGCAGTAGCGCCAACTAATATCACTATGGTGATTAAAGCTGCGATGCGCATGTGTTTTATAGAGGCGGTTAAGGTAACCGCGCCCAGTACTGAACCTTCAGGAACAGCGTGGCAATTTAAACAATTGACATCGCCCTTGCTGCTGGCAATGTAGGGTACGGTAGCACGGAAATCAGCACTAAAATAACCGCCAACCAAGGTGTAAACAGCCTCGCCACTTTTCAAGACTTGGAAATCTATGGGGTCGGTAGCGCCTTCAATGCTTAAGCCATCGCCAAACTGCTGCTGTACTAAAGGGCCGCGTATTACTCTTGCTTCATCTAAACCATCAATTTGTGCAATTCGACTTAGCAAAGAGTCACGCTGATGAATTGTGCCATTCAGCATAGATTCAGTGAGTGCCACTCGAATCATTTCTGCAGCGGTGCGTGTATGCTCTGTTGCTGAACGAATCGAAAAATCACGAAAAGATACTAGGCTAGCTAGAGCAATAACGACAATAAGCACTAGCATAACTGATGCTAGGGCTAATAGGGTTTTGGTTTGAAGCTTAAGCGTCATGTTACTTTCCTTGAAGAGCTGTTATTATTTTGCAAGGCAATTATTAGTACAGTCTTAATACCATAAGTAATTATTTTGTAACACTATTTCCTAGTAAGATGTTGCGCTAAGACAAAGATTTAGTAAATAGTTTGGTTTAATAAATGGTTGCAGTTTATTTTTTACTTGCTAGGTTGGCGATACTTAGCAAACAACTTAGCCGAGGTGAATTCCTATGGAAGACTGGCGTAAATTAGCAGCTGAGTCTGATCGGCATCGTGAAAAAATTCCAGAAAGACGTAAAGCAGCAGGACCGTTACTAAAAATTATTAGTGTGTTTGGTTTTGTGTCTTGGTTGCTTATGTTGCCTGTGTTGGTGCTTTTAGAAAAAGCTAAGCCTCAATTAGAAACTATTTTTGATCGCTGGCTGAATTTAGGCGCTCAACCGGGTTGGGATCTAACACTTTACCGCTATGCTTTTTATCTAATGTTGCTGGTGATGGTTTTATCTTTTTTTGGACTAGTGCTTAATTCTTTTAGAATGCGCCGTAGTACTGACTCTTGGCGAATTAACTTAATTGTGGTTTTTTTGTTGTCTTTGTCGGGTGTTATTTATTATTTATAAGGTAAAAAGCTAGGGCATTGCGCCCTAGCAGCTTGCCCTGCTTAGCTATTGGCTATTTTTTCTTTCAAAAAGCTAACCACTTCTGCTAATTTAATATTGCTAGCTTCAGTGTCGCGGCGGCCTTTGTATTCCAACTCACCTTCGTTAAGGCTGCGCTCACCAATCACAATGCGGTGCGGAATGCCCATTAGTTCTAAGTCAGCAAACTTAAAGCCGGGGCGACCTTCACGGTCATCAATTAATACATCAATACCGGCGGCTGTTAAGTCTTTATACAGTTGTTCACTGGTTTCTTTCACTAATTCAGACTTATGCGCGTTCATGGGTACTAAAGCTACTTCAAACGGTGCAATCGCTGCAGGCCAAATAATGCCCGCATCGTCGTAGTTTTGTTCAATCGCAGCAGCAACCACGCGCGTTACACCTATGCCATAACAGCCCATTAGCATAGTCGCAGCCTTGCCATTTTCATCAAGCACAGTAGCATTCATGGCTTCTGAATACTGGGTACCTAGCTGGAAAATATGCCCCACTTCAATGCCGCGTTTAATCTGCAACGTGCCTTTGCCATCGGGGCTAGGGTCGCCTTCCACAACATTGCGCAAGTCAGCAATTTCAACTAGCGGTAAATCGCGTTCCCAATTAATGCCTAAATAGTGCTTGTCGTCTT
>CAYJCB010000045.1:0-14759 GCA_964368615.1 uncultured Halomonadaceae bacterium | reverse complement strand
GTTTCAGGACAGATTAATAAAAACTCCTCACCGCCCCAACGACCAAATACATCGCTAGAACGAATGCTTTTTTTAACCAGTGCTGTAAACACCTGCAACACCTTGTCGCCCATTTGGTGGCCTAAATTATCATTCACTTTTTTGAAGAAATCCAAATCAAACAAAGCAATCGACATAGGCCGCTGATGGCGCTGGGCTAAAGCAACTTGTTCGCTTAACGCTTTATCTAAGAAGTGGCGATTATAAGCGCCGGTTAACTTGTCGGTAGTAGACACCATTTCTAGCTGAACATTTTTTTGCTTTAAGTCTAATTCAGCCTGTTGCAGCAAAATATTGGCTTGGCGTATCCGCTTGTTTAGATTGAAAAGGTAAAGCGTATAAAATCCTAAAATAAATAGGCTACCTATTAAAGCTAACACAGGGGGTAAAACTCGGCTCCAAGGAAAGCCTTTAGAAACGTCCATACTTACCCAGCGATCATAAATTGTGGTGTGCTGCTGCCTAGAAATGTGTTGTAACGCCTTGTCTAAAATCACTTTCAACTGAGGCTGATTTTTTTGTACACCCATTGATAAATCAAAAGAATAGGGTGTTTGCCCCGATATTTTTAAATTAGCTAAACCCTGTGTTCGAATTAAGTAACTCACCACGGCTAGGTTATCAATAAAAGCATACACCTCACCGGCTGCAACCGCTTTTAACGCTTCAACAGCATTGTTTTTTAAATGTAGATCAAGCAAGGGGTGGTGGTGCGACAGCATTTCATTTGAAGCATAATCCTTAACAACGGCAATGCGCTTGCCATTTAGCTCATTCATATCAGCAATAAAACTGACTGCATTATCGGTGACTATCACCATGGGCGAACGTATATAAGATTCAGTAAAATTAAGGTAACGACTGCGCTCAGGCGTGTTAGTAATCGCAGGTAATAGATCAATCTGACCAGCTTCTGCTGCGGCAACTGTTTGCGACCAATCTAACTGGTCTTGGATTTCAAATTTTAAAAACAACAGCTTTTCTAGCAACTTTAGATAATCACGACTAATGCCTTGCAGCTCTGAATTTTCTGCACCTAAGTATTCAAAAGGCGGCCAACTACGGTCAATACCAACCTTTATAACCGGATGAGCAGCTAAAAATGCCCATTCGTCTTCGGTTAAATCAAGCTCTTTATTACCGCCATCAAAAACAAGTCTAACCATGTCTTGCATTAGTTCATTGTCAGAAAGGTCATTGTGTATGATGCTGGTATCAGCCAAGAGGTTAGCCATATACTCAAGTCGCCCCGGCATTAACGTACCCAGTTCAGCTGTGTGTCTGGCAATCAGCGGCTCTAACCCCTGCGCTTCGTTCATCAATGCTTTACGCGACTTATTTTGAGTATTGTATTGCATTAAAATAAGCTCAACCAATTCTTCTTTGTGGTCTAGCGCATATTCCCAACCACGTAATACCGCACGGCGCATAGCGGCAACGCGCTGAGGGTTATTCTGTGCTTCTTGCTGAGTGGTAAAAAGAACATCGCCATAAAAATCCAAACCGTAATGTTTAGGATCAATAATATTCACCGCATGGCCCAGTTCACGCAATAAATAAGGCTCATTCGTGCTATAAGCAGCAATCGCATCAACTTCACCATCAATCAGCTTTTTAAGGCGCTCTTGTAAGCTATAGCGAATTAAACCCTGCTCTAACACGCCTTGATCCGCCAATAAAGCTAATAAAGAAATACCGTCGGTGTCATTGTCATAAAAAGCTAAACGGCGGCCAATTAAATCTTTAGGGCGCTGAATATTCGAGGAACGAAGGGTCATCAATACATTCGGTGAATGTTGAAAAATAGGCGCAACCAACACCACACCCTTGCGCTGCATGTGGTGAAGTAAAACAATTGAATCAGTTACACCGTAATGCGCCTCACCCTGCAATACTTGATCGACATTGCTTAATTCAGTGTTGCGCTCTTGCAAGAGAACATCTAAACCTTCTTCAGCAAAATAACCCTTTTCAAGCGCAGCGTAATAACCAGCAAATTGAAATTGGTGTAGCCATTTAAGCTGTAAAACCACTTTTTCTGAGGCAAAGGCAGGACCCGTGCCTAAAAGCAGCAGACAAAAAAAGTATCGAAAAATTGAAGGGAATTGCCAGCTAATGGAAGTTTTCATGCTTAATTTGCTCAATTGCTTTATTAACGCTAAGCATAATTAATGGCTGGCAACATTAATAGCGCATATTTAAGTGAGTTAACTTAATTCACGGCGAAAAGGGGGTAGGCTATTTAGTAATTGACTGCCATAGCGTTTAGTAAGAATTCGCCTGTCTAGCAAAGTAACACGCCCTCTATCTTCTTCTGTACGTATCAGGCGACCACACGCTTGCACTAGGCGAATGCTGGCATCGGGTACGCTGATTTGCATAAAAGCATTACCGCCTGTTTCTTCTATCCACTCTGCAAGGGTTGCATCAACAGGATCATCAGGGGTTGAAAAAGGCAGGCGCACAATAATAACGTGCGTTAAATACTTACCCGGCATATCTATACCTTCTGCCAAAGAAGCAAGGCCAAAAATAATACTAGGTTTTCCTTCATCAACACGCTGGCGGTGTTTTTCAATCAGCCTATTTTTAGACAACATATCTTGCGTTAGCGTTGCTTGAAGAAGCTTGCTATCTAACCCTTCATACACTGCATTCATCTGCCGCCGTGAACTAAACAAAACTAACGCCGAAACTTGGGCAGTGTTTAGGTTCTGATGCACATAATCTAAAATCGCTTGGGTATGTGCTTCAACTTGCGAAGGGTCACAGGCTTGCTTAGGCACTTCAAACACGCCTAATTCAGGGTAATTGAATGGGCTTTCATAGGCTTTACAGGGCGTATCAGCACTTAAACCTGCCCGCTGTTTAAGTCGGTCGAACTTACCTAAAGCCGTTAAAGTGGCCGAAGTTAAGGTAGCACCAAAACAACGTGACCAAAGCCGATACGCTAAATCGCCCGCAGCAGTCACTGGGCTAGCACACAACTCTAAATCTTCATCGCCTTCATTTAAGCTATGCCGCACTAGCCAACGCGCTAAAGGTGCTTGATTAGGTGGGTCTTGCTGCGCACACAAAGCCCATAACTGATGGGCAGACAGGGCGCGAGTATGCAGCATGGCTAACAAGGGCTGCCATTCACCTGCTAAATCAGCATCTAGGCTAGAATTTTTTTCTGGGTCTTGTGCTTCTTTTAATAAATTAACCAAGCTTTCTAACAAGCGGCACAGGGTTGAAAAGTGAATCACCAGCTGTTCAGAAAACTGCTGTAGGTTTTCAGGTAATACCCCTTGTGGCCAACGGTGTAGAGCGGGTCTTGAATCGGTAGTTACGCCTACTAATTCATAAAGCGACCCATACAGCACACCTAAATCACGTTCCAGCAACTCTAAAGGTGCAATCAGTTGATTCAGTAAACTCGCTGCTGTCGGGCTACCTGTGCCCATTTTCTTTAATAATTCAGGCTGTGATTTTTTTAGCAAACGCAACCAATTAAGTGCCGTATTAAAACGAAAATTAGCCGCAAAGTGACTAATTGCCTTGTCGGGTAAATGGTGCGCTTCATCAAAAACATAATAGGTTTGATCGGGCGGCGGTAAAATAACCCCACCACCCAAGGCCAAATCAGCCAGCACTAAATCATGGTTAGCAACAATAATATCCGCTTGTTCCATCGCACGGCGCGAATTAAAGAAAGGGCAAGCGCCAGCAAAATGTGGACAACGGCGGTTAGTACAGCGTTGGTGGTCGGTCGTTAATCTATCCCAAACTTCGTTAGCAAGGTTGTCTTTTAACGAATCTCGGTCGCCGTCCCAACTTCCAGACGATAAATCTTCGGCTAATTTTTCTAGCTGCTCTTGCCCAGAGTTACTTGAATATTTAAGCAACTCGGCTTGAAATAAATCTAAGGTGGCATCTTGTTCGGCTGGCTGCTTATCTAAAGCTTTTATAAGCTGCGACGTACAAACGTAACGCCCACGGCCTTTGGCTAGGGCATAACTAAACTTTAAATCGGTTAGCTTGGCTAAATCAGGTAAATCTCGCAACAGCAGCTGTTCTTGCAAAGCAATCGTTGCTGTTGCTATTACTAATTTTTTTTCACGCGCTTGGGCAACAATCAGCGTACCCAAAAGGTAAGCCAATGTTTTACCTGTACCAGTACCGGCTTCAATCACCATCAGCTGCTGCTTACCGGTGCGCTGACCTTCATCATCTTCTTGAATGGCGGCAAAGCTTTTAGCAATATCAGCAATCATGTGTGCCTGACCGCGACGTGCTTTCACATTTCTACCGGCTAAAAAATCGCGGTAGGCTTGTTGAATTTGCGCTTGCCATTGAGGATTCATGCTTATTGATCTTTCTCTTGTTTATCTTCTTCTTTTAACAACTCATCAGGTGGATAAACGCAAGGCAGTTTGTTTTTAGTTAGCTCTTCTATGCCTGGCAACGCAAACGCATCTTCTTCGCCAATAAAGCTAATTGAAGTGCCCAAAGCGCCAGCACGACCAGTACGCCCAATGCGGTGTACATAATCTTGCGGGTCTTCTGGTAGGTTGAAGTTAATCACATGGCTAATATCATCAATGTGAATACCACGACCAGCAACGTCAGTCGCCACCAACACTTCAATGCGCCCTGAGCGGAAGTTTTCTAACGTAGTAATACGCTTTCTTTGTTCAACTTCGCCCGACAACATATCCACATTAATGCCCGCTTTTTTAAGTGCTTCATACACCTTACGTGTTGCATCGCGGCGGTTAGCAAACACTATCACCTTGGTTAAACCCCACGTTTGAATTAAACGGGTTAACAAAGGGATTTTTTCATGGTCAGCTACTAAAAAGGCGTGCTGAGTAATATTTTCTGAGGCTTGAATTTTAGTCGCGATTTCAACGGTTTGCGGCGCAATCGTCCACTGGTCAGCCAAGCTCATAATGTCTTGAGTGAAGGTGGCCGAAAACAGCAAGGTTTGGCGCTGTTCTTTGTTAGGTGTTGTGCGAATAATCCGCTTAACATCGGGAATAAAGCCCATATCTAACATGCGGTCTGCTTCGTCCAACACCAAAACTTCAACTTCACGCAAATCAACATCACGCTTGCTATGGAAATCTAATAAACGCCCCGGTGTTGCTACTAGTAAATCAATTTTTTCGCCACGCAACTGGTCGCGCTGCTTAACGTAATCCATACCACCCACCACCGACAGCAGCTTAAAGGGGGTATAACGCATCAAGGCTTCAGCGTCTTTAGTAATCTGAATGACTAGCTCACGCGTTGGCGCTAAAATTAACGCCCTAGGTGCGCCAATTTTTTGGCCTGCGGGTACTTCTTCTTCTAATAAATAGGTAAGAATCGCAATTAAAAATGCCGCTGTTTTACCAGTGCCAGTTTGGGCTTTACCAATTAAATCTAACCCATGCAGGGTATAAAACAACGACTGAGCTTGAATGGGCGTGCAGTAATCAAAACCTTGCTCACTAATGGCACGTAATAATTCATTAGGTAGCTTTAAATCTGCAAAACGTAGTTTGCCTTCTGCGGCTTCTACGGGGTGATCTTCGGGTTTCCAGTCGGCCATAATTTCTTTTCCTTGTTGCTGACTGTTAGGTGTATTTGAAGCAACACGGGGTGAGTTAGGACGACGGTTCGACGGTCTACGGCGGCGACGCTTATTAGAAGGACTTTTGGATCCAGACGGTGCGGCAGGAGAATTTGTCAAAACACAACCTCAACTAATATAAATAATTGAACTAATATCTAATTTTAAGTTAACTATCATAACAACTTTTTTGCCAGCTACCTAACAAGGCTTTAACGGCGCTGCTGTAATTGCCTTACATCGTCCATAAGGCGCGTTACTCGACCCACTAATTGGCCACGGCTTGCTTCAAGCGACGTTAATATTTCTTGCTGTTCTGCTAGTTGCGCGGTTAGTTTTTCTAGCGATTTATCTAATGACTTAACTTGCACTTCATCGGGCTGCGTTTGTGTAGAAGGTGCTTTATTGGTTAATTCAGTCACACGTTTTTCTAAACTCGCCAAGCTAGTACGCAAATCTTGATTGCGTAAACGCTCGTCAAGCGTGCTGGTGGTTAAGCTAATTTCAGTTAAACGCTGCGCCAAGGCTTTAATCTGCGTGTTTAACTCGTCAGTATTTGTTTTCAAGGCAACATTGTATTTATTTAAATCTTTAGTTAAACCAAGGTTTTGTTCAGTGGCTGCTTTACTAGCAACCACAACGCTTTTACTAACCTCTAAAGCTTCTGCTAATTGTTTTTCTGCCTTACTTAAACCTTGCTCTAATTGCTTAGCCTTGCTTTCTAACGCTTCAATCGCTGGACGATTACGCTGGTGTGCAATAACCCAAAGTTTACGAATTTCAGAATCGGCCCAATCCAGCTTTTCATTTAACTTTTTACCAGCTGCGGATAAATCATCACCCGTTGCAGAAAGCACACCTTCCAATTCTTGAACACGATTACCCAGCAGCTGCATAGAAGCTTGCTGCCTAGCCAACTGCTGTGTGGCTTCTTGCAACTGCAAAAATTGCCAAGCCAACGCCCCTAATGCAATCAAGGCTAAAAAAATGCCTAGCCAAGCTTTACCTGATGCGCTATTTCTTGAACTATGCACTGGCTGCTGCTCTACTGGGCTAGTCGATGTCGAATCTGCTGGAAAAACTTCGGGCTGATCGTAAGCATCACTCGCCGGATTAGCATCAGGCTGCTGCTCTTCAAATTCTAAACGTGGCTCTTTGCGGTTGGGCATAGCTAAATTCACCAGTAATTGTTGCTGTCAGTAATAAATAGGCAAGAAAAGTCCGCTATATTGCCAAGACTTGCCGCCAGTAGCTATACCAACCTTTCAATAACCCAGCAAAAAGGTCAAGTTTGTCAGTTCTAGCCGTGGGTGTTATTATTCACTTGTAATTATTTTGCAGCAAGCAGGCCTTGAAAAATGCCACTGCTGACACCATCTAATAAGATAACGCTTCACTTGATGAGTAATAAAAAGGAGATTCACCATGGCTTTTGAATTACCAGCACTACCTTTTGCAAAAGATGCGCTACAGCCGCACATTTCTGTTGAAACCCTAGAGTTTCACCACGGCAAGCACCACCAAACCTACGTTACCAACCTGAACAACCTAGTTCCTGGTACTGAGTTTGAAGGCAAAAGCCTAGAAGAGATTATTAAGTCTGCGCCTGCTGGCCCAGTATTTAATAATGCTGCTCAAGTTTGGAACCACACTTTCTACTGGAACAGCCTAAGCCCTAAAGGTGGCGGTGCTGCTACAGGCGCAATTGCTGATGCAATTAACGCCAAGTGGGGCTCTTTTGCTGAATTCCAAAAAGAATTTGATGCAAAAGCAGTTGGTAACTTTGGTTCTTCTTGGACTTGGTTAGTTAAAAATGCGGCTGGCGAATTGGAAATTGTTAATACTTCTAACGCTGGTACACCTATGACTGCTGGCCAGACTGCATTGCTAACCGTTGACCTTTGGGAACACGCTTATTACATCGACTTCCGTAATGCGCGTCCTAAGTACCTAGAAGCTTTCTGGGCACTGGCTAACTGGGACTTTGCTAACCAGAACTTTGCTGCTTAATGTTCTAGTTATTAGTTAAGTAAGATAAAAACCCAGCTTTGGCTGGGTTTTTTATGTGCTTAATTTTACTGCTAACTAATCAATCAAGTGGTGATGAAGTAAATCTAAACCTTTACTTGGCGGTGCGCCTAGCAAGCGTTCAGAATAAGTTGTTAAGTTGCCTAATTCACAAATTACCAGTTCGCGGCCTTCGCCCCAGCTTTCTATTTCAAAACCAAAACGTCGCCAAAAATTACGCCTGCCAGCAAGGGGCTCTAATACTAGCGACATGGGCGTTTTTAAGCGGCCAGTAATAATAATTGTTTCTGGCAACACGTTGCTTAAAGTATTAATCATCGTATTAACTAGCAAACTAGAAACACCCTGATTAGACAAGGGGTTAGCATTTTCTAAGTCAATTAAAGGCTGTGTACCTACTAGATCCATCACCTTAATTTGCTGATTGGCGGTAAAGGTTAAACTCATTCTTGCTCTATGCACCTGCCCATTTAACTTGGCAGCAAAATTAAATCCCAGCTCTGTTTTTTTAATGTCAGTATAAACACCCGCACTACCGCCAACGATGGTGACAGGCTGTTTAATGCCTTCTAGCAGCTGTAGCATACGCATAAAATTATTTTTCAATTTAACCGCTCCATGTTCGTTATTTTAAATGAACTCTACTGGATACTGGCTTTAACTACTGTAATAAATGTTAGCGTCATGTAAACCCAACTTAACTTAACAGCTAGCTTAATGCCGTATATAGGTGCAAGGCAGCCAGTTGCACCAACAGCAGCAGACCAACATAGCCTAAATTCCAACGCGTAAAAGCATAGGAAGAGATGCCGTAGCGCCCTTGCATAGCAAGGTGTGTGCCTGACAAGGGCGACAAACTAACGCCCAAAGCCCAAGTCATTAAAAACACCAAGCCCAATAAATTAGGGTCGCTTACCCAAGGTGAAAATAAACCACCTGCTGTGGCAATACTAATCACCGGATGCACGCCCAAGCCTGAAATACCCACTAAAACCAATAGCAGCAACCAAGCTTGCCAAGGCCCAAAAGTTTCTAGCTGTAAAGAAAATTCAGCCGCCTGCAAAGCAGAACCCAAGCCTGCTGCTAAAACGCCTGCTGCTAAAAACAACAGAGTTTCACCCGACATGGTGGGCAAAGTTTGTTCTATATGCTGACGTAAATAGTGCACAGCTTTATAACGGTAGCGCCACAGCAACAGCAGTAGCGTAAATAATAATGACGAAGCAGAAACAAGGGTTAAAACAGGAATATCTTCATTAACAAGGTGAACACCAAGTACGCTAACCGCCAACAAAAACGGCAAGGTTAACGCCTGCCAGTGCATGGGGTAAGCAGTGGTTGCAGCAGCTTCAGGGTTACGCACTAATAGCGTTCCAGCAACAATTAAACCAACCGCAGCAAGCATTAAACCCATTGGCATTAACGTCCACAAGCTAGCACCGGGCGCACTAATTAACACTACCCCCATCGAAGCAAAAAAAGGCGACCAATGCGCAGCCAGCGTAAAACCACGCGTAATAACTAACGCTTGCAAAGGGCTTAATGCCTGCTTATTAGCAAGGCGATCAGCCATAATAATCATGGCTGAAAAGTTAATCACTGCACCAAAAAAATGCACACCCAGCAGGGTTTTCCATAACGCCCAACGCCCCACAGGCAGCTTTTCTTTGGCAGTAAGGTCTGTAATTGCCACTAGCCTTAAAAAGCTTACCGACAGCAACATGCTAATTAAGCTTTGATTCCCTTCTAGTGCCTTAAACCACCAACTACTATCCACATTTTTTAGTTGACCAAATAACAATCCAGCCGCGCCCACGGCAAACATAACCAGCACTTGAATTCTTTGCAGCGGTAATAAACGCTTAAACATACGACTGGCTGCAAACCAAGCAAAACAGCCAGCTAAGCTAGCCAATAACGACCAGCCAAAACTAGCTAAAAGCGCCAGCAATAACATAATAAAAAGGCTATAGCCTGTTAAAGAGTCAGCAGTTTTCATAAGGTAAATAAAGTTTTTTACGTGCTTCAATGGCAGCCCGTAGAATGGCAAAATAGAAACCTTGCGCATCAGCATTACCGTGGCTTTTTACCACGCAACCTTGCAAGCCTAAAAAGCTGCCGCCGTTGTAACGCACTGGATCCATCTGCTGTTTTAAGCGATGTAATAAAGGCCGTGCCATAAAGCCTACTAAACGGCTATACCAATTGGTTTGGAAAAGGTCTTGAATTTGCCCCGATAAATAACGCGCTAAACCTTCACTGGTTTTTAAAGCAATATTGCCAGTAAAACCATCGCACACCACCAAATCCACATCACCACTAAAAATCTTATCGCCTTCCACATAACCCACGTAATTAAGGCAAGGGTGCTGGCTAATTAACCGCGCCGCTTCTTTAACTAAGTTATTGCCTTTAATCGCTTCATGTCCAATATTCAACAAGGCAACACGCGGGTTTGCCTTGCCTTCAACACTAGTCACCATGGCCGACCCCATCAAGGCAAATTGCAACAGGTGTTCGGGCTGGCAATCAATATTTGCGCCTAAGTCTAATAGGTAGCTATGGCCTTTATAGGTGGGAATGGCGGTACTAATGGCAGGCCGTGCAATGCCCTGCAACATGCCTAAATAATAGCGGCTAATCAGCATTAATGCGCCAGTATTGCCTGCACTAACCACACCCTGACACAAACCTTGGGCGACTAGTTTAACGGCTAGGTGCATAGAAGAATTTTTACGGTTACGTAATGCTGAAGCTGGCGCTTCATCCATAGCAATCACGCCATCACTGGCTAATAGATGAATACGTGCAGAAAATTCACGACTTAAATGGTGTTGTAATAAAAGGGTGGTGAGTTGTTCTTTATTACCCACAAGGGTAATGCTTAGGAGGGGATCCTGAGCTAATGCCAGCAGTGCACCGGCTATAGTAGTACGGGGACCTAAGTCCCCGCCCATGGCATCAATCGCCAGGTTAATCTGCACAATTAAAACCCGTGCAGATCAGTACTTATTCTGCGTCTTTATTGATAACTTGCTTACCACGGTAAAAGCCTTCAGCAGTAACGTGGTGACGGCGATGAAGTTCACCGCTGGTTACGTCAACAGTTATAGCAGTTGCAGTTAGCGCATCGTGTGAACGACGCATGTCACGTGCAGAGCGGGTTTTACGATTCTTTTGGACAGCCATAATTTACTCCCAGGTTTACTAAGCCAAACTTAAACATTCATTGCCCGTTTTTCAGTGATTTTTTCAAATCAGCCAGAGCACTAAAAGGATTGTGTTGCTTTGTAGAAACTTCAACTTCAGGCTGCTGTTCGCTAGTGATTTGACCCGGTGCCTGACAACTACCCATTTGATGGTAAGCCACCAAAGGTAAGGCTAGAATCAATTCATCTTCTAAAGCAGGTAGAAGATCAAGTTTCTCATTTTCTATGAATACTGGTTCGTGTGTTCGCGGTAAATTAATTGCCGCTTCTTCACCGGTTACCAGTCCCCACAGGAATTCGCTCTCAAGTGTCTGACTCACTGCTTCCAGACAACGCTGGCATTCTAGAGTCACTTCACCCTTAACGCGTCCTTGAACCTGCAACAAGCGTTGTGGAGTAATGCTAAAACTTAGCTCGTAATGAGCCATGCCATCAGCACTTACCAACATTTCTTGTAACCTGTGCATTTCTTGCAGCGGCAGATCAATACTGATTGCTCGCTCTGCACTACACAACTTCCAAGGGTCCAGCGGGTGACGCAAGTATTCGTTTTGCATAAAATTCAAGCGCGTAATAATAGAGTGACTTAAGCTTAGTGTCAAAGCACAAAACACTTCAGCGCAAAATGTAACAGGACAAGCCTGCAAAGGCAGCTATTCTATGCCTTCAAACACCACAAGTCACCCCCATTGATTAGATCTGAGCTAATTCTAACGAATCAACAGGGGCGAATTACTTAAACCTTGTCGGTTTTAACGAGGTTTTTCTTACCAAATAGCTTTTGTACAACCACAAAAAACAGCGGAATAAAGAAGATACCTAAGAAAGTACCTACTAGCATTCCACCCAAAACACCCGTACCTATCGCACGTTGCGCACCAGAACCTGCGCCCGTTGCTATGGCTAACGGCAATACGCCCAAGCCAAAGGCTAGCGAAGTCATAATGATTGGGCGCAAACGGTCTCTCACTGCGTGCAATGTGCCCTCAATTAATTCTGCACCTGCCTCTAGGTTAGCCTTAGCAAACTCAACAATCAGAATCGCATTCTTACTGGTTAAGCCAACCGTGGCTAACATGGCAACTTGAAAGTAAATATCCTGATCCAAGCCACGCGCAGTATTGGCCAATACCGTGCCTAAAATACCTAAAGGGGCTACCAACATAACGGCTGTTGGCACTATCCAGCTTTCATACAGTGCAGCTAGGCACAAGAAAACCACCAACAGCGATAAAGCATAAAGTAACGGTGCTTGCGAACCTGCATCACGCTCTTGGTAAGACAAACCGCTCCAGTCCACACTAAAACCTGGCGGTAGCTGCTGCACTAGGCGTTCAATTTCGTCCATCGCTTCACCCGAACTAATGCCCGGTGCAGACTCACCCTGTACTTCCATCGCAGCGATACCATTAAAACGCTCTAGGCGCGGTGAACCGTAATCCCAACGCGTGGAGGCAAAGGCTGCAAAAGGCACCATTTCGCCCTTGTTGTTTTTAACTGACCAAAGCAACAAGTCTTCTGGCGACATACGAAAATCTGCTTCTGCCTGCATGTAAACACGCTTCACACGGCCACGGTCAATAAAGTCATCAATGTAAGCACCACCCCAAGCCGTTGAAAGCGTAGCGTTAATTTCTGCCATTGATAACCCAAGTGAAGAAGCGCGTACTGTATCAATATCAATACGAAACTGCGGTGTATCTTCCTGACCATTAGGGCGCACACGCGTTAGCAAAGCACTTTGATTCGCCATACCTAACAACTGGTTACGCGCATTCAACAAACCTTCATGGCCTTGCCCAGCGTTATCTTTTAAGAAGAAACTAAAACCTGCTGCAACACCCAGTTCAGGCATAGCAGGTGGTGGGAAGGTAAAAGCAATCGCATCTTTTAAACCTTGCCAAGCACCCATCGCCCGCCCTGCAATAGCGCCAGCACTAGTTTCTGGAGTGGTTCTTTCGTCCCAATCATTCAGTTTTACAAAAGCAATACCGGCATTTTGCCCCGTACCACTAAAGCTAAAGCCTTGAATCGTAAAGACAGATTGAGCAACTTTTGCTTCATTCTGCATAAAGTGATCTTCAAGCTTATAAATGGTTTCCATAGTGCGCTCTTGCGTCGCGCCTACGGGTGCAATCACTTGCGAAATCAGTACACCTTGGTCTTCTGCTGGCAAGAAAGAGCTGGGCAGACGCACAAACATCCAACCCATTAAGACTACTAGCAAAGCAAACACCAACATAAACCTAAAAGGACGCAACAACATGCCTTTTACACCGCCACGATAGCGGGTGCTGGTACGGTCAAAATTACGGTTAAACCAACCAAAAAAACCTTTGCTTTCATGCGTTTGGCCTTTTTTCATAGGCTTTAACATGGTGGCACAAAGGGCGGGGGTTAAGACAATCGCTACCAATACTGATAACCCCATCGCAGACACGATAGTGGCAGAGAACTGGCGGTAAATTACCCCTGTTGAGCCAGACATAAACGCCATAGGCACAAACACCGCCGACAGCACAATACCGATACCCACTAGCGCACCAGTAATTTGATCCATCGACTTACGTGTCGCTTCCAAAGGCGATAAGCCTTCTTCCGACATAATACGCTCTACGTTTTCGACCACCACTATCGCATCATCAACCAATAAGCCTATCGCCAATACCATCGCGAACATGGTCAACATATTAATAGAAAAGCCTAACGCAGCAAGAATACCAAAAGTACCTAACAAAACTACTGGCACTGCAATGGTCGGAATAATGGTGGCGCGTATGTTTTGTAGAAACAGGTACATCACCAAAAACACTAAAATAATGGCTTCAATTAGCGTAGTTACCACGCCTTTAATGGAAACGCGCACAAAAGGTGTGGTATCAAAAGGAATCGCTAGCTCTAAACCTTCAGGAAAGAAAGGCTTCAGCTCTTCCATTAGCTTGGCAATATTTTCAACTGTTTCTAAAGCATTACCACCTGAAGCCAAGGAAATACCCACACCACTGGCGGCTTTACCGTTATAACGTGTTTGATAATCATAGTTTTCAGCACCCAATTCAACTTTAGCAATATCGCCTAAACGCAGCGTTGAACCATCAGTATTGGCACGAATAACTATGTCACGAAACTCTTCTGCGGTTTGCAAACGGTCTTGCGCATTAATAGTGGCGTTAAGTTGCTGACCTTCTCGGGCTGGTGTACCGCCTAGCTGACCTACAGCAACTTGCGCATTCTGACCCCTAATAGCTGCAATCACTTCGTTAGTCGTTAACTTATAAGTATCCAGCTTTTCAGGATTCAACCAAATACGCATCGCATATTTAGCACCAAATACCTGCACACGGCCTACACCGGGTACACGGCTTAATGGTTCCGACAAGTTAGTGCTAACGTAGTCAGAAATATCTGCTCGCCCCATTTTGCCATCGGCAGAATAAAAGGCTAAAACCTGCAAGAAACCATTGCTGGCTTTATTAACCCTCACACCCTGCTGCTGCACACTTTGTGGCAACTGCGCCATGGCGGCTTGTACTTGGTTTTGTACTTGCACCTGCGCGGTATCAGGGTCAGTACCTGTTGCAAAGGTTAAGCTAATTGCAGCAGCACCATTGGCAGAACTGTTCGATGAAAAATACAGCAAGCCATCTAAACCCGTTAAGTTTTGCTCGATAACCTGCGTGACCGAGTTTTCTACGACCTGCGCAGAAGCACCTGGGTAAGAAGCACGGATATCAATTGAGGGTGGTGCAATCGGTGGATACATGGAAATGGGCAGATTAAACACCGCCAAACCACCAGCCAACATAATAATAATTGCAATAACCCAAGCAAAAACGGGGCGATCAATAAAAAAGCGAGCCATGCGTTACTCCTTATTCGGCCTG
>CAYJCB010000044.1:0-15084 GCA_964368615.1 uncultured Halomonadaceae bacterium | reverse complement strand
CACCACAAACGCCAAGGCCATGTCTTTTTCATCGCTAATGGATAGATGAATGGTTTTCACGCCTTTGGCTGCGGCTAGCTCTGCTGCTGTGCCATTCAGCTGCATAATCGGTTTGCCCAGTGCATCGTTGCTAACTTCCATGTGTTGCCAGCTTAAACCGTTACGCAAACCTGTACCCAAAGCTTTAAGTAACGCTTCTTTGGCGGCAAAACGCTTAGCTAAAAAAGCCGCTGGGCTGGCGGCTGTTTGCATTGTTACTTGTTCATTAGCGGTTAGCAGGCGGCGCGTAATTGCTGCTGGCCGCCTTTGTAAAATAGCTGCAAAGCGTGCTATTTTGGCTAAATCAGTTCCGATACCGATAATCATTAAGTGCTTAACATTAAGTGGGCAGATTAGTCGCGAAAGTTAATGTATTGCAGCGGCATTTCTAAATCTGCACCGCGCAGCAAAGCCATCACTTCTTGTAAGTCATCACGCTTTTTACCAGTAACTCGCACTTGTTCGCCTTGAATTTGCGCTTGAACTTTTAACTTGGCATCTTTAATCATTTTAACGATTTTTTTAGCCAGTTCCGTTTCAATGCCTTCACGCAGTTTTACGGGCATACGGGCTGATTTGTTGGCTTCTTCTACCTTGCCTTCTTCCATGCAAGCGGCATCAATATTTTTACGAATTAATTCTGCCTGTAGAATTTCTAACATCTGCTGCACTTGGAATTCAGCTTCAGCGTGTAAAATTACTTCGTTTTTACTGGTGAGTTCAAAGCGGGCATCTACGCCTTTAAAGTCAAAGCGGTTGCCAACTAAGCGGTTGGCTTGGTCAACCGCATTAGTTACTTGGTGTTTATCGAGTTCCGAAACCACATCAAAGGACGGCATAACAACTCCTCTCACTAAAAAATACACTGACGAAAATAGTCTAATTATTTGCCTAGTATAACCTTACTAGGCTTAAAGCTGCTAAAACTGGCAGGAGATTTTTTTGCAGGTGGTTAAGCTTGCAGGCAGTTAAGCTTGGCGGTAAGGTAATGCCCTAAGTTTTGGAGTAGCTATGATAGAGCGCAGTTGGTACGTGGTTCAGTGTAAAGCAAAAGAATCGTTTCGTGCTGCTGAACACTTACAAAATCAAGGATTTGAAGTTTTTCACCCTTCTATCGTTGTTGAAAGGTTACGGGCAGGCAAGCGACTTCAAGTTGAAGAGCCGCTCTTCCCTTATTACTTATTTATTCACTTAAATAATGTGACCGATAATTGGCGGCCCATACGTTCTACACGCGGTGTTTTAAAGCTGCTTGCCTTTGGCAGTATGCCTGTAAAAATAGCCGATAATTTAGTTCAGCAGCTTAAACAGCGCATTCAACCTATGCCCAGCCAGCCGTTTAAAGCAGGCGATCAGGTGCGAATTGAAGCAGGTCCTTTGAAAGGCTTACAAGCTATTTTTGCCAGCCAAAACGGCGATGAACGGGTAATTCTGCTGCTGAATTTACTGCAACAGCAGCAGCGCATTGAAGTGGCTAGTCACGCAATTCGGCGGCTTTAATGGCGTTATACATGGCTTGGTGCGTTGGCAATTCTAATTTAAGTGCCTTGGCTGCTTTTAATAAAGACCCAGTTATGTAGTCTATTTCAGTTTTTTTGCCAGCGGTTATGTCTTGCAACATGGAAGAACGGTTGGCAGCGGTCGATAAAATCACCTGTTCGATTCGGTAAGCTAACCCACCGTCTGGTTCAGCAATGCCTAAGCGTTTAAATACCTGCAACAGCTCAGCACACAAGGCTGCAACTTGGGGCTTATAGTCACGGCTTGCCAGCGCCCCATTTTCAACCTTGTTAATGGCTGTTAAAGGGTTAATCACCGCATTAACTGCTAATTTGTGCCATAGCACTGGGCGAATAGCCGCAACGGGTTCAGCGGCTAATCCGGCAATGGTTAAACGGCTAACCCAACGTGCTGCTGCATCTTGGTCTGGGCCACTCCAGCGGCCTAATTCTGTTTTACCTTTACCAGCATGTACCACTGCGCCAGGTTTTTCTAAATAAGCGCCTTCAGTAACGCTTGCCGCTAACAAGGTTTGTTGCGGGCTAAGCATTGCCGCGACTTCAGCTTGGCTGCCTAAACCATTTTGCAGCATTAAAATCTCGGCATTTTCTGCTAAGCAGTCTTGCCACTTTTCTAACGCTGCTGCCGCTTGGCCTGCTTTGGTGGCAATAATCAGCTGATGAATTTGTATGTCGGCGTTGGCTTCACTTCTAACCCGAACAAAAACCCGTTTAGCTAAAGCGGCTTCACCTTCACGCAAAGTAATGCCTAAACCTAGCGCATTGCTTTGGCTGGATTTAACTAATAAAGTGACTGTTTTGCCAGTACGGGCTAGGCGTGAAGCATAAAGCAGCCCCATCGAGCCAGCACCCAGAACATAAATCATTTGTTCCATTGTTAACCTAACTCCTGCCTAGCTTTAATTAAAGCCCGATACCATTCACGCTTAGGTGCAACAATTAGCGGTGGACGTAAGCTTAAAAAACTAACTGGGCTATTAATAGTATTTTTTTCATAATTAGAGAGCATTTCTAACATCTGTAACCTAGCGCCGTAAGTATCAATTAAAAAATCACGTGCTTCTTCCGTTAAATCAACGCGGTAGTGTTTAACCAAAGCCACGGCAAGTCTTTCTGCGGCATGGCTCATGTCTTGCTGCACTTCACGTGCCATTGAACCACCTAAAGCAGCTTTTTCAGCGGCACTCATATCAGGCTCTAAACCGCCTAAATAAGTTGCATTAGTGGCGTTTAAGCCACGTTGAATTTCTGGACGAGACAGCTGAATATGTGGTTCCAAAGCTAAAGCAACTTCAACCGCTAGTTGACGTGCACCCTCTAGCGTTAACGGGCGTGAACGCCCATCACGGCGGGTAAAAAAGCGCGGGCCCCGTTTTTCTAGTTGTTCACCGTGCAAGTAATTAACCAAGTGCTGACACACGGCAATTTTTTGCTCGTCAGCCAAAGAGACTACCCGTTCAATAATCCGCAACCCGCTGCGCCCAGGCCCAAATCTTAATTGGCTGGCTTGGTCACCAAAACGTGCGGCGAGTTTATTCCAACTCTCAGAAGCATCAATTAACGTCACATGCGCCCGACCAAGTTGCTGATAGCCTTGCCGCGCTGCCTTATATAAAATTAAAGATTTAGACAAAACCCCTGCTTTGCTGCGTAATGCTATTGTATTTTCAAGTTGCCCTTTATTGGATAATTCCACCAAAGCTAATACATCAGCAGCAATTTGATCCAAAATTACTTCAATGCGCCCAATTAAGTCATGCGCTGAAGCACCGTAAGGTAGTTGCTCGTGAATGGCTTCATCGGTTTCTACTAAAAAACCTGCCAAAGCACGAATACGGTTACTGCCGCTGGCTTGGGTAATTCGGTAATGGCTGCGTTTAGATTCTAAATCATCTAAGGCTCTGGCCAGTTTCCATTTGCCTGAATAGCTAAAAATCAGCATAGGGATTTCACGGCCATTGACGAGTTCAAACGCTAGAATCAGCATTTCTTCAACGTCTTGTAGCGTCATCAGCAGTAAATTATCTTCTTCAATCGCCGCCAATACTCGCTCAATAAAATACTCATCACGCGGTACGCCCTTTTCCAGCTGGGGTGCTTCGCCTTGAAAACGTTCGCGCAACACGCTTGCGGCTTCAGGGGAAGCATCATTAAGCCACTGCAAAGCCGTTTCTATACGCTCACGGTGCTGGCGATTTAAGTCGCGTACCCGTGAATACAAACCCGCGCGGCGGTAGGTTTCAATACGGCCTAAAATTTTTGCCAGCTCGCTGTCGCCTGTTAATTCTTGGGCGGCAAAGGCAACACCATCAGGGGTTAGTTCAATACGACGCAACAGCTGTAATGCGGCTTCGCGTGGCCTAGCTTCTTCTTCGTGGCTACCAACAATTAAGTCGCGCACGGCCAGAATTAAATCGGCCAGTTTATCAATCGCTTCGCTTACATCTTGTTGCGCTTGCTCAACTAGGTGGCCGCGTGTCATGTCATAAACCACCTTGGCAAAAAAGGCGATAAAACCTGACAAAACGGTAAAGGTAAAAAAGTACAGTAGGGTTTGAGCAGGTGGCACTTTGCCATAAGCTAGGTAAAAACCACCTAGTAAACCCAGCATGGTTACAGGGCCAGCTGTCCACATAATGCCAAGAATGGTACGTGTCCAATGGATACGGTGCACAACTTGGCTGATGCGCTTTATTTGCTCGTTCCCTTCACGCTCTAACGAAACTCTAGCCCTTAAATCAGCAGAATCACTTTTTTTGCGTAACCGGAACAACTTGCGGATCATGGATTAATGGCTCCATTATCTTTTTCTTTGAGCTTAGGAATTTCTTTTTGAATAGCGAGCGCTTCTTTTTGAATATTAGGCGCTTGGGGCGCAGCGATGGGAAAACGGCGCATAATCACCCATAGTAAAGGTAAACCGGCTAGGGCAATCACGGCAGTTAGCATAAAAAACACTGCCCAATCGCCGTCTAATTTATCAACCATTAAGCCGCTTGAAGCTGATAGCCAAATACGTGCCAAGTTGCCTAACGATGACAAAAGTGCGTATTGCGTTGCAGTATAAGCTGAATTACACAGGCTAGAAAGGTAGGCAACAAAGGCGACAGTCACCAAGCCCGTTGTGAAATTATCAGCGATGAGTGCGGTTACAAAAATAGCATACGATTGCCCTGAAGCGGCTAGCCAAGCATAGGTTAAGTTGGTGGTTGCAGTGGCTAAACCAGAAATAAACAAGGCTTTTAACATGCCAACCCGTGCCACCAAAATACCACCTAACAAAATGCCTACAATGTTGGCACCAAAGCCATACAGCTTAGAAACTTCAGCAATTTCTAGCAGCGAAAAACCTAGCTCACGGTAAAAAACACCTGACATGCGCCCTAATAAAGCATCGCCTAGTTTAAAAATAAAAATAAAGGCTAGAATCCACAGCCAACCTTTACGGCGCGTAAATTCAGCAAAAGGCGCTAAAAGGCTAACGTAAATCCAGCCCATCGCTGCGCGTAAATGCTTAGGTAATTCTTTAAAATGGTCTAAATGCGCCAACACGCGCGATTCTTCGGCTAGCGTTGCTGCTGAAATGGTTTGCTTAGGTTCGGGGCTAAATAGCACTGCCACCATGCCAATTAAGATGCCTGCTGCTAACACCATGTAAGCAGTATTCCAGCCAAAATGTTCAGCCAAAATTAAACCACCCGCAGCGCCAACTAGCGTACCGCCCAAGTGCCAACCCCAAATGGCTGCAGCAGAGCCAGCACCGTACAAATGTGGTTCAAGCAATTCAATGCGATAAGCATCAATCACTATATCTTGGGTGGCCGACATAAAGGTTACAAACAGCACCGCCAAAGCCACCAACATTAAATTTTGTGCAGGGTTAGTCAGGGATAATAAAAAAATCGCCAGCATTAATAAACTTTGGGTAAACAAGGCCCAACCACGGCGGCGACCAAAACGCGCCGACAGCCATGGCAGCCTTAACCTATCAACCAAGGGTGCCCATAAAAAATTAATCGCATAGGGCGTAGCGGCTAAAGCAAACAAGCCGATTTCGGTGCGGCTAACGCCCAAGTCCCTTAACCAAATGGATAGGTTAGAAAACACTAAAGGCGCAGGTAAGCCGCTTGAAAAACCTAAAATTAACAGGGTTAACATGCGCCTATCACGGTAAGGCGCAAAGGTTTGGGTTAATCGGTCTAGCATGAAGCCCTTGTTGCTAACATAATGGCTTTCATTTCTTTAATGGCTTCGGCTAAACCTGTAAAGGCAGCCCGCGCAATAATGGCATGACCAATGTTTAGTTCGTTAATACCAGCAATCGCAGCAATGGCTTGCACGTTATGGTAATGCAAACCATGACCGGCATTGACTATCAGCCCTTTGCTTAACGCATAGGCAGTGCCTTCTTGAATGCGCTTTAATTCTTTAGCAACCAATTCAGGCGTTTCAGCTTCTGCATAAGCACCCGTGTGCAGTTCAATCGCAGGCGCACCAGCGGCAACAGCAGCATCAATTTGCTTAGGGTCAGCATCAATAAATAACGACACTTCACTGCCGACTGCGGCTAAACGCTTTACTGCAGCAGTTACTTTTTCTAGCTGCCCAGCAACGTCTAAACCGCCTTCGGTAGTTAGCTCTTCGCGGCGCTCAGGCACTAAACACACGTGCTCAGCTTTTAATTTCTCTGCGTAATTAAGCATAAATTCAGTCACCGCCATTTCAAAGTTCATGGGCGTGTGCATCACTTGTTTTATAAGCTCAACATCGCGTTCTTGAATGTGGCGGCGGTCTTCACGCAAGTGCAAAGTAATGCCATCGGCACCGGCTTGTTCGGCAACTTGTGCTGCCAATACTGGGTCTGGATAACGTGTGCCCCTTGCTTGGCGCAGGGTGGCAATGTGGTCGATATTGACTCCAAGCAATAAACGTTGACTCATTTTAAACTCCATTCTTCAAGATCAATTCAAGCAAAGGTTATGTCAGGCTTAGGCTTTTTCATTTGTAAAAAAAGCTGCCGACTCTGTAAAGGTTTCGACCCTAACAAGGGTTTTAACAGTTGGCGCGTTAAGTGTTTAGCAATTTGGCGCGTTAGTTTATCTCGCCAGTCATCATCGGCTATTGCTAACAAGTTTGCACCGCTGAAAATACTGGTATTGGGTTCAACAACACCTTGAATGGCTAAAAAACCTTGTTCGGGTAGCCAGCGGTATAAGCCTTCTTGTGCTAGAAGGTTGCCTTGGGTGTCGGTAAAAATCAGTGGGTAACCTAAATGTTCTAACAGACTTAACTCGAAGCGGCGTAAGGCAGGTTCACGCTGTTCAGGATTATTCAACAGTTGTAACAGCAGTGAATAATCACGAAATAAAGCTGGGCAAGCTTGGCCTGCCAGCAGCAAGCGGCTTAGTAATTCATTGGCATATAAGCCACAAATCAGTGCTTCACCCACTAGCCAGTGGGGTGCTGATGTTGCCTCTAAACCAGCCAGCTTTTTTAATTCTTGATGACCTCCAACTCTCACTAATAGGGGAGTAAAAGGCTGCAACAGGGCGCGGTAACGACTTTTTTTAGTGCGTACACCGCGCACCACAGCGTTTAAACGCCCATCTTCCAGTGTTAACAGCCAAGCTAAAGCACTCGTTTCTAAATAAGGTCGGGAGTGTAATAGCCAAGCAGGTTGAAATTCACTGGCTGATGCCATGGGGATTAATCCAACCCGTTATAGCCTAAGCTTTTTAGGGCGCGTGCATCGTCTGACCAGTTACTTTTAACCTTAACCCAAAGGTTAAGCATCACCTTGGTTTCAAAGGCTTTTTCCATGTCTAAACGCGCATCACGGCCAATCAGCTTTAGTTGATTGCCCTTATCGCCAATCACAATTTTGCGTTGGCCTTCACGTTCTACCAAAATTAAGGCATGAATGTGCAAAATACGGCCTTCTTGCTTAAATTCTTCAATTTCAACGGTAACGGAATAGGGCAGTTCTTCGCCTAGCTGACGCATGATTTTTTCTCGCACCAGTTCAGAGGCAAGAAAGCGTAAGCTGCGGTCGGTTACTTGGTCTTCTGGGTAGAAATGTTCACCTTCAGGTAGGCGTTTTTCAATTTCATGCACCAAGGTATTCACTTTTTTACCACTTAATGCCGAAATTGGCACTATCGCAGCAAAATCATGCTTTTGGCTGACTTCTTCAATAAAAGGTAGCAGCGTAGTTTTATCTTCCAGCCAATCGACCTTGTTGATTGCCAAAATAACGGGGCATTCTAGGTAAGTTAGGCGCTCTAAAACTAGCTGATCTTCAGGCATCCACTTGGTGCGATCAATCAAAAATACCACTGCATCAACATCGCGCAAGGCTTGCTTGGCAGCATCGTTCATATAATGGTTAATGGCTTTGTCGCGCGTGCCTTCAGCCACGTGCATACCTGGGGTGTCAACGTAAATAGTTTGTACGTCGCCTTCGGTATGAATCCCCATAATCTGGTGGCGCGTGGTTTGGGGTTTTTTACAGGTGATACTGATTTTTTGACCTAAAATACGGTTTAGTAGGGTTGATTTACCCACATTCGGGCGACCTACTATTGCAACATAACCACAGCGGCTGGTACTCATTTAACTTTAACCTCCAATGCCTGCAAAACCTTTTCAGCGGCTTCTTGCTCGGCAAACCGACGACTAGAACCTATGCCTAGGGGTCGATAATCTAACTGTTCAATCACGCATTCAACTGTAAAAAGTTGTGCGTGGGCTTCGCCTTCAACGTGAATAACATCGTAGACAGGCAAGGGTTTTTGACGCGACTGTAAATATTCTTGCAGCCGCGTTTTTGGATCTTTTTGAGTATCACTTAAGCTCATTGCACTTAAACGTGCAGCAAACCAACTTAATACCCGCTCTTTAACAACGTCCATACCTGCGTCTAGGTAAATAGCGCCAATAATGGCTTCAAGCGCATCAGCAAGAATGGATTCACGGCGAAAGCCACCACTTTTAAGTTCACCAGAACCTAAGCGCAAGTAATCGCCTAAATTAAACTCTCGGGCAACTTCAGCAAGGGTAGTTCCTTTTACTTGGCGAGCGCGTAGGCGCGATAACTGCCCTTCGCGTGCCTGTGGAAAGCGTTGATAAAGGTCTTCAGCAATAATAAAGTTAACAATTGAATCGCCTAAAAATTCTAGGCGTTCGTTATTATTATTACCAAAGCTGCGGTGGGTTAGTGCTAGTAACAATAGGTCTTGGTCGTTAAACGTGTGACCTATCGCCCTGATTAGTGGTTGTAGATTTTCTTTCACTCAAATTACTCGATGGTGCGAATAGCACTAAATTTTGGCAAGCTCAACAGTTTTGGCCAATGCATCCACACGGCAAAAGCGCGACCCACTAGGTTTTCTTCAGCTACAAAGCCCATAACCAATGGCGCACCACGGTCGTTAGCGTAACCAGGAATAATTAAGCAGCCTGTTTCATTGTGTGGTTGGGCTTGGCACCAAAAACGGCTGTCATTACTGTGATCGCGGTTATCGCCCATCACAAAATAGTAGCCTTCAGGTACGGTTATTTCTGGGAAATTGTAAGTGGGTGTTGGGTAGTTATAAACCGAATAATTCACTTCACCTAGCTGTTCTTGCCATAATTCTTCTTTAGGTGATTCTACCGGATTTTTTTCAATTAATTGGCGACCAACAGGCTGACCATTAATGTGTAAATGGCTGTTTTCATAGCTGATTTTATCACCCGCCACACCAATAACACGCTTAATATAATTTAAACGCTCATCTAAAGGGTAACGAAATACGGCTACATCGCCAGGTTTTGGATCGTTAACAGGAATAATGCGCGTATGAATAACCGGCAAACGCACGCCATAGCTGAACTTGTTCACCAGAATAAAATCACCAATTTTTAGCGTTGGCAGCATCGAGCCTGATGGAATTTGAAAGGGTTCAAATAAAAACGAACGCAAAATTAATACCAACGCCAGCACTGGAAAAAACGAATTAGAGTATTCCACCACTAAACCGGGCTTTTTGTCTTGAAAACGACTTCTAGCACGGCGCTTTTTAAACACTAGCTTGTCTAGCAGCCAGACCAACCCTGTCACCAGGGTTGCCACGACTAGGATAAGTGAGAAATCTAGATGCATAAGTTATTAAGTTCCTAGTTATCTATCTGTAATACAGCAAGGAAAGCTTCTTGTGGAATTTCCACACGGCCTACCTGCTTCATACGCTTCTTACCGGCTTTTTGCTTCTCTAATAGTTTCTTCTTACGACTGGCATCACCACCATAACATTTAGCAATTACGTTTTTGCGTAGTGCTTTTACAGTAGAACGTGCAACAATTTGTCCACCCAAGGCAGCTTGAATAGCAACATCAAACATTTGCCTTGGAATTAATTCCTGCATTTTTTCAACAAGGCTACGACCACGGCTGACGGCTATATCATGGTGAACAATGAGTGCTAACGCATCAACTTTTTCACCGTTAATTAAAATGTCTAAACGGGCAAGGCTGGCTGTTTGGAAACGATTAAAGCTGTATTCCAAGGAAGCAAAGCCACGAGAAGCCGATTTTAAACGGTCAAAAAAGTCTAACACTACTTCAGCTAGTGGAATATCGTAAACCAGCTGCACTTGGCTACCTAAATACAACATTTCTACTTGGTGACCACGCTTTTCAGTGCACAGCGTAATACAGGCGCCAACCATGTCTTGTGGGGTAAGAATGGTGCAACGGGCAATGGGTTCACGCATTTCAGCTATGCCAGCTGGGTCGGGCATGTGGGTTGGGTTGTCAACCCGAATGACTTCGCCATTTTTCATGACAACTTCATAACCAACGGTAGGTGCGGTGGTTAATAAATCAAGGTCGTATTCCCTTTCTAAACGCTCTTGAATAATTTCCATGTGCAGCATACCTAAAAAGCCGCAGCGGAAACCAAACCCTAGTGCTTCAGAGCTATCGGGTTCAAAAAATAACGAAGCATCGTTTAACGAAAGCTTATCTAACGCATCACGAAATTCTTCAAAATCTTCAGCCGATACTGGAAATAAACCGGCATAAACTTGTGGGGAAACCTTTTTAAAACCAGGTAAGTTGGCTACGTCAGGCGTTTTAGCATGAGTCACGGTATCGCCCACTGGCGCACCATGAATTTCTTTAATTGCCGACACTAGATAACCCACTTCACCGGCTTTTAGGCAGCCAGTTTCAACACGCTTAGGTGTGAAAATACCTACGCCGTTGGCATCCCAAGTTCTGCCGGTTGATTTAATTAAAATTTTATCGCCTTTTTTAAGCGTGCCGTTTTTAATACGCAACAGCGAAACCACGCCTAGGTAATTATCAAACCAAGAGTCAACAATTAAAGCTTGCAAAGGCGCATTAGGGTCGCCTTCAGGCGGTGGAATTTGGGTAATTAAACGCTCAACAACGTCTTGAATACCTAAACCACTTTTGGCTGAACAGCGCACCGCATCGGTGGCATCTATGCCAATAACGTCTTCGATTTCTTGTGCAACACGGTCTGGGTCGGCTTGGGGTAAGTCCATTTTATTTAAAATGGGGACTACTTCCAAACCTTGTTCAATGGCGGTGTAGCAGTTGGCAACTGACTGGGCTTCAACGCCCTGACCGGCATCAACCACTAATAACGCACCTTCACAAGCCGCTAACGAGCGCGAAACTTCATAAGAAAAGTCAACGTGGCCAGGTGTATCAATAAAGTTAAGTTGATAAACATCACCTGCTAACGAGGTGTAGTTAAGCGTAACGCTTTGGGCTTTAATTGTTATGCCGCGTTCGCGCTCCAGATCCATAGAATCGAGCACTTGCTGTTTCATTTCTCTGTCGCTTAATCCTTCACAAAATTGGATAAAGCGATCTGCCAGAGTAGATTTACCATGATCGATGTGGGCGATGATGGAAAAGTTACGAATATGTTTAAGACTATTCACGTTCACCTGCATCGGAATTTAGACAGAAAACATTGAAGGCAGCACAGCCTAGATTAACTAGGCTGCATTACCCGAAAAAAGTGCGCTAAAGTTTACCTGATAAGCGATAGCAAAGAAACGCTAACAGTCAAGTGCTAGTTATTAATAGTGCTAGTCATCAATTCGCAAAGCAACAAAGATAGGGTTGCCACGTCTGACGAGGCGCACCGCAATCGACTGATTTGTAGGCAGCGCTTTAACAAGCTTAGCAAACTGGGTTGGGCTAGTAATTTCTTTACCAGCAATTGACACTAGCACATCGCCACGGCGCACACCGGCAAGTGCTGCTGCACTTTCAGGGCTTACTTCAGCAACCTGTACACCTTTGTCAATAAACCAGCGTTCTTTTAAGCCCGCTGGTATAACTTCTACTTTTAAGCCAAGTCGATCAGCCAGTGCTGGTGCTGATTTTTCATCATCTTTTTTGCTGTTGCTGACTTGCGCTTCATCGGGGCGCTCACCTACAGCAATGTTGAGTGTTTTTTGCAAGCCGTTGCGAATAATTAAAAAACGCCCTTTTTCATTTGGGCGAATACGCCCCACAGCAGGCGGTAAATCGGCTGAAGTGTTAATAGTTTGGCTATTCACTTGTAGAATAATATCGCCAGCCATTAAGCCGCCTTTTGCGCCTGGGCCTTTACTATCAACGTTAGCAACCAAAGCACCTTGCGGCTTTTCTAGCCCAAAGGATTCTGCTAAATCACGGCTAATGTCTTGAATGGCAACACCTAACCAGCCACGGCTAACGCGGCCTTGGCTTTTAAGTTGGTCAACAACTTCTAAAGCCACTTGCATAGGAATAGCAAACGATAAGCCCATAAAACCGCCTGAGCGAGTATAAATTTGTGAGTTAATACCCACCACTTCGCCATCTAGGTTAAACAGTGGTCCACCTGAATTACCTGGGTTAATGGCTACATCGGTTTGAATAAAAGGCACATAAGTTTCGTTGGGTAAAGAACGGCCTTTAGCACTAACAATGCCAGCGGTTACTGAATGGTCAAAACCAAAGGGTGAACCGATAGCCAAAACCCACTCGCCCACTTTTAGCTGGTCAGAATTACCCATTGTTACAACTGGCAAGCCTTTGGCGCTAATTTTAAGCAAGGCTAGATCGCTAGAAGCATCGCTGCCAATCAGTTTGGCGATTAGTTCGCGGCGGTCGCTTAAACGCACCACTATTTCATCGGCATTTTCGATAACATGATTGTTGGTTAAAATATAACCATCTTCAGAAATAATAAAGCCTGAGCCTAAGGATTGTCGGCTTTTTTGTGAAGGCTCTTGTTGCAGCCCTTCGGGTAGCTCACCAAAAAAATGCCTAAAAATTTCTGGCACTTCTTGTGGTAGCTGTGGTAGGCGTGAAGTGCGTTTTTGTACAATTTGCGTGGTGCTAATGTTGACAACAGCAGGCGCTGCCCTTTCAACCAGTTGGGTAAAGTCGGGTAAATTAGCAGCAGTTACTAGCCAAGAACATGCCAGTAATAGGGTGAAAGATACCGCCTGAAAAGAGGTTCTTTTACTCAACATGAGTTAACTCCGGTTGTTGTTGTTCGCTAAAGATGAAGTTGAAGGCTTTAACAGACGTAAAAATTTAAGTGGGCTGTTAGCAGCAAGTAGCCTAGCCAAAACTAAGCCAACACTTAAACCTACTAAAGCAATTAAAAAAAGTTTAAAACCAGTGGTAATACCTAAGAACTCAGCCAGCATGGCAGCTGTTAGCAAGGTCAACAAGGGTAGTAAAAACTGCAACAACGCGGCTTTATTTAGCTGGGTAGCTTCTAGCCCCAATAAAACTTTATCGCCTATTGCTAATGGCACATCGGTTGCTATTGTTAAGCTAGGTGTGCGGCGCAGCAACCAGCGCGACAACAAACCCTGCCCACAACCACCGGCTAAGCTGCAAGCACCGCAACCTTGTGCTGCGCAGGCTTTTACTTGCACCTGCCCATTATAGGTTAGCGCAATCACTTCAGCCTCTTGTGTCACCCAAGTCATCTAATAAAATCCTAATAACTAGCGTGATGAAACTGGGGTAATGCCTTGTTTGCTAGACTGCTGTGCACTTAACAAAGGCGAAAAGGTTTGTATCTGATTACTGCAAGGTTTGCGTTGTGATATTTCAACAGGAAACCTAATCATTGAAGTGCCTGAAAATAACTGTGACTGGCAATCAGAGGCAACTAAACTAGCTTCAATTTTTGGGTTGGTTATGGGCACCCTAGAGTCTTGTGCAGCAAAAGCAGGCGTTGCAGCATTACCTTCTTGGCTAAGGTTATAAATTTGCGTACCAGTAATTACCAACAGGGCTACAGAAGCCGCTAAAGCAGCGCCACGCAACCACTGACCACGTTCAGGGCGTTGTTCAGTATTCGTGTCAGCACTTGTATCAGTATCAGTAAAACTTACGTTTTCATCTTCAAGCTGCTGCATAACTGCTGCTGAAATATCGAGCTGTGCGGTTTTAGGGTTGGCTGCTTTATGTAACTCGCCACGCAGCTCTCCACGTAACTCGCCACGCAACAAGCTTTGCGCTAAGTGGTAGCGTCGCCACTTGTCGCCTAGTTCTTTGTTCACGTCTGGTGATGCCTGCATAGCACTCAATAGACGCGGCAGCTCCAAGTCATCACCAGCGCCGTCCATAATAGAAGAAAGAGACTGGTGTAGCTTTTCTGTCATGCCAGATACCTCATTAATAATAAACGATGATGCTCTTGTTCTATCCTAGACAGTGACTAATCCATTTGGTTTTATTAAAAGATTAAAAAACCCTTATCTTTTTTGTGTGTATGTGGCTGCTGTTGCTAATCTGCAGCGTCTAGCGATTTAACTAAAGGCGCTATTGCCTTGTCGATGGCTTCACGGGCGCGAAAAATACGAGACCGCACTGTGCCAACTGGACACTGCATAACCTCTGCAATATCTTCGTAACTTAACCCTTCAAATTCACGCAAACTAATCGCAGTTTTTAAATCATCAGGTAGCTTGTTAAGCGTTGCAAAAATACGCTCTTCTAATTCGTCGCGCATTAAAATAGCTTCGGGTGAGGCGCTGTCACGCATACCTTCGGCTAGACTAAAGTTTTCAGCATCTTCAACTTCAACGTCAGTACCCGGTGGGCGACGCCCCCTAGACACTAAATGGTTTTTAGCAGTATTAATGGCAATTCGGTACATCCAAGTGTAAAAAGCACTTTCAGCCCGAAAATTACCAATCGCCCGATAAGCTTTAATAAAAGCTTCCTGAGCTATGTCTTGTTGCTCATGGTGGTCGTTTACATAGCGCCCAACCAGCGCAATAATTTTATGTTGGTATTTTTTTACTAGAAGATCAAAAGCACGTTTATCGCCCTTTTGAACACGTTCGACCAATCGCTGGTCTGTTTCCCTTGCGCTCGTCATTCAGGAACTCCACGTCATTACGCAAACCAATCGAAGGATCAAGACTTGCCAGACAGGTCAAAATCGCTATACCTTAGCACGGCTAAGCTTTCTCAAGAAGCCCGAAGGCTATTGAACAACAAGCGTTT
>CAYJCB010000043.1:6881-15098 GCA_964368615.1 uncultured Halomonadaceae bacterium | reverse complement strand
GTCGCAAATAAAAACTTGGGCTGAATTTGCCCAAATCTATCGAGTACACCATTAAAACCAAAGTCGGGTGAACAGGAAGACCAGATAGCGCCCAAGCTGGTAGCGGCAAGCATGGCAATTAAGGCGTAATGGCAGTTGGGAACAAAACCCGCGACTCTATCACCTGGTTTAACCCCTGCTTTTTGTAAAGCAGCAGCAATTTGTGCAACTTGGTCGTAAAGTTGAGCATGGGTTAAAGCAGTGCGCTGTCCATTTTCATGCAAAGAAATAAGCGCAGGGCGATCATCACGAAACTTTAAAAGGTTTTGGGCAAAGTTTAATCTAGCGTCAGGAAACCAACGCGCACCGGGCATTTTGTGTGCATCGACTAAAGCTTGGCTACCTTGTTCTGCGGCAACAACGCCACCAAAATCCCAAATTTGTGCCCAAAACTCGGCTGAGTTAGCATTGCTCCATTGGAAGAGTTCTTCATAGCTAGTTATTTTTTGTTGATAGTTTTCATTAACTTGCAGCATAAAAGCAGCGAGTGGGCTAGCGGCAATGCTGGCTTTTGAAGGTTGCCAAAGGGCTTGCTGGTGCATAGGTATGCCTCCTAGTTTTTGTATAGTTATAGTCACTAACATAGCACTAGAGGAAGTTGACGTAAACGTAAACTTCTACGCCTTTTTGCATTTATAAATGTAACCTTTCTTAACTATACCTCCCTTTTGTATTTTCTTTACGGTAAGCTTTACATTTAATCTCTTATATTAGGGTTGTTTCTATGCGCGCAGATTTTATTAACCCCTTTCTTCTTGCCATGGTTAATGTATTACGCACCATGTGTGAGCTTCAACCTCAGGTAGGGAAACCAGTATTGAAGGAAGACAATATTGCCCGAGGTGTAGTGACTGGGTTTATAGACTTGATGGGTGAGCACACCGCAGGTTCTATGGCGATCAGTTTTTCAGAACCAGTGGCTATGGATATAGTCGAGCGTATGCTGGGCGAGCGCCCGACTCAAATTGATGAAACCGTACGCGACCTAGTGGGTGAAATCACCAACATAGTATCGGGTGGTGCAAAAAAGATTTTGTCTGAAAAAGGCTTTAACTTTTATTTGTCGCAGCCAGTTACTTTTGTTGGTGAAGGGCATAAAATTTTGCACAGTGCTTATGGGCCAAAAATTTTAATACCCTTTCATGTGGAAAGTGGTGACTTTGTTGTTGAGGTCTGTTTTCGTGAATGAAAACTAAACCTTTAAAGCCCGAACATGGTTTGCATTTCTGCCACTTGTTCGGCTGCATCGTCTATTAATGCAAGGCTAAAGTCTTCTGTTAAGCCTTGCTTAGCTAGTTTATGAAAAGCTGGAAGCTCATCTAAACGTGGGTAACGGTATTGGTTAGGTGTACCTATTGTGCTATGTATACGAGCAACTTTAAGTAGGTCACTTAATGTTGCTTTTTGCCCTTTCGTTTCGGTATACCAGTTGTTTAGCTGACTAATGCTGTCAATGATTTCTGAATCAAAATTCCAACTACTTAGCAGTAAAACACCAGCTTCTGGCATCAGCTCTTCAAGCACTTGCTCCATCTCGACTGGGTTTAATTTATCTAGGTCGTCAATAAATTTTAAAATAGCTAACTCACCTAGGTTGTGAATTAAGCCAATCAGCAAGGCTTGATCGCCAGATAAATGTGGGTGGTGCAGGGTTAACAGCTGACAAATGGCAGCAACTCTTACACCTTGCTCCCAAGTTTTTACCATGCGAGTTTTAACCCAAGGCTGTTTGGCTTTAAATAACTGCCGTAAAGAAAACAACATAACTAATTGTGAAGTTGTCTCTAAACCTAAGCGCATAATGGCATCAGCCGAGGTTCTGCAAGGGCTACCACGGTGATAAAGTGCGCTATTGGCAGCAGCAACTAACTTGGCGCTTATAGAAGGGTCGTTGTTAATTACTCTTTCTAATTCAGCTATTTCTGGTTCTTCTTGCTCCAACACTTTTCTAACTTTCAGGGCAACGCTTGGTAAGCTAGGCAGTGTAAATTTTTTATCTTCTAAAGCTTGCTTTAAGTGGTTATACAGGCGTTTTGCTACTGGTGAAAGTTGCTCAGTGTTGGCACTACTAATAACTGAAGCTTTAACTTGCTGAGTCAAAAGCTTTCCAGGTAACGCAATTAAAATGGCTGTTGAGGCACTTTTTACTTCATAGATGCTAGGCCTTAATCGCGCAATACTTAATCTTGCTTCAGGTGAGCCAGCTTGTATTTCAAATTGACGGTTATCTTCAGTCGTTAGTTCTACCTTGCCTTTTAGTAAAAAAAACTCTAAGTCTGAATCTGAACCTAATGGCAAAATAAGGTCTCCAACAGCATCGCAGCGTTTGATTCTCATGCTAGGTTTTAGCAATATTAGCTGCTCATCAGATAACTGTGAAAATTGCTCAAACTGATGCAGGTCACTAAGTTTCATTGGCCCCTCTTTAAACTATTATTTACTTAATGTTTAGATGCTTAACGTTTACGGGTACGTAGCAATATATAAAGTGCACCTGTGCCGCCATCTTTAGGTAATGCAGAACAAAATGCCAAAACTTCAGGCATTTGCCTTAACCAAACGTTAACGTGTGATTTAATGCTAGGTACTTCCCCTTCATGATTGTAAGACTTGCCATGCACTAGTAGTAAACAACGACTGGCTGAAGTGCGTCCATCACGAATGAATTCACTTAAAGCCGCACGCGAATTTTCTATCGTAAAACCATGTAAGTCTAGGCCTTCTTGCCAGCTTAACAGACCTTTTTTAAGTTCCTGTAAGGTGCGTAAAGGAAGGTCGGGTATGTGAAAAACTAAGCTTTCACCTGGATTAACCGGCCTTACTTGGCCATCGGATATGCCTAAATCAGTTAAGGAGCTAAATTCACTAGTCGCCGCTTGCTGGCGAGCTAGGTGATTAATGTCTTTAACCCGACGTGGTTTACCTGTGTCAGCAAGGTTTTGCTGAACGGGCCGAACCCCCTTCATTAATTCACGGAATAAATTATGATCGTCATTGGGGTCATTCTCAGGGCTCACTTTTTACTCCTTATGTTAAACTGAATGAATGTTAACACGCCAACACACGCCAACTTAGGAAATTACGCAGCGATGAGCCCAATTACTAATCAAACCACCACTTCGTTAGTTCAAGAACTAAAAACCCTACGTGATTTTGTGCGCTGGGCGTTGACTAATTTTAACAAAAATCACTTATATTATGGGCATGGCACGGATAACGCTTGGGACGAAGCTAGGCATTTAGTTTTAGGCAGTTTGCACCTACCTTGGGATACTGATGAAAGCTTGTTAGATGCGCGTCTTACTCAGTTAGAGCGCGAAAAATTGATTGGCTTAATTAAGCAGCGTTGTGAAACCCGTACCCCCTTGCCTTATTTATTAGGTGAAAGCTGGTTTGCTGGTTTACCTTTTAAGGTTGATGTTAGGGTGTTGATTCCACGTTCACCCATTGCAGAGCTGATTCTGAATTGTTTTGAACCTTGGTTTGATGAAACGCACACACCGGCAAAAATTTTAGATTTATGTACGGGCAGTGGCTGTATTGGCATTGCTTGTGCCTATGCCTTTCCAACGGCTGAAGTGGTGCTGAGTGATATTTCGCAAGATGCTTTAGATGTTGCTAAAGAAAATATTAGCCGCCATCATTTAGATTTAAGGGTTGCAGCAGTTACTTCTGATTTGTTTGCAGGTTTAGAAACAAGCGATAAGTTTGACTTAATTGTTAGTAATCCGCCCTACGTTGATGCAGAAGATTTAGCTGCTATGCCAGAAGAATATCATCAAGAACCTGAGCTGGCGCTGGCGGCTGGTGAAGATGGTTTAGATTTAGTGAAAGTTATTTTAGCCCAAGCTAGACAACACCTAAATGACGGTGGTTTATTAGTGGTTGAAGTGGGCAATAGTGAAACGCATTTAGAAGCTCTTTTTCCACAAGTGCCTTTTTTATGGGTCGAATTTGAGTCTCAAGCCCGTGGTGTTTTTGTATTAACAGCAGAGCAACTTGATGAATTTCAAGCTGACTTTACTGCTGCTGCAAAATAAAAATACCTTGTTAATTATTTAAACGGAAGCCTAAGTTATGTCGGGTAATACCTTTGGGAAACTTTTTACTGTCACCACTTTTGGTGAAAGCCACGGTCTAGCCTTAGGTGCAATCATTGATGGTTGCCCACCTGGCATGGAATTAACGGAAGCGGATTTACAGCTAGATTTAGATCGCCGTAAACCCGGTACTAGCCGTCATACCACGCAAAGACGTGAAGACGATCAAGTAAAAATTCTATCAGGTGTATTTGAAGGTAAAACAACGGGTACGCCCATCGGTTTACTGATCGAAAATACCGACCAACGCTCTAAAGACTACGGCAAAATACAAGAGCAGTTTCGTCCTGCTCATGCTGATTATACTTATCAGCAAAAATACGGTATTCGCGACCATCGTGGCGGTGGGCGTAGTTCTGCGCGTGAAACAGCGATGCGCGTCGCAGCTGGCGCGATTGCTAAAAAATACCTACTAGAAACGCATGGTATTGTTATTCGTGGTTACTTATCGCAGCTAGGCCCCATTAAAACTGAAAAGCTGCACTGGGAAGAAGTTGAGCGTAACCCCTTCTTTTGCCCAGACCCCGATAAAGTGCCAGAAATGGAAGCCTATATGGACGCTCTTCGTAAAGAAGGTGATTCTATTGGTGCGCGTATTAATGTTGTGGCTGAAGGTGTGCCACCGGGTTTAGGTGAGCCGATTTTTGATCGGTTAGATGCTGAAATTGCCCATGCCATGATGTCGATTAATGCTGTTAAAGGCGTTGAAGTGGGTGCTGGTTTTGCTTCTATTGAACAAAAAGGCAGTGAGCACCGTGATGAAATGAGCCAAAAAGGTTTTTTAAGCAATCAGGCAGGTGGTATTTTGGGCGGAATTTCTAGCGGCCAAGCCATTACAGTTAGTATTGCTTTAAAGCCTACTTCTAGCCTGCGTTTACCAGGGCAAAGTGTCGATATTAAAGGTGAGCCTTGTGAAATAATTACTACTGGCCGTCATGACCCTTGTGTTGGTATTCGAGCAACCCCAATAGCAGAAGCTATGTTAGCACTGGTACTGATGGATCACTTGCTGCGTAATCGGGGCCAGAATGCCGGTGTTAAACAAATAACACCCGTTATACCATCTAGTGTTATCTAGTTTTTTTTATGCATCTTTTAGTTGTTTATTAGGTGCATAGCTATTTTTTGGTGGTATCTACTTTAAAAGTAACGCTAGGGGCTTTTTTCTAGTGTTTGACTAATGCACTAGGCTGTAACTTATTTCGCAACTGTCTTATATATGTCATACTGTCTAACATAGATGGCTAAAAATTACGAATTTACGTGGAGTAGGCTTGTGAAGATCAATGTTGAATTCGATATAACACCTGAAGAGTTTCGTAAGGCAATGGGTTTGCCTGATGTGCAGCACTTTCAGGAAGAGTTAATGAGGAAGATTTCTGAGCAAATGGAAGCTGGTGTTGAAGGTTACGATGCCTTGTCTCTTATTAAGCCGTATTTTTCACAAAGTTTTGACTCAGTGAACAGTTATCAAAAAATGATGATGGACCTGATGTCTAGTTATGGTAAAAATAACAGCTAACCACCAAAATTAGTGTCTTATTTAATAAACTAGCACAAAAATAATTAGCTAAATGCTATAGTAGAAACTGCACTCAAGGAATAAGAGTTGCAGTGTGATTTAATGTATTAAAGTTTAATGTATGGGTGTCTGACTCATACAAAAATTAAGCAGGGTGTAAGCCCTGAAACAGAATGTAACTTTGGAGAAATATAATGATGCAAGATAAAACTATGCAAGACAAAGTAATGAATGCTTTTTCTGAACAGACTAAAAACATGTACAACCCTATGCGTAAAATTAATGCGTTGTTGGTTGAGAACATGGAAAAGATGACTGATTTTCAACTTGAAGCTTTAAAAGCTTACAGCCAAATGGGTTTAACCCAGATGAAGCAAGCTACTTCAGTTAAAGATGCTGATGGCGTTCGTGATTACAGCACTTCACAAGCTGAAATGATGAGCACTTTAAGCAAGAAAGTTCTTGAAGATGCAAAAACTATGGCTGACATGAGCATGGAATTCAAAGCTGAAATTGAAAAGATTATGGAAGAGTCTCGCGCTCAAGCTTTCAATAAAGCTTCTGAAGACAAGGCTGCCAAGTCTGCTGCTGCTAAGCCTGCTGCTAAGTAATATTTATTACTAGCTTAGGCTCCAAGCATTTAAATAAGTAAAAAAAGGGGCTAAATTAGCCCCTTTTTTTTGTAGATAGATAAAAGGGAGAATGCTGAATGGCTGAAGAGACTAATAAGCAGCAATCAGGTAGTGAGTTGTTTGATCCTGCTGAAATGTTCAAATGGATGAATGAGGCTAATGACCGTTATAAGTCTGTCGTCCAACAGTTTATGGGTCGTAACGAAGGTAATGCTGGTGATGCATCATCATCGTTGCTTAACGATTTAGGTGGGAATTTTCAAGAGTTAGGTGAGCAGCTGGCAGCTAACCCTACTGTGTTGTTTGACGAGCAAATGAGTTTAATGCAGAGTCAAACACAATTATGGCAAAACACTGTGCGCCAGTTGTTGGGCAACAAAGACGTTGAGCCAGTCATTGAACCAGCAAGAGATGACCGACGTTTTGCTGATCCAGAATGGTCTGAAAATTTAATTTATAGCTTTATTAAACAGACTTACCTGCTTCAATCGCGTAGCATTTTTAATGTTGTGCATGGCGTTGATGGTTTAAAAGATCATACCCGTCAACAGGTTGACTTTTATACACGTCAACTTGTGAATGCTAACGCACCCTCTAACTCTGTGTTCACCAACCCTGAAGTTGTTCGTCGTACTATCGAGACGAAAGGCAAAAACCTAATTCAGGGTATGGAACAGTTAAGTAAAGATTTAAAAGAAAGTGCTGATGGCTTGAACGTAACTATGACCGATGTTAGCGCCTTTACTTTAGGTGAAAACGTTGCGACAACTCCGGGCCAAGTGGTTTTTCAGAATAAACTGATCCAGTTAATTCAATATCAGCCTACGACTGACAAACAGTTCAAGACACCTTTGTTAATCGTTCCACCTTGGATTAACAAATATTACATTTTAGACTTGCGTGAAAGTAACTCGCTGGTTAAATGGTTAACCGATCAAGGTCACACGGTATTTATTATTTCATGGGCTAATCCAGGTCCTGAAATGCGTGACTATGGTTGGGCTGAATACATGCATGAAGGCCCCTTGGCTGCTATGGATGCGGTTAAAGAGCAAACGGGTGAAGCTGATGTTAACCTGCTTTCTTATTGCATCGGCGGTACTTTAACGTCTTCAACAGTTGCTTACCTAACGGCTAAAGATCAAGCAAGTCGTGTTAAGTCAGTAACTTACATGGCAACTTTGCAAGATTTCTCTGATCCGGGCGAAATTAGTGTTTTCATTAATGAAGTCAGCTTGGAAGGTATCGAAAAGAAATTAGACCGTATGGGTTATTTAGATGGCCGTGCTATGGCTTTCAGTTTTAACCTGTTGCGTGAAAATGATCTTTTCTGGTCATTCTTTATTAACAACTACCTAAAAGGCGAGCGTCCTTCTGCCTTTGACCTTTTGTATTGGAATACTGACGGTACAAATATGCCGGCAGCTATGCACAAGTTCTACTTGCGCAACATGTACCAAGACAACAAGTTGATTCAACCTGGTGGTATTGAAGTTGATGGTGTGAAAATTGATTTAAGCCAAATTAAAACACCGGCTTATTTTATCTCGACGATTCAAGATCACATTGCTAAGTGGAAATCTACTTACAAGGGCGCTCAGGTTCACTCTGGACCGGTTAAGTTTGTTTTGTCTGGTTCTGGCCATATTGCGGGTGTTGTTAACCCACCCAATAAGGTTAAGTACGGTTACTGGACCAACGATACGATTGCTGAAAATCCTGACGCTTGGTTTGCAGGCGCTGATAAGCATGAAGGTTCTTGGTGGCCAGATTGGCAAGAATGGGTAACTAGCAATAAGTACGCTGACTCAGCTAGCCAAGTCGCTGCGCGTGATCCTAGCAACGGTAAATTAACGGCAATCGAAGCTGCACCGGGTAGTTATGTGAAGCTGAAAATAACCGACGTTATTAAGCCTAAGAAAGC
>CAYJCB010000043.1:0-6781 GCA_964368615.1 uncultured Halomonadaceae bacterium | reverse complement strand
AAGCAGCGCCAGTCGCTGAAGTAACTAAGCCAGCTAAGAAAGCAGCTAAGCCTAAAACTAGATAATTAGATTTTAGTCATCATAAAAAGGCTACCCAATTTGGGTAGCCTTTTTTTATGCCCATTAATTTTGTACAGCTTACTCAGTAACTTTTACAGCAGCCAACAAAAAGCTCGCCTTATGAGCGAGCTTTTTGCAACTGCCGATTAATAATGGATAGCTTTACTAATCAGGCATAGTTAGCAGTCACTAGGTGTTATCTGCTGCATTTTTTAGTAGCTCTTCTTCCATCTTTTTACGACGGCGAACTTCACGTGGGTCGTTAGGTGCACGACCCGGTAAAGGCTGATACCCCGGTAAATGTGCAAAAGGGTTATCAATAACTGCTTCTACGATTGGCTTACTCTCAACTTTAATTTCAGGTTCTGTTACCGCTTGAATCACAGCTTCTGCGGCAACTACTGGCGCTTCTGGCTCTATTGTTGCTGAGGCTTCTTGTACTGCTAAAGCTTCGTGAGTTGCAGCTTCGTGAGTTGCAGGTTCGGCAATGGCAACCGCTGCTACTTTTGCTACTAGTTCGGTTGCCTGTTCCACTGGTTGGGTTACTTGGGCAACTGCTGCAGTTTCTGTTGCTTCAGCTTCTGTTGTTTCACGTTTAGCTTCATTAGTATTAGTTGCTTCTCTATTGGTGCGGTTAGAGTGGCGTTTGTACTTATCTTCTACTAAGTTTTCTTTTTCTGCTGCTGCAACCAAAGGAGCTGCTTGGCTGTTAGTTAACTCGGTAGCAACTTCTTCTTTTATTTCAGTTGCATGGGTTGTTACTTCTGCCGTTTCTGCCACTACTAGTACTTCTGGTAGTATTTCTGGTTTAGCCACAGCCGTTACTTTATCAACACTTGGTGCTTGCTGCTCGGTCAATGTTTTTTCGTCAATAACCGGCTTTTCTTCAAGGGTTGCTGCTAACTGCTCGGCTGCTTTTAGCTTGTTGAAATCAGGTGCTATTGCTGCATCGCCAGTGGCTACCTTGTTGCGGCGGCGATTACGTGGGTTAGTGCGCGTTGGTTTAGGTGGCGCGTTGCTATCTTGAACCTGTGCAACAGCAGCTACGGTTGGGCGTGCTGTTTCTTGACGCGTGCTTTCTGAACGCGTGCTTTCTGAGCGCTGGGTGTCATTTTGCGTAGTGTTTTCGTCGCGGCGATTATTAGGACGGCGTGTATCGGCAGGACGTTGACGGTTGTTACGCTGGTTGTTGTCGGGCCGTGTACGATTCGGACGCGCTCGTTCATTGCGTGGTTTATCGTTTGGCGTGGTATTAGTCGTTGTGCTAGGCGTTGTGTTAACTGGTTTAGCCACCACAACTTCACTTTTTTCTGGACTGGTATCTGAGCCACCAAATAACGCATTAAAGAAGCGGCCCAGTAAACCTGGCTTGGCTTTAGTTTCTACAGCCACCGCTGGTTTAGCTGCAGCTGGCTTGTCTTGTTCTTGAGTGCTAGCGACAGGTGCTGGCGTAGTACGAATAACGTTTTGTACCGCTGCTTCTACAAAGCCAGTTGCTTTGTCATTGTTGCTAATTGGTTCTTTGTCGTTGTGTTCGCTAACATCTAGTTCATAGCTAGCGGTAACAACTTCACTTTCACCTAACTCATCTTCACGCACCCTAACTACATCGTAATGGGGGGTGTGCATGTCAGGGTTAGGAATAACTAACACTTCAACCTGCTGGCGTTTTTCTATGTCATATAAAGGTGAACGTTTTTCGTTAAGCAAGAAAGTTGCAACACTAACTGGCAATACAGCACGAATTTGTGCGGTATTTTCCTTCATGGCTTCTTCTTCAATTAAACGAAGAATAGACAAAGCGATTGATTTAACATCACGAATCGTGCCTTGGCCTTCGCAGCGTGGGCAAACCATGCCGCTGGTTTCACCTAAGGAAGGACGCAAACGCTGGCGCGACATTTCTAATAAGCCAAAACGTGAAATACGGCCAATTTGTACCCGTGCACGGTCAATTTTTAGTGCATCGCGCATACGGTTTTCAACTTCGCGCTGGTTTTTAATCGGACTCATATCAATAAAGTCGATAACCACCAAGCCACCAATATCACGTAAACGTAACTGGCGAGCCACTTCATCGGCTGCTTCTAGGTTGGTTTGTAGCGCAGTTTCTTCAATGTCGCCGCCGCGCGTGGCACGTGCTGAGTTAATGTCCACAGATACTAAAGCTTCGGTGTGGTCAATAACAATCGAGCCACCCGAAGGCAGTTTCACTTCACGTTGGAAGGCGGTTTCTATTTGGCTTTCTATTTGGAAGCGTGAAAAAAGTGGTACATCGTCTTGGTAAAAACGAATTTTACTTTGGTAAGAAGGCATAACTTGCTGAATAAAGCCTAGTGCCTGCTCGTAAACTTCTTGGTTATCAATCAGCACCTCACCTATGTCTTGGCGTAGGTAGTCACGCATAGCGCGAATAATAACGTTAGATTCACGGTAAATAAGAAAGGGTGCTGGTTTTTCAATCGCTGCTTGGTTAACCGATTCCCAGATTTTTACTAGGTAATCTAAATCCCATTGCAGTTCTTCGCTAACGCGACCAATACCAGCGGTACGAACAATCACGCCCATTTGGTTAGGGACGTTTAAGTTGCTCATGGCATCTTTTAATGCGCTGCGCTCTTCGCCTTCAATGCGACGTGAAATGCCGCCAGCGCGTGAGTTGTTAGGCATTAAAACTAGGTAGCGACCCGCTAGGCTAACGTAGGTGGTAAGTGCTGCACCCTTGTTGCCACGCTCTTCTTTGTCGACCTGAACTATAACTTCTGTGCCTTCTTTAACTAGGTCACGAATATTGCCACGGCCTTCACCGGTGCTTTTAGCAAAGTATTCACGGCCAATTTCTTTTAAGGGTAAAAAACCGTGGCGATCGGCACCATAGTCAACAAAAGCAGCTTCTAAGCTGGGTTCAACACGGGTTATACGGCCACGGTAAATATTGGCTTTCTTTGATTCTCTGGAACCAGATTCAATATCCAGATCATAGAGTCTTTGACCATCAACAAGGGCTACCCGACGCTCTTCTGGCTGGGTAGCATTAATTAGCATACGTTTCATGGTGTTTCCATAGGTTCTGGCAGCCCAGACATGGCGTGTTGTTGGCATTATGTTTCTTTGTGCTTACACAACAAAGAGCAGGTTAAGCTTTAGGCTCTTCCTGCTGTATGAAAGTTGTTCGTTTCATTTAAAATAAATAATTCACAACTCGCAAGCCTGCGCTGCGGTTTCTTCTAAAATATGTTTTTGCGCTGGCCTGCGTGTTACCCACCAAAATAGACTATGGGTGCAGGCGCTACATGAGGGGGTTTTGCCCTTTTCCGCGCTATCGCATCATACCAGCAGTCATAGGGCTGAGCAATCGGTCAGAAAAAGACACCTAAGCTTGGTATACTGACGCGATTTTAAGACTAGCCAACCTAGGTAATTTGATTTATGTCGAGCACAGTAGGCTCTCAAGTGGCAGTAACTTATTTAGAAGTAACCACCAATGCTGAAGGGCAAAGGTTAGATAACTACCTGCTTAATCAGCTTAAAGGCGCACCTAAAACTTTAGTTTATCGGATTATTCGTAAGGGTGAAGTGCGAATTAATAAAAAACGCGCCAAAGCCGATACCCGTTTGCAAGCTGGAGATTTGGTTCGTATACCGCCTATTCGCTTAGCAGAAAAAGCTTCACAAACACCTGTTGGCGCGGGTTTGCGCGAGTTATTAGAAGGCCCAGCGTTGCTGTTTGAAAACGAAGCAGTGTTAGTGTTTAACAAGCCTGCTGGTTTAGCGGTGCATGGCGGCAGCGGTGTGCGGATTGGTTTAATTGAAGCGCTGCGCCAAGTTCGTCCTGAATTACCCGACCTTGAGTTAGTGCATCGCTTAGACAAAGACACTTCAGGCTGTATTTTGTTGGCTAAATCGCGCCAAGCGCTTAACTTTTTACAAGATCAGTTGCGCGAACAAAGCATGGGGAAATTTTACCAAGCTTGGGTATTGGGTAATTGGCCAGAAAACCTGTCAGAAATTAATGCCCCGATAGACAGGGCTTCTTCACCTTCGGGCGAAAGGCGTATGCGTATTGCTGACTTTAAAGAAGGCAAAGCTTCGTTAACGCGCTTTAAAATCATTAAAAAACACCAAGGTTTAACCCTGATTGAAGCTGAACCAGTCACAGGGCGCACGCATCAAATTCGGGTGCACTCTACTTCGGCAGGTTTTCCATTAATAGGCGACCCTAAATACGGTCAGGATTTAATTAATGAACATTTTCGCCGTGCTGGTATCCCAAGAATGTTCTTACACGCAAGGCGTTTAGAGTTTTTAGACCCACACACTCAACAGCGTTTAAGTATTGAAGCGCCTTTAGATGATGTTTGGGAAAAAGTTGAGCTGGTTAAGCTAGATAAACGATGAGTAAGCAATTATGAGTGAACAACAAGACCCTTGGACTAGCCAAGCTAAGCCTGTTAAGCAAGCTGCTGATTCTGGCAAAATTAAGGTAGGTGAGCCAGAGCAGTGGATGCAGGCTTGGGCGAAAGAAGTGCTGCTGGAACAAAAACGTGCGCGGCGCGGGCGTTTAATCGGCGGTATTTTTCGTGGCGCGATAACCCTACTAGTTTTATTGGTGGTGTTTGGTTCTAGCCGCCAGCTTTTTTCACCAACAGAAGAAGCTGCTAGCGGTAATCCTCACCTAGCCATTGTTGATATTAAAGGCACGATTGAAGCCGATGGCCGCGCCAATGCTGCAACGGTGTTGCAGGGTGCACAGCGGGCTTTTAAAGCAGTCGGTGCTAAGGCTGTCGTGTTAAGAATTAACAGCCCTGGCGGTAGCCCAGTGCAATCTGGGCAGATTTACGAAGGCATAGTGAAGCTAAAACAAGCGAACCCTCATTTGCCAGTCTATGCCGTAATCGAGGACTTGGGTGCTTCAGGTGGGTATTACATTGCCGTTGCTGCGGATACTATTATTGCAGACCGTGCCAGTTTAGTGGGTTCGATTGGCGTGGTTTCAGGCGGTTTTGGCTTTAAAGAAGCAATACGGCGTTTAGGCATTGAACGGCGAGTGTTCACTTCAGGTGATAACAAGGCTTTTTTAGACCCTTTTTCTGATATGAATAACGAACAGCAAGCTTTTTGGCAAAGCATTCTTGATTCAACGCATCAGCAGTTTATTCAGCGCGTTAAAGAAGGCCGTGGCGACCGTTTAGCCGATAATCCTGAACTGTTTTCAGGATTGGTTTGGAATGGTGAGTTGGCTTTAGAGCAAGGTTTGATTGATGAGCTTGGTTCAGTATTCACTTTGCAAGCGGCTTTGGACGTGCAGCAGAGTATTAATTACACGCCAGAACCTAATCCTTGGCAAATACTAGAAAAACGTTTAGGTACAGCTTTTAAATCGGCTTTAATTGAATTTTCAGCACCCAGCTACTAGGGCGTTCAATAGGTAGAAAATAAAGTGATTAGTATTACTTTATTTTTAATTTATGTAGAATAGAACGCTTAGTCTAATTTGCCATGCTTTGTTATGGTCTTTGGCATTACTATTTAAATGAGGTTGTTATGCGCATGCCTTTTCGTCCTACTTTTTTTGTTACCCTGCTAGCCAGCGCCTTGCTAGTGGGTTGCGATCAACAAGATTCGCCTGCTGCACCTTCAGCAGCTCCTGTGCAAGAAGTTTCTATTGTAACCCTTGTTAGTAAACCTGTGGCTTTGCACCGTGAACTTTCGGGTCGTACGCACCCCTTTTTAATTGCCGAAGTTCGCCCACAAGTGAGCGGCCTTGTTGAACAGCGTTTGTTTACAGAAGGTGCGCTAGTTGAACAGGGTCAACCGCTTTACCAGTTAGACAACGCCCTTTATTTAGCCGAACTAAACAGTGCTAAAGCCTCTTTGCAACGCGCAGAAGCTTCTTTGAATTCAGCGCAGCGTATCGCCAAACGTGCTGAAAGTTTACGTGCTACAGGTGCGATTAGTCAGCAAGGTTATGACGATGCTAAAACGGGCTTAGAAGAAGCGCAAGCCAGCCTAGCCGTTGCTAAAGCTACGTTGCAAAGCCGCCAAGTTACCTTTAACAATGCCCGTGTTACTGCGCCGATTAGTGGCAGAATTAGTATTTCTGAAGTAACGCGAGGCGCTTTGGTGACGGCTAATCAGCCACAAGCCCTAACCACGATCCAACAGCTAGACCCTTTATACATAGACGTAACTCAATCGTCGGCGGAATGGTTAAAGTTGCAGCGTCAATTAGAATCGGGTGCTTTATCGCGCTCTGAAGACGTTGCAGTGCGTATTACCCTTGAAGATGGCAGCCAATATGCCCACGCAGGCCGCATGACGCTTGCCGACGTAACGGTTAACCCAACAACGGGTAGTTTTGTGTTGCGTGCTGAAGTACCTAACCCCGACTATTTATTGTTGCCAGGTATGTATGTGCGTGCCCGCATTAATATGGGTACACGTGCCGAAGGTTTGCTAGTGCCGCAGCGCAGTGTGGCACGTGATGCGCGTGGCGAAACCTTTGTTATGTTAGTCAATGACAGCAACCAAGTTGAGCGACGTACTTTGGTTGTGAACCAAACAATTGGTGATCAGTGGTTAGTTGATTCCGGTGTAGCGCCAGGTGATCGCATTGTTGTTGCTGGCCTGCAAAAAATTCGCCCCGGTGCCACGGTTAAAACCGTGCAGGCCGAATAAGGAGTAACGCATGGCTCGCTTTTTTATTGATCGCCCCGTTTTT
>CAYJCB010000042.1:0-15117 GCA_964368615.1 uncultured Halomonadaceae bacterium | reverse complement strand
ACCCAGTTGCTAATATTGATGCTGTTGCTTGTGGTCATACCCTCGTTAAAAAACCAACCCGTTTAGGCAATGTTAACTACTTAGAAACAGGCATCTGTGCCCCGCAAATAGAAGGCTATTTAAGCCTAGTGGAAGTAAAGCAGCTTTTAAATCCTGCTGTTTTTTAATATAAGGTATTGGATATAAGATTTGGTCTATAAATTAAAAGCCACTGTCCGCAATGCGTAACAGTGGCTCTTAAACGGTGTTGCTCTTAAATAAGTATTACTTTTTATTGTTACTGGGGCTGGTTAGCTGCTTGAATAGCTGTCAGCGCAATAGTAAAGACAATATCATCTACCAAGGCACCACGTGACAAATCATTCACTGGCTTACGCAAACCTTGCAGCATTGGACCAACACTAATTACGTTAGCACTGCGCTGTACCGCTTTATAAGTAGTATTACCCGTATTTAAATCAGGGAAGATAAACACGGTAGCACGTCCAGCCACTTGGCTATTAGGCGCTTTAGAGCGACCTACGCTTTCAATACTGGCAGCGTCATATTGTAGTGGGCCGTCAATGGACAGGTTTGGCGTGCGTTCACGTGCAATACGTGTTGCTTCGCGCACTTTCTCTACTTCTGCGCCAGTACCTGAATCACCCGTTGAATAGCTAATCATTGCTACGCGTGGATCAATACCAAAGGCTTGTGCTGATTCAGCACTTTGCATGGCAATTTCTGCCAATTCAGTAGCGTTAGGGTTAGGATTTACTGCACAGTCGCCATAGACCAGCACTTGGTCTGGTAGCAGCATAAAGAATACCGAGGATACTAGGTTGTAGCCCGGTGCGGTTTTCAGCAGCTGTAAAGCAGGACGAATGGTGCTGGCAGTGGTGTGTACTGCACCAGAAACCAAGCCATCAACTTCATCTTCAGCCAGCATCATAGTGGCTAGCACAACGGTATCTTCTAGTTGCACTGCTGCTAATTGTGCTGTTAAGCCTTTGCCTTCACGCAGCTTAACCATAGGCGCAATAAAACGCTGAATTAGTGTTGCTGGGTCAATGATTTCTAAATCTGCTGGTAAATCAATGCCTTGTGCTTTAGCAATCGCATGTACTTCTTCTGGCTTAGCCAATAATACGCAACGGGCAATGCCACGTTTTTGGCAAATTGCTGCGGCTTGAATGGTGCGTGGCTCGTTACCTTCTGGTAATACAATGCGCTTGTTAGCTGCTTGCGCACGTTTTACTAGTTGGTGACGGAAAGCCGGTGGCGATAGCAATAATTCACGTGTAGTTTTGCAACGTGCAGTTAGCCAATCTTGGTCTAAATGGCCAGCAATGTACTCTGTAACCGCTTTAGCACGTTGGGTATCGCTAACTGGAATCCCTTTGTGTAAACGGGTTAAGTCGTAAGCAGTATCATAGGAGCCAGTAGGTACACTCATTACGGGTAGGCTGCCTTTGAGTGCGCGTTTGCCAATTTCCATAATGTTAAGGTTGGGCGTTAAGTCACCAGTTAATAATAAACCAGCCAATAATATGCCATTCATTTCTGCCAAACTGGTGGCTAGAATAATATCGTCACGGTCGCCTGGGCAAACAACCAATACGCCCGGTTGCAGCAAGGGTACGATATTGGCAACGGTACGTGAGCATAAAATAACTTTTTGTACACGGCGTTGTTCAATGTCGCCAGCGTTATGCACTTTAGCTTTGATAAGTTGTGCAAAGTCACAAGTACGTGCATTGTTCAGTTCTTCATTGGCTGGAATACAACCAATTAAGTGCAAGTCGCCTTTGCGTAATGCAGGCAGGTGGCTTTTTAAACGCTCAACAAAACCTGTAATGGGTGTGTCGGCTACTTTATTGATGATAACGCCTAGTACTTTAGGGTCTTTAGTACCACCAAACAGCTGCGCTTGCATTTCAATGCGATCTGACAATTCGTTCAAATCGTGGCTTCTGGGTGCGCTAACTAAAATAACTTCCGCATCCATTGTTTTTGCAAGGTAGGCATTAATACGTTCAGCGTAGTTCACTTGGCGTGATGGTGTCATGCCTTCAACAATAATAATGTCATATTCAGCTTTAATCTGCTGATGCATACTGACGATTTCTTCCATTAACTCGTCAAGTTGACCATTACCAATCATGCGTTCCACATAAGCCAAAGACAAACCTTTAGGCTGGCGGCGAATGCCATGTGTGGCTTCCATTAAAGCACTAGAACGCTCTGGGCCTACATCATCTTGATGCGGTTGCGCGATAGGCTTAAAAAAGCCAACTTTTAAACCCGAACGCAGTAAAGCTTGAACAACGCCTAAACTAACTGAAGATAAACCAACACCGAAGCCGGTTGGGGCAAGTAAAAATGTATGCATGAATCAAGCGTCCTTTATTAAGCGTTAGCGTCGATTAGGGCTAAGGTTTCAATCGCAATCTGGCGCTCTTCGTTGGTAGGTACAACCAATACAAGCGGGTGATTTTCAGCACTAATCGTACCACTTACACCGCGAGTACACTTCAAGTTCGCTTCTTCATCTAGTTTGAAGTTGAATAAACGCATGTGCTCTAAAGTTTTGCTACGCACTAGGCTAGCGTTTTCACCGATGCCGCCTGTGAATGCTAAACCATCTAGTTTAGGTAGCGCACAAGCCATACCTGCCAACGATTTAGCGAGGCGGTAGCAGAAAACTTCAATCGCTAATGTGGCGCGTTCGTCACCTTTTTGGTGTGCTTCGATAAGCGTACGCATATCGTTGGATAAGCCAGACAAGCCTAACAAGCCGCTTTCTTTAGTTAGCACGTTTTCAATGCGCTGCGTATCCCAGCCTAAAGTGCGTGATAAATGGTTGTGTAAGCTTGGGTCAACGTCGCCACTGCGCGTACCCATCACTAAGCCTTCTAGTGGGGTTAAGCCCATGCTGGTATCTAAACTTTTGCCGTTAACAACGGCTGCTGTAGAACAACCATTACCTAGGTGAGCAATTAACCAGCTGCTGTCTTCAACGGGTAAGCCTGCCATTGCAGCAGCTTTACGGCTGACATATAAATGGCTAGTACCGTGGAAACCGTAACGACGAACGTGGTGGTCTGTGTATAAATGTTCAGGTACAGCGTAACGGTAAGCGTGGGGCGGCATGGTTTGGTGAAATGCGGTATCAAATACAGCGACTTGGGTTAAGTCAGGGTACAGCGACATGGCTGCTTCAATACCAATTAAGCCTGCTGGGTTGTGCAATGGCGCAAGCACGGCTGCACGATTAATAACATCAATAACTTCAGGGTTTAATGCAGATGCTTTAGTAAAATGCGCGCCACCATGAACAACGCGGTGGCCAATGCCTGTCAGTTTGCCGTGGCTAGCTTCTTGTACTAATGGCAACAAACGTGCAAAGGCTTCTTGGTGACCAGCTCCTGGCAATTGTGCAACGTGTTTTTCGTCGCCTAACTGCCAGTTTAAAACGGCTTCGTTGCTGCCTAGGCGTTCAGCTAAACCTTGAATCAAAAACTCTTCGCTGCTTTCATTAACCAGCGCAAATTTAATAGATGAGCTACCACAGTTGATGACCAATACATTACGAGACGACATAGGAGGTCCTTTTAAAGCGTAAGAAGATGTTGGATACGACTCAAGATTTAAGGCAAGAGAACCGCATCATTATTATAGTGTTCCCTAATCTTCTGATGTTGGATAGAGGTAGGTCAAGTGGGCATTGGTCTATTTATTCTAAAGTCGTATTAAATTAACTGTGCTTATAGACTTAGGTCTATAAGCGTTTTGCTAAAAACACGTCTATATCCCGAACTTCTTCTAAGCAAAGGCTGTGTTCCATTGCATAGCTTTGAAATTCTGGTTTATAGCCCATTGCTTGTAAGTGTTTTACTGCTGTTGTACCTAATGTTTCAGCAACAACAGGGTCAAAGCTGCCGTGGGCAACAAAAATGGGTATGTTACGGTTAGCATCGCTTAGTTTAATGGTGTCAGCTGTAGCAAAATAAGTAGACAAAGCAAACAGCCCACCTAAAGGTTTGGTATAGCTAAGTGCCAATTCATAGGCAACTGCACCACCTTGCGAAAAGCCACCAACAATAATGTGTTCGCTAGGTATACCTCTGGCGATTTCTAGTTCAATTAACTGCGCCACTTGCTGTGCAGATTCTCGTAACTGGTTAGCATCGACCTTGCGGTCAATGTCCATGGCTAGAATATCGTACCAAGCAGGCATCACCATGCCGCCGTTAATAGTGACAGCTAAATCGGGTGCGTGTGGAAAAATAAAGCGGACGGGCGTTTCTTTGGCAAAAGCAAATTCGGGTACAAGGGGTTCAAAATCATGACCACTTGCACCTAAACCATGCAGCCAAATAATCGTGTATTTTGGCTCTGGGCCTGTATCAATTTGTAAGGTGCTTAATTTAGTCATGTGTTTTCCATTCGTTTAATAAGGGTTATATTAGCTTTTTCGCAGATTTTTTCTGATTATATATGTTTTTAGCCACTTTTTAGGTTGCCTAGTTTAAGTCTTCACCCGTATAGTGCAGAATAATTTTTTTAATGCTAAAAAATATCAACGGAGATACTAGCATGTTGCAGGTAAATGAATATTTTGATGGTAACGTAAAATCCATTGCTTTAACCAACAACGAAGGCCCTTTAACCGTTGGTGTGATGGACGTGGGTGAATACAATTTTTCAACCACTAAAGACGAAGAAATGACGGTTGTTTCGGGCAGCTTGCAAGTGCAGTTACCTGGCGACCCTGCTTTGCGTACGTTTAATAAAGGTCAAAGCTTTAACGTGCCAGCCAATAGCTCTTTCCAAGTTAAAGTTGAAGAGCAAAGCGCTTACCTTTGCCGTTATATGGACTAGTTTTTTAGTCGCTGCATAAAAAAAGGAGGCTTAATGCCTCCTTTTTGTTCTTCTTAAAAACTACATATTAGGATAGTTAGGACCGCCGCCACCTTCTGGCGTTACCCAAGTAATATTTTGGGCTGGGTCTTTAATATCGCAAGTTTTGCAATGTACGCAGTTAGAAAAGTTAATGTGGAACTTAGGCTGGCCCGGTTCGTCTTCAACAATTTCATAAACAGCAGCAGGGCAGTAACGCTGCGCTGGCTCATCGTACATAGGTAGGTTATCGCGTAGCGGTAAATCAGGGTCGGCTAGGCGCAAATGCACTGGCTGGTCTTCTTCATGAATCGCGCTCGATAAATACACTGAGGACAGCTTATCAAAGCTTAAAATACCGTCTGGCTTAGGGTATTCAATCTTGGTGCATTCGCTGGCTGGCTTCATCATGGCGTAGTCAGGCGTTTTGTCGTGCAGGGTAATCGGTAATTTGCCGCCAAAAATGTTTTGGTCGATAAAGTTAAACGTACCACCCAAGAAAGTGCCGTACTTGTGCATAGCAGGGCCAAAGTTGCGTGTGCTTTTAAGTTCAGCATTCGCCCAGCTTGCTTCCCATTTTTTAGCAAAATCAGTAAGTTCTTGGCCGCCTTCATCGCCCGCTTGAATTGCTTCAAACACGCTTTCAGCTGCCAACATGCCCGACTTCATGCCAGTATGAACGCCTTTAATTTTCGCAAAGTTTAACGTACCCGCATTACAACCAATCAATAGACCACCGGGGAAGGTCATTTTAGGCAAGCAGTTATAGCCGCCTTTAGTAATGGCACGAGCGCCGTAAGCAATGCGCTTGCCGCCTTCTAGGTATTGCTTTAGCACTGGGTGGTGCTTCATGCGCTGAAATTCGTCGAAGGGCGAGATGTAAGTGTTGGAATAAGAAAGGTCAACAATTAAACCGACTTCAACTTGGTTGTTTTCATCGTGGTACAAGAAGAAACCACCGCCAGTATCGCCAGATAAAGGCCAGCCAGAGCCGTGTACTACTAGGCCCGGCTTGTGCTTGCTAGGGTCGATTTCCCACAATTCTTTAATGCCAATACCGTAGTGCTGTGCATCTTTGCCTTCAGCTAAGTTGTATTTAGCAATCAGCTCTTTACCTAAATGACCGTGTACGCCTTCAGCAAACAGGGTGTATTTGGCTTTAAGTTCCATGCCGGGGGTGAAGCTGTCTTTTTGCTTGCCGTCAGCACCAATGCCCATATCGCCAGTAATAACGCCTTGCACTTCGCCTTTTTCGCCGTAAATAATGTTAGCAGCAGGGAAGCCAGGGAAAACGTTAACTTCTAACGCTTCGGCTTGTTCACCCAACCAACGGGTTAAGTTGGCTAGGCTGATAATGTAGTTTTGGCCTGCGTTGTGCATGGTTTTAGGCACAGCAAAACCGGGCAATTTTATGCCAGATTTCTCATTACGCAGCAAATACAGCTGGTCTTCTGTCACCAGTGTTTTGATAGGTGCGCCTAATTCTTTCCAGTTAGGAATCAGCTCATCAAGGGCACGGGTTTCAATAACAGCGCCTGATAAAATGTGTGCGCCAACTTCAGCACCTTTTTCTACAACACAAACTTCTAGCTCTTTGCCCGCTTCGTTGGCTTGTTGTTTTAAACGAATGGCAGCAGCAAGGCCCGCAACGCCAGCACCTACAATTAAAACATCAAACTCCATTGAGTCGCGCTCTATAGGTTGTTGTTCCATAGCTTCGTGTTCCATAGCTTATCTCCTCAGACTTGTTATCTTTTTAACACTCAGATAGAGTGCATTTAAAACGGTCGTTTGCTTACGGTCAAGCTTTGGCTAAAATAAACACCTTAACGAGCACCTATGTTAAGCAAATTAAGTGTAAAGTGGGTGTTTAAAAATTAAGCAGCAACAGGCTAACCTTAAAAGTTGGCATTATAGTCATAAAAATGTGACTCGTCAGTTTAAGGTCAAGTTTGACTGAAAGCTTGATTGCAGTCATTATTTAACTGATTTTTAAGTAGCAGGCCAAATGTTTGGTCTGTCGGTTCAACCACTGAGAAAACGGAGAATCTATGAAGGTTCTTGTCGCTGTCAAACGTGTCGTTGATTACAACGTCAAAGTTCGTGTTAAAGCAGATCAGTCAGGTGTCGATCTGACTAACGTCAAAATGTCCATGAACCCCTTCTGTGAAATTGCAGTAGAAGAAGCGGTTCGTTTAAAAGAAAAAGGCATAGCAACTGAAGTTATTGCTGTTTCTATCGGCCCTAAAACTGCCCAAGAACAGTTGCGTACTGCAATGGCGCTGGGTGCTGATCGCGGTATTCTAATTGAAACCGATGAGCAACTAAGCTCTTTGGCGGTTGCCAAAATTCTTGCCAAGGTTGCTGCTGAAGAACAACCGCAGATTATTCTGTTAGGTAAGCAGTCAATCGACACAGACAACAACCAAACCACACAAATGCTTGCTGCTTTGGCGGGTTTCTCGCAAGGTGCTTTTGCTGCGGGTTTAGTTGTTGCTGATGGTAAAGCGACGGTTAATCGTGAAATTGATGGCGGTACGCAGACGATTCAAATCAGTCTGCCAGCTGTTATTAGTGCAGATTTACGCTTAAACGAGCCACGTTACGCTAAGCTTCCAGACATAATGAAAGCTAAGAAAAAGCCAATGGAAACTAAAACTCCAGCGGATTATGGCGTTGATACTGCTTCTAAAGTGAAAACTTTGAAAGTAGAGCCACCAGCAGAGCGTTCTGCGGGCATTAAAGTGGGCAGCGTTGAAGAGCTGGTTGATAAACTGAAAAACGAAGCGAAGGTGGTCTAATGAGCATTCTAGTTATCGCTGATCATCATAATTCTGATCTAGCCCCAGTAACTGCTAACGTTGTTGCTGCTGCTAAAGCCATTGGTGGCGAAATTCACCTGCTAGTTGCTGGTGCTGCTTGCCAAGCTGCTGCTGAAGCGGGCGCTAAGTTAGACGGCGTAAGTAAAGTATTAATAGCCGACAACGCTGTTTATGCTAATCAGTTAGCAGAAAACACAGCAGCTTTGGTTGCTGGTTTAGGTAAGGACTATACGCACATTCTAACGGCTGCAACGGGCAATGGTAAAAACTTTATGCCACGCGTTGCTGCTTTGTTAGACGTTGAGCAAATCTCGGAAATTATCTCGGTAGAAAGCGCTGATACATTTAAGCGTCCTATCTACGCAGGTAACGCGATTGCCACCGTGCAAAGTGAAGATGCTATTAAAGTTATCACGGTACGTGGTACGTCGTTTGACCCTGTTGCTGCAACGGGTTCAGCAAGTGTTGAAGCACTTTCAGAAGCTACTGATGCTGGCTTGTCTAGCTTTGTGGGTGAAGAGTTAGCAGCTTCAGACCGTCCTGAATTAACCGCTGCTAAAGTGGTTATTGCCGGTGGTCGTGGCGTAGGTAGTGCTGAAAAGTTCGACCTAATCTTTAAGCTAGCCGACAAACTTGGCGGTGCTGTTGGTGCAACGCGTGCAGCGGTTGACGCTGGTTATGTAGCCAACGACCTGCAAGTCGGTCAAACAGGTAAAATTGTTGCGCCTGCACTTTACATTGCTGCTGGTATTTCAGGTGCGATTCAGCACTTGGCGGGCATGAAAGACTCTAAAGTCATTGTTGCTATCAACAAAGACGAAGAAGCGCCAATTTTCCAAGTGGCTGATTACGGCCTAGTAGCTGATTTGTTCGAAGCAATTCCTGCACTAGAACAACAGCTATAAGTTTCTTGTCTTAGTTATAAGTTTATTGGCTTTATGCTGTAAACTACCAAGACCAGCCTATTTAAGCAGTATATTAGATAGGCTGGTCTTTATTTTTTCTTCTTGTGTAGAACCCTTTTTCTAATCCTCACTCTAGGTGTTGCCTTGACCACTTTAGCTTTTGCTTCTATTAATCTACAAACTGAACTTCTTAGCAACTTAACTACGCTTGGCTATGTAGAAATGACTGCTATTCAAGCCGAAGCTTTACCCAAAATTTTGGCAGGACAAGATGTAATTGCCCAAGCAAAAACTGGCTCAGGTAAAACTGCGGCGTTTGGCTTAGGGTTATTACAAAAACTAGACGTTGAACGGTTTAGAATTCAAACCCTAGTGTTATGCCCAACGCGTGAATTAGCCGACCAAGTGGCAGAAGAAATTCGCCGTTTAGCGCGGGGAATGCACAACGTAAAAGTATTAACCCTGTGCGGCGGACAACCTTTTGGCCCACAAGCGCATTCGTTAGAACACGGCGCACACATTATTGTAGGAACGCCAGGCCGCATTGACGACCATTTGCAAAAAGGCAATTTAAAGTTAGAAAACGTTGCGATGCTGGTGCTTGATGAAGCCGACCGTATGTTAGATATGGGCTTTCAAGAAGTGTTAGATGCCATTGTTGGGCAGCTACCTAAACAGCGCCAAACCTTGTTATTTAGTGCCACCTTCCCCGATAAAATTGCCAGCCTTGCCAAGCGTTTCTTGCAAGACCCACAGCAGATTAAAGTGGAATCTAGCCATACTTCCAGCACTATAGAGCAGCACTTTTTTAAATTAACTAGCGAAGCCGAACGCTTTAATGCGTTACGTTTGCTGTTGTTGCACCATGCGCCAGAATCTTGCGTGGTGTTTTGTACCACGCGCAAAGATACCCAAGACGTGGCAGACGGTTTAAGTAAGCTAGGATTTAGCGCCCAAGCGTTGCATGGTGAAATGGAACAAAAAGACCGTGACCAAACGCTAATTCAATTTGCCAATAAAAGTAGCAGCATTCTAGTAGCAACCGACGTTGCAGCGCGTGGTTTAGACATAGCTTCACTCGATGCAGTATTTAACTATCAGCTATCGCTAGACCCAGAAGTACACGTACACCGTGTAGGCCGTACAGGTCGCGCTGGTGAACAGGGCGTTGCCTTCACTTTATATAGCCAAGCAGAAGCCTTTCGTTTAGCGGCTTTGGCGGATTACTTACAGCAAACCCTAGCGCCAGAAGCTTTGCCTAGTAACGAAGCTTTAAAAAACCACCCTAAGCCAGCAACCATGCAAACTTTGCTGATAGACGGCGGTAAAAAAGACAAGCTGCGCCCCACCGATATTTTAGGTGCGTTAACGGCTAACCAGCAATTGGCAGGTGCGCAAATAGGTAAAATTAACGTGACAACTAGGCGCTCTTTTGTTGCCGTTGAACGCCAAGTGGCTAAACAAGCCTTGCAGTTATTAAGTGATGGCAAGCTTAAAGGCCGTAGTTTTCGTACTAGAATGCTTTAGTTGTATGCTTCTAGTTTGATACTGCTAGTTCTATGGTTCTAATTTAATTAACTGATGACTCCAAATACTAGATTGGTTTCGGCCTTGGTTTTTGGAGTGATACAAGGCTTGGTCAGCGCGTTCTATCCATAAAATGGCCGTGTCTAAATCGGGCGTAAATTCGCAGATTCCAAGGCTAACGGTGACGTTTAAAGCCACCCCTTCGTAATGCACAATGGTGGCTTGAATGGCATTTCTTAACCGCTCAGCCACTTTAAAAGCATCTTCAATGCCGGTATTAGGCAGCAGCAGTACAAATTCTTCGCCACCATAACGGCCAGCAAAGTCGGTTTCTCTGGCTTGCTTTAATAAACAGGCTGCAACGGCTTTAATCACTTCGTCGCCTGCTGGGTGGCCATAGGTGTCGTTAACGGGTTTGAAATGGTCAATATCAAACATAATTAAGCTAGATTCTGTTGTTGCTAAATCACTCTTGCGCCTATTACGCCGGTGTTCTTGTTGCAAACATTCTTCCCAATAACCACGATTATTTAAGCCTGTTAAACGGTCGGTGCGACTAAGGTGTTCTAGCTGTTGGTTGGCGGTTTCTAACTGCATTTTACTGCTGGCGCTTTCGGTTACATCGTAAACCAATAAACAAACCTGACTCACTTTACGGCTGGGGTCTAACAAGGGCATAAAAGTAAGGTTTTGGTACATTTGTTGGGAATGCCCTGTTAAGGGGCGATAGCTTTTAAAGGGGAAAAGGTGGGGGCGCTGTTCCCAAGTAGAATAAGCAGGGCTGCCTAGCTTAAAAACCGATTCAACCTTGCGTTCAACCCAAGCTTTGGGCAGGTTTGGGAAAATAGTAAAAATGTTTTTATTTAATAACTGTTTTTCATTGATGCCACTGTGGTTTTTCATAAAACCATTCCAGAGTTTAATGGTGTAATCTGGCTCTAGAATTACTAAACCAACGTCGATGGTTTGCAGCATTTGCAATATCCAATAGGAGTCGGTTATCTCGGCGTGTTTCTCTACCTTAGTCATTTAAGCATCTCATGCGTTCAGTTAAGGCGGGTAAAGAATCTTCAGTAAAGACTAACAATAAATCACACTGAATACCTTTTTCAACCAGTTGGTAGTCAAGGTTGATCGCTAACACTTTTTGTTGTTGGTTTTTACCTAAAATTTTATGTAATTTAGTATCTTGACCCAGCAGCGCAGGGTGTCCAAGACTGAATTGCACGTCTAGCTGTTCGGCAATGCCTTTTAAACAAGCACCGGCCAATAAGCTTGCTAAGCTGGTTAAAACTTCCAGCTCGCTAGCTTGTGAGCTCTCTTTAGCTGCTAAGTTTTCTTGGTTAGTTGATAATAAACTAGTCAGAATAGGCAAGTTATCGCTACTAATAATAACTAACGCTTCACCAGCAATCCCTGAGCCAATAAAGCCTTGCGAAACCCCTGAGTAGGTCATGTTGGGGCGCAATGCTATTAGGTTAGGCAAGTCTTGGTAAGGTTGTAAATGTACCCTAGGCACAGGTAAATAAATAAACGTACCTAATAGCTCACCCAATAGCTTGCCCGCCTGCCCCATGGCTATGTTGACCACTTCTTGCGCTATATCAACCAAGTCAATGGGTTGTTTGGTTTCAAAATAAGCTGGCTTTTTAGGGTCTGAACATTCGCAAATGCTAATAATGCCGTAGCTTTGTAAAATATCGGCGACTAGCTTTTGGTTAATCGGTTTATTAATAAAATCTAAAGCACCCAAAGCCATCACACGTTTTCTTGCTTCAGGTTGAATATCACCCGAAACTACTAGCACTAAGCTGGCTAAATCTTCACGGCGAATGGCTTCCAGCGTTTGATAGCCGTCCATGACAGGCATATTTAAATCTAAAAACAACAGGTCGCCTTTGCCTTGCCGAATCGCATCAAGGGCCTCTTGACCGTTGCTAGCAAAAGTAATCTTAATATCCCAGTTAGTTGGTAAAGACCTAGCTAGAAGATTACGTGCCAGCACAGAATCATCACAGATAACTACTGGCAAAGTCATGGGCGTATTACCTTATTCTAGGCTTAACCAAGCTGCTTTAATTTCAGTGTGCTTATCAAAGGCGTACAGCGTTTGATAAGCTTCACTGGCTGGCTGTTTGTGTTTGCTCATTTTTTCCTCGCTGAACTATTTTTTTATTGCTTTAATGTTACGCCAAAGTAACTGTTTTTGTTAGATATTAGAATCTTAAGGGAAGTAAAACCTCTATGTTGGAATCTGCCTTGAGTTGGGTCAATAATTTTTCAGTATCCCATGAATTAGTGCGCTTGCTATTTAGCACCCTGTTTTTAATTGTAACTATGCTGTTGTTGCATGCCGTAGCGAGTCGTATTATTCGCCGCCGCGTAGTATCTACTGAATTACGGCGTAAATGGTTAGTGCAATCACGCAACGGTTTATTGCTACTTACCCTGCTAGGCTTGTTTATGATTTGGGGCGAAGAGCTGCGTACCCTTGCGCTTTCTGTGGTTGCCATTGCGGTGGCTTTTGTGGTGGCGACTAAAGAGCTGATTATGTGTATTACTGGCAGCCTATTAAAAACGGGTGCTGGTTCTTTTGATATTGGTGATCGTATTCAAGTCAAAGACTTTAGGGGCGATGTAATAGATCAAAACTTACTGGTTACAACCATTTTGGAAGTGGGGCCAGGCAAAATAACCCACCAGCGTACTGGGCGAATGATAGTGTTGCCCAATGCTTTATTTGTGTCTGAACCAGTGATTAATGAAAGTTTTACCCATGATTTTGTACTGCATGTTTTTATTGTGCCTTTTATGCGTAAAGACGATTGGCGAGCTGCGCAACAAGCTTTGTTGATTGCGGCTTCTAAACACTGCGCACATAATTTAGAAATAATACGCCGCCATATGTTTAAAGTGTCGGCGCGACTAGGGTTAGAAGTACCTACCGTAGACCCACGCGTTACCTTGCAATTTCCCGATGCTGAAGAAGTGCATTTAATTGTGCGCGTACCTACCAAAGCGGCCAAAAAGAATTACATAGAACAGTCGATACTTAATGAGGTTTTTGCTAAGCGAGACTATTTAGCAGCAGAAAAGCAAGTAGTAGAAAACTTCGCAATAGAAAAGGCAGCAGAAAATAAAGGCTAATAATTTAGCTAATAGGTTAGCAAGGCAGGCTTTACTTGTTTAGGCTTTAAATATAAAGCCTGCCTTATTGTTTGCTTATTAAACTTCCATAAATGGATAATCGGTATAGCCTTCAGGCCCCGCTGTATAGAAAGTATCTGGGTTGGGCGTGTTAAGTGCTGCACCTGCTTTAATGCGGGCAGGTAAGTCAGGATTGGCAATAAACGCTTTGCCAAAGGCTACCGAATCTGCTTCGTTATTACGCAAAACCTCAGCAGCTTCTGCTGCGTCATAGCCCATATTTACCATTAAATGCCCTTGGTAATGCTTGCGGGCAATTGGAACAACATTGGCTTTTTGTACGCCAAAAAAATCATCGCGCATCAGGTGTAGGTAGGCTAAATCAAAAGTATTCAAATGCTCTGCTAGGTAACGAAGCCAGTCTTCAGGGTCGCTGTCTTTCATGCTGTTGAAGCTGTTTAATGGTGAAAGGCGCAAGCCTACACGTCCACTACCAATTTCAGCGGTAACTGCTGCAAGAATTTCTGTTAAAAAACGCGCACGGTTTTCTAGCGAGCCGCCGTAGTTATCGCTACGCTGGTTGGCGCTGTCACGCAAAAATTGATCGACCAAATAACCATTAGCGCCATGAATTTCTACACCATCAAAACCAGCCGCTATGGCATTGGCTGCACCTTGACGAAAATCTTGCACAATTGCAGTAATTTCTTCTTGTGTTAAGGCATGGGGCGCTGTGTAGGGCTGCTTGCCTTCAGGCGTGTGTGTTTCACCGTCAATCGCTAAATTGCTGGCGCTAACCGCTTCTTTACCTTGATTAAGTAAAGGGTGTGCTGCACGGCCTGCGTGCCAAATTTGCATAAATATTTTGCCACCTGCTTGGTGTACGGCTTGGGTAGTTTTTTTCCAGCCTGCAATCTGTTCTGGCGAATAAATACCAGGATCGTTACCAAAGGCAGAAGTTTGTGGTGTAACCATGGTGCATTCGGTAATAATTAAACCTGCACTGGCGCGTTGTGCGTAGTAGTCAGCCATTAAATCATTAGGCAGATGGTTAACCGCCCTAGCGCGGGTAAGTGGAGCCATTACAAAACGGTTTGAAAGCGTTAAGTCGCCCAGTTTTGTGGGTTCAAACAGCGCAGCAGTTGCTTGTTGCATGTTAGGCTTCCTTATTGAAGAGGTTAATTTAGATGAATTTATTAAAACCCACTGTTTGTATGAGGTTGTACCAAGTGGTCTTTAATGCAAGCTGTAGCGAAGAAAAATTACCCAGTTTATTTTTTTAATTTTAAAGGAAGCAAAATGCAAGACCAAAAAGCTATTCAGTCGGTACGCCAATGGGTTGAAACGCTGGTGGTGGGCATGAACCTTTGCCCTTTTGCTAAGCGTGAACTGGTTAATAACCGTGTGCGTTTTGTGACAACACCAGCAACCACGGAAGAAGATTTATTGATGGCGCTGCAAGATGAGTTAGAGCTTTTAAACTCCGACCCTTCAATAGAAACCACGCTGTTAATTCACCCCCAAGTGTTGCAGGATTTTTACGATTTTAATGACTTTTTAAATTTTGCCGATGGCTTATTGCAGGAAATGGATTTAGAAGGCGTTTACCAAATTGCCAGTTTTCACCCCGATTACCAGTTTGGTGGCACAGAGCCAGACGATGCAGAAAACTACACCAATCGCTCACCTTACCCAGTTTTGCATTTAATACGCGAAGAAAGCCTAGAAAAAGCCATTGCCAGCCACCCAGATGTTGATGGCATACCTGAACGAAATATTGCACTAATGAATGAAATGGGAACTGAAAAGCTAAAAGCGATGCTGGAAGGGTTTTT
>CAYJCB010000041.1:14038-15218 GCA_964368615.1 uncultured Halomonadaceae bacterium | reverse complement strand
GGTAATAAAATTTTAGGGATTGATTATATAGAAGATAGCCAGTGACTAACAGCCGCCGCCTTATCTGCACAGCCTGCTTAATAGGCTATTAAGGGCATTGACTGGCTAATTCAGCAATTAATTTTAAATTAGTCGCCCTGCCACTGCCATCATTCACTCTTAAACTTCCTGCTGAAGAGAGGGTGATGCCTTTAGGTGTAACGTGTTTAAAACCGGTGCAGGGTAAAAAAGTACCTGTCGAACCTCGGTTAGGTAGTGGGCGAATTAGTAATTCATTTGCTGGCCAAATTAGCATAAAGCCTGCGCCGGTTGAAAAATGCACAAACTGCCGATCTTTTTTAGTTAGCACTAAAATATTGCCATTGGTGGCTGGGGCGCTGCTGCAATTTTTGCCATCAGTGCTGTAACAGATAACAAGCCCTCTATCTTCGATTTTTATTGCACCTGCCGAGGCTGTTGCAACGTTCGCCATTAAACGTGCATGGCTTAACACTGCTTGCAGCCTTGCTAGCTCAACCCTTTGGCTTTGCTGTTCCATCATGCGCTGGTAAGCAGGCACTGCAACACCTAGCAAAAAACTGGCAATAGCAAGGGTAGCTAGAATTTCTATTAAATTAAAACCGCGTTGGCTAACCATTTTAATTACAGGCTAGAGGTAGTGGGCAAGCAGGGCAGCGGCTTTTATCTAGTGCGGGTTCAAACTCTTCAGTTAAACTAATGCAGCTTTTATACAGCTGTAATTTATGCATTAATACCGTTTGATGCAGCTCTTTACTGCCAGTAATTATAATCATTAAACTTACTAGCATTAAAATAAGCACCGGCGTTAATATAAATCCAGTGCTCTGGTTTTTATTGCTGATTTTGTTACTGATTTTTATTCTAGGCATTCTGCACCTTTTAAAGTGACAGTGGCGGTAACTAACTCTCGGTAAAGGCCATCTTTAGGTAGGCTGATGTCTTGGTTCCATAATTTAAAACTGTTGGGGTTACTTTTTTTAACTGGTTGGTTGGTGGCAATAATAAATGCAAACTGAATTTTTTTTATTAAGCTAGGGTCTAGGATTGCGTGGCTTTGTACCCATTGTTGCTCTTGTTCATAAAAGTAACGAAACCTTAGCAACTCAAGTTGACTGACTAGCGTATCAGAGCGCGAGGTGTCACTGGTTTTAATTAGTTC
>CAYJCB010000041.1:0-13938 GCA_964368615.1 uncultured Halomonadaceae bacterium | reverse complement strand
TCTAAATCATCTACTGCTATTTTATCAGCAGTAGCAATAATTTCACCTTTATTAGCTGTATCATAATATTTGTAAGCTAAGCCCTGTGCGTTTTCTTTTCTATCAATATGAAAGATTATGTACTTATTGTTGCATTTATTGTTTTCTTTTTTGGTGGCAGTGTATAATAACAGCCAATCCGAATTTTTAAATTGATTGAATTTTATTTCATTATTTAAGTTATTGGCTTCTAATAGATTGGTTTCAGAGGTTTTTTTTAAGTTATTACTGCTTGCTGCACCTATGTATAGCACTTGGGTGGCTTCTGAGAGTTCTTTTTTTAAGACTAGCTCAGCTAACATGGCGTTTTCAGCAAGGCGCAGCAGTTCTGATTGGTCGGCTTGCGCCCTAATTAAAGTAATAATTGCCTGACTAACTGCCAACAGCAGCAGTCCACCAAACAGGCTAACCAATAGCATTTCAAGCAACGTAAAACCTTTTTGCATGATGCGCTCTCCTTGTTAATACTTTCCTTGTTAAGAAAAAGGCCGCTGTATTCTTCGGCTACCGCTGGGTGATTGCCATTCAATTAATAAAAATGTACCGCTGCTGCTGCAACTAAAGTTTGGCAAATCTAGGTTGCTGGGGCATTGGGGCGGGTTGGTGTGGTTGTTGAAATCGTTTTTAATAATGCTTTGTAGAATAGTTTCTTCTAGCGTTTTGGCGGCTAAGTTTTCTTGCTGAATGGTTAAGTGAATGCGCGCGCTAATGGTTAAATACTGGGCAACGCCTGTTACCATTAAAGCGGTTAAGAATAAACTTAGCAGCAGTTCTAATAAGGTAAAACCGTTAGCGTAAGGCATGAACTAGGCTCCTTGTTCAGGGATATTACTAGCCTAGTTGCCGATTAAAAAAGGTCGAGATAAGTTTGCTGCTTTATTGATCTAGGTCGATTATTAGGGCTATTCTTGAAACTTTAGATGCCCTAGGCGTATGCCTGCTAGCAATAGCACTAAAATATAAACCCCTGCACCAGCAACTACCGCAATGCCTAAGCGAAGAATACGATCAGTTATCGACCATTCCAGCCAAGTTGCAGTGTTGGGCGAAACCCACAGCAGCAGCGCCACCATTGTTATTAAAGCCAACAGCAGTTGTAAACTGTAACGCCCCCAGCCTGCTGACCAACGCAACACGCCTTCTTTTTTTAATCCTAAAGCCAGCCAGCCAGCATTTAAAAATGCCGAAGCAGCCGTGGCTAACGCCAAGCCAACGTGGGCAAGCGGCACAATTAAAATCAGGTTAAATACCATATTGATAAGCATGGCTTTAATGCCAATTCTGACTGGCGTACGGGTGTTTTGCCGTGCAAAGTAACCCGGTGCTAAGACTTTAATTAGCATAAACGCCAACAAACCTAACGCATAAGCCTGCAACGCCCTAGCCGACATCATAATATCCTGTGCAGTCATAGCGCCGTATTGAAACAGCGTAATCAACAAAGGTTCAGCCAAAATCACCAGCGCCAAAGTAGCAGGCAGGCCAATTAACAACACCATACGTACTGACCAATCTAACAACTTGGCGAATTTATCAGCATCGGCAGCAGCGTGTTGGCGAGAAAGTGAAGGCAAAATAACCGTAGCAATTGCAATCCCAAACACGCCCAGCGGTAATTCCACCAAACGGTCTGCGTAATATAACCAGCCCACGCTGCCATCTTCCAAAAAAGAAGCCAGTACCGTGTCTAACAATAGATTAATTTGGCTAACCGAAACCCCAAACAGCGCTGGTGCCATTAGCCTTAAAATACGCCGCACACCTTCGTGTTTCCAGCGTGGATAAGGTTTAGGAAATAAGCCTATTTGCGCTAAAAAAGGCAGTTGAAACGCCAGTTGCACCATGCCAGCAATCAACACACCCCAAGCCAAAGCTTCAGCAGCAGAGCCAACTAAAGGCGTTAAAAATAACGCACAGCCGATTAAGCTTAAATTCAAAAAAACGGGCGTAATGGCAGGAATCGCAAAGCGTCCCCAAGTATTTAAAATACTGCCCGAAAAAGCCGTTAAAGAAATCAGCAATAAATAAGGAAAGGTAATGCGTAACAGGTCGGCGGTAACGGCTTGCTTGGCTGGGTCGCTGGCAAAGCCTGGCGCAAATACCCAAACCAAAACAGGTGAAGCCAGCATCGCTAAGCTAGTTAAAGCCACTAACGATAAACCTAAACAGCCTGCAACAGAATCAATTAATAAACGCAGCTCAGCTTTGGTTTTCTTTTCGGCATATTCACTTAACACTGGAATAAAGGCTTGGTTAAAAGCACCTTCGGCAAATAAGCGGCGTAAAAAGTTAGGAATTTTAAACGCAATAAAAAACGCATCAGCAGCACCGCCAGCACCGGCTAAAGAAGCGATGACTATATCGCGGACTAAACCTAAAATACGCGAAATAAACGTCATGGCGCTAACGATTAAGCCAGAGCTTAAAAGACTAGATTTTTTACGTTCTGTGGTGGTGTTGCTTGTGGTCATAGTTGGCTATATAGAGTTGAGCGTTAGATGTAAAAAAACCGGCAATAAGCCGGTTTTTCTATAAACAACCTGTTTTTAAAATAAAAACTAGGCAGTTTTAAGTGCTTTAACACGAGCGTTCAGACGGCTCTTGGTACGAGCAGCCCAGTTCTTGTTAAAAACACCCTTGTCAGCAATGCGGTCGATAACCGGCTGAGCAACGCGGAATTCAGCCATGGCTTTTTCCCAATCACCCGTGTGGATTGCTTTAAATACACGCTTGATGTGGGTACGAACCATAGAACGTAGGCTGTTGTTATGCAGGCGACGTTTTTCGGATTGAAGTGCACGCTTCTGGGCAGACTTAATGTTGGCCACGATAACTCCTTGGAGTCTTACAATGATCGTTAAACGCTGGGTTTATCCAGCAAGAAATTCCCGAAAAATAAGGAAAATGGATTCTACCACACAGCTAGTGGGTAAAGGTAGTGGTTAAAAACGAGTGTTCGTATAAAGATTTTCAACCTGAGTTCTTGCCCAAGGGGTGCGGCGCAAAAACTTTAAAGTCGATTTAACCGAAGGCTCGCTTTTAAAGCAGTTAATGTTAATGCGCTTTGCCAAGCCGTCCCAGCCGTAATGTTGCTGCAACTGGGTGACTAGCTGTTCTAAAGTAACGCCATGCAGTGGGTTATTGGGCTGTTCATCGGTCATTTAATAACCACTAAATTATCACGGTGAATTAATTCAGGTGATTCAATATAACCTAAAATGCGTTCAATCTGGCTGCTAGCTTGTCCGGCTAATAAACGTGCTTCGCTAGAAGAATAGTTAATTAAACCCTTGGCTAGGCGTTGTTCATTTTCATCGACACAAGCCACCAGTTCGCCCCGATTAAAGCGGCCCCGTACTTCTTTAACGCCCACTGGCAATAAACTTTTGCCCTGCTGTTGCACGGCTTTTGTTGCACCCGCATCTAACACCAGCACACCTTTTTCTTGCAGATGACCCGCTAACCAACGCTTACGCGCAGTAATCGGTTCGTCTTCTGGCAGCAGCAGTGTGCCCAGCACTTCGCCTTCAAATAAGCGCGTTAATGCTTGTTCGGTACGGCCACCTAAAATAACCGTTTTAGCGCCTGAACGCGCAGCTAAACGTGCAGCACGCACTTTAGTAAACATACCACCACGGCCTAACGCACCGCCATCACCGGCAACAGCTAATAAATCAGGGTCTTGGGCGCGGCCTTGGCTGATTAAATTGGCATTGGGGTTTTCACGTGGGTCAGCATCAAACAAACCTAATTGGTCGGTTAGCAGCACTAGCGTGTCGACTTCCAACAAATTAGTAACCAACGCACCTAGCGTGTCGTTATCACCAAAACGTATTTCGTCCGTTGCAACGGTATCGTTTTCGTTAATAATTGGCACAACGCCTAAATCAACTAAAGTACGCAGCGCACTACGCGCATTTAAATAACGTTTACGGTTAGAAAGGTCATCATGGGTTAGCAAAATTTGGGCGCTTTTAATGCCATGCTTTTTAAAAGCGGTTTCCCAAGTTTGAATTAAACCCATTTGGCCTACAGCCGCAGCCGCTTGCAGTTCATGCACACTTTTAGGGCGCTGTTTCCAGCCAAGGCGCACCATGCCTTCAGCCACCGAACCCGAGGTGACTAAAAGAATTTCACGGCCTTGCTCTTTTAGCTTGGCCATTTGTGCGACCCAGCCTTCAATGGCAGCAACATCAAGCCCTTGGCCGTCGTTAGTTAATAAAGCACTACCGATTTTTACCAGCACACGGCGGCTTTGGGTTAGTGAGTGGCGTTCATTGGACATAGTTATTGCACATACTCAAATTCAACATCGTAATCATCTTCGTCGTAATCTTCGTCGTCATCTTCCGCCTCAGCGTTTTTACGTTTATGACGGCGATTCAGCCAAGCTTCAACCCGCGCTACGGCTTCTGCTTCCATACGACTACGAATCTGCTGTTCAGCTTCGGCTGCTTCAGGGTCATCGGCTTCAATGGCACGCTGCTCTAATAACCAAGTCATGATTGATTGGCTTAGGCGTTCAGTGCCTTTATTGCTAATGGCGCTAATGCGAAACACGGGGCCTTGCCAATCCAGTTCTTTAATAATGGCATCACACACTGCATCGGCTTCTTCTTCCGGCAATAAGTCGGTTTTATTAAGCACTAACCAGCGTGGGCGTTCGGCCAAGGTTGTACTGTAATTGGTTAATTCTTGGGCAATGATTTTAACTGATTCAACAGGGTCTGACTCGTCGATGGGCGTAATATCAACCACATGCAACAGTAAACGGCAGCGGGTTAGGTGACGTAAAAACTTAAACCCTAAGCCAGTACCTTCAGAGGCGCCTTCAATTAAACCAGGAATATCAGCCATAACAAAATGCTGGTGATAACCCACTTTTACCACGCCCAAGTTAGGTACAAGGGTAGTAAAAGGATAGTCAGCCACTTTAGGTTTAGCCGCAGAAACCGAACGAATTAAAGTCGATTTACCAGCGTTGGGCATACCCAGTAAGCCAACGTCAGCCATCACCTTCATTTCTAGGTTTAGGTTGCGTTCTTCGCCTTCAGTGCCTTTCGTGGTTTGGCGTGGGGCACGGTTGGTGGAGGACTTAAAGTGAATATTGCCCAATCCACGAAAACCGCCTTGTGCTACCAACAATACCTGCCCGTTTTCGGTAAGGTCGCCAATCACTTCTAAGGTGTCTTCATCAACAATACTAGTGCCAACGGGTGTTCTAATATAAAGGTCTTCACCGGCTTTACCAGCACATTGCCCACCACGACCCGCCTCGCCACTTTGAGCGCGGTAATGTTTTTGAAAGCGGAAATCAATCAGGGTATTTAAGCTGTCATCGCCAATAAGGTAAACACTACCAGCATGACCGCCATCGCCACCGTCTGGGCCGCCTTTAGGAATGTATTTTTCACGGCGAAAACTCATACAGCCGTTGCCGCCTCTGCCAGCGACTACGGTAATTCTTGCTTCATCTAAAAATTGCATTAGGTACTACCTTTGGGGTCATACAGCCCCATATAAAAAGGCTCCACCGGTTGGTAGAGCCTTGTCTTGCTTATCTTGTCTTATTTATGCAGCTTAGCGTGTTGCTTGCAGTTGATTAAGCAGGCACTACTACGCTTACATAACGACGGTTCTTAGGGCCCTTAACTTCAAATTTAAGTATGCCTTCAGATTTGGCAAATAAAGTGTGATCTTTACCCATGCCTACGTTAGTGCCAGCGTGGAACTTAGTGCCGCGCTGACGAACGATAATGTTACCGCCTTGAACTACTTGGCCGCCAAATAGCTTAACGCCAAGGCGTTTGCTTTCGGAATCGCGACCGTTACGAGTGCTACCACCAGCTTTCTTCGTTGCCATGATGTATTACCTCAAATTCTGGGTGAAAATTAACCTGAAATACCAGTAATCTTAATTTCAGTGTACCACTGACGGTGGCCCTGACGCTTCATTGAGTGCTTACGACGACGGAACTTGATAATCGTAACCTTGTCACGACGACCGTGGTCAATTACTTCAGCTGTTACTTTAGCGCCAGTAACAAAAGGTGCGCCAACATTGATTTTTTCGCCATCAGAAGTCAATAGAACTTCATCAAAATTAATCGTTTCGCCAGTTGCGATTTCTAACTTTTCTAGCTTAAGGGTTTGACCCTCTTTTACACGGTACTGCTTACCACCGGATTTAATAACTGCGTACATAGTGTTCTCCACTTGTTTAACTTCTTCTGGATCAGAAAGGCTACTAATACCTGTTGATGAAGGGGAACGCTTTGGTAACCCTCGTGCAGGGAGCCGTCCAGATGAAAGGACGCGTGATATTAATGCAATTACCCATAACAAGCAACAATAAAGCCACCTAACGCCATTCAACTACCAGCTGTGTATATTCTTATAGCAAGTCTAACTAAGACAGATTATTTTATTTGGTTAAACTAGTCAGCATAGGTTTTAAGTGCTGCTTATTCCAAATGAATCTTAAATTAAGGAAGCTACCATGAAATTGTATGACGATAATTCCCAAACTGTTGGCAACACGCCTTTAGTGCGTTTATCGCGCCTTTGGCCTGCTGGCAACCTTTATGCCAAATTGGAGTCACGCAACCCAGCGGGTTCGGTAAAATGCCGCATTGGTGCCAGCATGATTAACGCTGCTGAAGCCAGTGGCTTGTTAAAACCTGGCGTAACTATGGTTGAACCCACCAGTGGCAATACCGGCATTGCCTTGGCGTTTGTTGCTGCAGCTAGGGGTTATCGTTTAATTCTAACCATGCCTTCTTCCATGTCGTTAGAACGCCGTAAATTAGTAAAAGCTTTGGGTGCCGAAATTGAATTAACCGAGCCAGCCAAAGGTATGAAAGGCGCGATTGCCAGAGCGCAAGAATTAGTCGATGCCAATCCAGACCAATACATTATGTTGCAGCAGTTTGAAAACCCCGCCAACCCAGCCATTCACGAACAAACCACTGGCCCAGAAGTTTGGCAAGATACCGATGGCGCAATTGATATTTTAGTGGCAGGCGTTGGCACGGGCGGCACTATTACTGGCATTTCGCGTTATATAAAAAATACGCAAGGCAAACCAATTATTAGCGTTGCAGTAGAACCTAGCGATTCGCCAGTGATTAGCCAAACGTTAGCAGGCGCTGAATTAAAACCTGCGCCGCATAAAATTCAGGGCTTAGGCGCAGGTTTTGTGCCTAAAAATTTAGATTTAGACGTGATTGATTTGGTTGAACAAGTCAGCAACGAAGACGCAATTGCCACTACGCGCTTGTTAATGAACAAAGAAGGCATTTTGGCGGGGATTTCTTGTGGTGCAGCAACAACTGCTGCTTTGCGCCTAGCGGCTTTGCCAGAAAATAAAGATAAAATGCTTGTGGTGATTCTGCCCGATTCAGGCGAACGCTACCTTTCTACGCCTTTATTTGACGGCATTTTTACTGAAAAAGAATTGGTGCAGTAAAGCCGCGTTTGCTTAGTACACCCTGCCTTGGCTTGACACGCCCTGAGCGGCTGCTAGGATACCGACCTATCCTTAATGCCGCTTAGGAAGTCGATTCATGTCTGCCAGTTCCTCTTTACACGCTGCTGTTGCTGAAGATTTTGAAGCCGTTAATCAGCTTATTATCCAAGAGTGCCGTTCACAGGTACCACTGGTAGAAAAAATTGCCCATCACATTATCGACAGCGGTGGTAAACGCTTGCGTCCGCTGCTGGCTTTGTTAACTGCTCGCGCTTTGGGTTATGAAGGTGACAAACACCTTTTGTTGGCGGCACTTATCGAATTTATGCACACCTCAACGCTGCTGCACGATGATGTCGTTGATGAATCCAGTATGCGCCGTGGTCGCCCAACGGCTAATACCCAGTGGAGCAATCAGTCCTGCGTGCTAGTCGGTGACTTTTTATATTCGCGTTCGTTTGAAATGATGGTGCGGGTTAATTCCATGCGCATTATGGAAATTCTAGCCAAGGTAACTTGTGTGTTGGCAGAAGGCGAAGTGATGCAGCTAACCAACGTGCGTAACCCCAAGGTTACTGAAGAACAGTACAACAAGGTTATTTACGCCAAAACCGCCAAGTTGTTTGAAGGTGCAACCCAAACTGCTGCGGTACTTGCAGAAGCAACGTTAGAGCAGCAAGAAGCCATGCGCGAATACGGCGCACAGTTAGGCTTAGCGTTTCAGCTGATTGATGATTTGCTGGATTACGAAGGTGATGCGGTGGCTATGGGTAAAAACGTGGGCGATGATTTAGCCGAAGGCAAGGCCACGCTGCCGCTGATTTACGCTATGGAAAAGGGTACAGAAGAAGAGGCGTTACTAATTCGACAAGCCATTCGTAAAGGCGGGTTAGATTCTTTAGAAGCTGTACTAGACATTGTTAATAAAACTGGCGCGTTAGATTACACCCGTGAACAGGCTCGCCTTTGTTCAGAAAAAGCCAAAGCCTGTTTAGAAGTGCTACCAGCATCTGAATACAAAGATGCCCTGCTGCTGTTAACCGATGTGGCGCTGGGTCGTAAAAGCTAGTTTTAAAAGCCAAGCTTTAATTTAAAATAAGACTTAATTTAAAATAAGGCTTAGCTCTCTTGTAATAGGTCTTCACGGCGCACTAACAGCATTTTGTTAACGCCATCAGTTAAAGCTAAGTCTAGGTTAAATAAAGGAAAAGCAGGTTTTAGGCCACGCAATATCTCAATAACGGGCGTGTCTTTTTCAAACATACCTATGGGTAGTTTTACATCGCGTCGTAAACGACCATTAGTGGTGTCTAGCTTATTAACCGTGCTCCACGCCATGCCAAAACGCTTCTCGTCTTCCCTTAAAGGCAATTCAATCTGCACTCTTTCGCGCATGGCTCGGTCAAGGATAATTCCCTCAACAAGCTGCCCAGTAGTGTGCAAAATACTTTGCCCTTTAAGATGGTTAGCTAAGCCATCTAAATCGTTTTCAGCTCTGATTACCTTATTTTTAACTAGCTCTCGAACAATCTTGGTGTCGCCCCAAATGGGTGTTTTTAAGTAGTCCATCACTTCAAAAGTGGGCTTAAAAAGTTTGTCAAAGCCTGAGTAGTAACCCAGAGTCATGTACTGACGTTCCATGCGTAACCTCCTGTTTTAAAGTGCCAAAGCTAATGGTTTATAGTGCTAAAGCTAATGTAAGTTGTAAAATCAATCAAGGTTATTGTTATGCTAGTTGCTATGAATTGCACAGAAGTTAGGATTTATCAGTATGATTGTAAACTATTGTGCGCATTTTAATTGTTTAGTTTTAGAGGGCGAAATATACATTAATATACGCTAATGTTATGATCGCTTCATTTATTACCTAAGTAGACCGGCTGGTCTAGTTAATGTAAACTTGCTTCTTTCAGTGTAAGAGGATAATTCGCCTTATGTACCGCAAAACGTACCGCAAAACACTTTTAGCCAGCGCCTTGGCTCTTTTTTTAGTACCCAGCTTAACCCCTACTTTACATGCCGCTGGTTTATTAGAGGTTTATCAAGACGCAGTTAAGCAAGATGCCGAGCTAGCGGTAGAACGTGCGCGGTTAGAAACGTCACGCGCACAGATTAAGCAGGCTGGTTCTTACCTTTTGCCGCAAGTAAACGCTAGCGGTACTATTTCGCGTATTGATGCTAGCAATATGCCAGACAAGGTTAACAATACCAACATTACGCTATCGGCCCAGCAAGCCCTGTTTAATGGCGAAGCTTGGTACGGTAAAAATGCAGCAAAAGCGGCTTTTTCTGCGGCACAAGCCAATTATTCAGATGCTGAACAAAACCTGCTGCTAAGGGTTTCGGAAGCTTATTTTAATGTGTTGCGTGCTGAAGATAACCTACGTTCCTCAGAAGCAGAAGAGCAAGCCATTAAGCGCCAACTTGACCAAGCGCAAGAACAATACGATGTAGGGCTTATTTCGATTACCAACGTTTTAGAAGCTAAAGCTGCTTATGATGGCGCTCGGGCTGCGCGGATTGGTACAGAAGCTTCTTTGTTAATTAGCTATGAAGATTTAGAGCAAATTACTGGCACACGTTACGAAGACATAGATACGCTTAACAAAAAACTACCCATTACAGCACCCATGCCAAATAATCGCCAAGCTTGGGTAGATGAGGCTTTAACGTCTAGTTTAGCTTTGCAGGCTGCACGCGCTGGCCTTAAAGCATCTGAAGAAAACTTAAAATCTAAGCGCAGCAAGCACTTACCAACTGTGGCGCTGTTTGCTGAATACAGCGACGATTCTGATTTGCCCAATCAGTTTAAAGGCAACCAAGGTTATGACCGAACTGTGTTGGGTGTTACTGCTAACCTAGAAATTTATGGTGGTGGGCGCAGCAGTGCAAGTATTCGTGAAGGTGCAGCGGCTTTAGATCAAGCACGTTCAAGCGAAGAACTTGCCAAGCGCCAAGTGCTGCAGAAAACTCGTAGCTTGTTTACGCAAGTCAGCACCGATGTGCTAGTGGTGCAAGCGCGTCAGTTAGCTATTAATTCATCAGAAAGTGCGCTGGAAGCCACGCGCACGGGTTATGAAGTAGGTACGCGCAACATTGTTGACGTGTTAAATGCTGAACGGGCTTTGTGGAGTGCGCGTCGTGATTATGATGCCGCACGTTACAACTATGTGGTTAACCAACTGCGCTTAAAGCGTGTGGCTGGCAGCCTAGCAGAAAAAGATTTACAAGAGTTAAACCGCTGGTTGGTACAAGCTAAAAACTAGCTTTTAATTTATCGGTAAAGTAAACAACAAAGTAAAAACCTCGGCTTAATTCCGAGGTTTTCTTTTTTCTGCTAGTTTTTTTCTAGTGGGTTAGAATTAGTCTTTTGATTTTTAGGATAGCAGCTGATGGCAAAAAACAAATACCCAAAAAATGCTTGGCACCCACGTTACTGGGGAACTTGGTTAGTGATAGGGTTTCTTACAGTGACTGCTTATTTACCTTGGCCAGCAAAAATATTTTTGGGTAAAGGCTTGGGTCGCTTAGTGATGCTGGTTGCCAAACGCCGCCGCCATATTACCGAAGTGAATATAAAACTGTGCTTTCCTGAAAAAACACCGGAAGAACAAAAAAAGCTCGTAAAAGATACTTTTTTAGCCAATGGCATAGGCATTTTTGAAACAGCGACAGCCCTAGTGCGTGATGTGTCTTTCTTAAAAGATCGCTTTACCTTTAAAGGCCGTGAACACATGGATAAAACTTTAGCGGAAGGTAAAGGGGCTATAATTTTAGGTGTGCATTTTTCAGCATTAGATTTAGGCGGTGCGTTGCATGGTTTGTGCTATACAGGCGATTCCATTTATAAACCGCATAAAAACCCAGTATTTAATCGTTTTATAGAAAAAGGCCGCACCCAGTATTTTGAAGAGCAAATTGCCAGCCGCGATTTAAAACTGCTGGTACGCCGTTTACGCAAAGGCAGTATTTGCTGGTATTCCCCCGACCAAGATTTTGGGCGAGATGCCAGTGTGTTTGCGCCTTTTTTTGGTGTTGAAGCTGCCAGTATTACCATGACCGCACGTATAGCAAAAATGGCTAAAGTGCCGGTGTTGCCCCTATGTATTTATCGTAACCCTGACAATTTCACTTATACGCTAGAATATTTACCTGCTTTAGAAAACTTCCCCAGCGGTGATGATGTGGCCGATGCAGCTTTGGTTAACCAAACCATTGAAAACATGATTCGTGTTTACCCAGAACAATATTTATGGATGCACCGGCGCTTTAAAACCCGCCCTAATCCTGACGATCCTTCTTTTTACTAGACGATTCTTCTTTTTACTAAAAGGTATATTAGCTAGAGTGAATTTCTATACCCTTGGTAAAGTGTTGTAAGCTAGAGCAATATAAAAAAACAAAGAGGGCTCGTTATGGCTAAGCTATCTGTTTTAGGTTTTCGTACTCGTATTGCTCTACCTTTTACCATTACTGCTGCTGCATTGGTTTGTGTTGGTTTACTAAGTATTAATACGGTGCGCGATTTGGTTTCAGATGTTGATGAAGTTGCAGAAAACTACTTACCTGCCGTGAGTGAAATACTGAATGGCGACCGCGACCTTTACCAAGCTTTAACGGCTCAGTTTAGCTATGTAGATGCTACTTTTAATAAAGAAGACACAGTCGCTTACTTAAAGTCTTTTGATGAGAATGTGGTACAAGCCAAAGAGCGATTTAATTCTGCTACGGCGCGATTAAAAGGAACGGGTGTAGCGCCCCATGCTGCTGGGTTTGATCAAGCTTTTGCCAGCTGGGAGAGTTCAGCGCGTCAGGTTTTGAAGCTGGCTAAAGAAAACCAGCCAGAAGCAGCAAGGGTTTTAAATATCAGCGAAACAGCCAAGTTGTTTAAACAGCTAAGAACTTTTTACGATGAAATTAGTGAACATGCTGACGAGCAAGCAACGCTACGCGCCAATGAAGCCTCGGCTGAGGGTTATGCTAGCTCGGTTACAATTCTAATTATAACGCTATTAACACTCGCTTTCAGTGCGTTGCTATTTTTTGTTTTCTTGAAATTAATCGTACAATCCATTGCACAGTTACGTGACCAATTAAACAAGATTGCACAAGGCGAAGGTGACTTAACACAGCGCATTCCAGTTAATAGCAATGATGATTTAGGTAAGCTTGCTGCAAGCTTTAACGCTGTGTTAGATAACTTGCAGCAAATGATTGGTGCAGTGCAAGGCTTGGCCGTTAATTTAAAAGATGAAGCCAGTAAATTAGCGCAGGCGGCTGAAAACAACGATATGGGCGTTAATCGTCAAGTCGATGCCATTTCTATGGTGGCTGCTGCAATTAATGAATTGCACAGCGCGATTGAAGAGGTTGCCAACAACGCTTCTCAAGCCTCGGTATTAACCCAAAGTGCTGAAGAAAATGGGCAGCGTGGCGAGGCAATACTTCGTAATTCTTCAAAACAAGTTAACCGTTTATCGCAACAAATAGAAGCAGCAGTCACTTCGATTAGAAAGCTTGCTGATGATTCTGAAAACATTGCTGGCGTACTTGATGTTATTCGAGGCGTTGCAGAGCAAACCAACTTATTAGCCTTGAATGCGGCGATAGAAGCAGCCAGAGCCGGTGAGCATGGGCGAGGTTTTGCGGTGGTTGCTGATGAAGTTAGAACGCTTGCTAAGCGGACACAAGAAGCAACAGAAAGCATTCAAACCATGATAAGCACCTTGCAATCGGGCGTTGCTGAAGTTGTGGAAGTGATGGAAACAGGCAACGAAGAAGCGATAGCAACTGAAAAATTATCGGCTGAAACTGAAACTGAGCTGCAAGCAATCTTGCATTCTATTTCACAAATTTCTGATATGAACATTAGCGTGGCTTCTGCAACCGAAGAGCAAACGCAAGTTGTTGAAGAAATAAATCGCAGTATTACCGAAGTGAATGACCTAGCGGCTGAAGATGCGGAACGCTCACATGCAATAAGTGGTATTAGCCAATCTTTGGCTAGTTTCGCACAAGAATTACAGCAGCAAACAGGGCGGTTTAAGGTATAGCTTGAAACTTATTAGCCTGAACAATGTTGTTTAATTTTAATGTTGCTTAACTTTATTACGCAACTTAACCAGCAGCGTTTTCGCCAGTTAGTTTGGATTCGTGGCGAAAATGCTTGGTGCAATCAACAAGCTTTAGCCTTGCTGGCTGCTAAACAATCCCTTGCCCCTACACAGCTGCAAGGCTGTTGGGTGCAGGCGGTGGTTAATCCTGCCACTCAGCCAGCATTACCCGATGGAGTGGCTTTTTTACCTGCTTCAAAAGCGCGGCAGTGGTTGGGTAGCGAACAGCAAGTTGTGGTGATTGACGCTTTTAGTGGTTTTCACCCCGATGCTTTGGGTGCGTTAGCAGGCACTTTGCAAGCCGGTGGTTTGCTGCTG
>CAYJCB010000040.1:12409-15882 GCA_964368615.1 uncultured Halomonadaceae bacterium | reverse complement strand
AGGGGACCCCATCATTATGAGTGATGTGCTCTAACCAGCTGAGCTACATAGCCAACGGTTGCGCATTATAAAGAGATACTTACGTATAGCAAGCCTATTTTTTAAAAAAAGCTTAAAAAATCCAAAAAAATTCAACTTTGTGACTTGCTGCACCTGCTAGGGCGTGCCACTCTTGATAATAGCTGAAAAGAATACAAAAAATTAAAGTAAATAATTGTTTTAAAAATGGAGCGTCAAATGACTAATTTAGATGTATCGCTTAGGGAGCAGGTGCGTATTTTAGGTGAGGGTTTAGGCCGCACCATGAGCACTGCACGGGGCGAAGATTTTTTAGAGTTGGTTGAATCCATTCGCAATCTTTCTAAACAAGTTCACCAAGGCGAAGCAACGCCGCAATGCCTTAGTAAAATGCTTAACGATTTAGATGATGAAATGCTGTTGCCTGTTGCGCGGGCATTTAACCAGTTTCTAAACCTTGCTAACGCTGCGGAGCAACATTACCGCGCCCGTGAAAGGGTCGTTGAAGATTACCGTGCTGGCGAACAGCCGGGTATGACGCAGCTACTTAATAAATTAAAAACAGCGGGTTTAGCGCCCGAAGCCATTTATAAATCTTTAACGGAACAAAGGGTTGAGTTAGTTTTTACCGCTCACCCCACCGAAATTAGTCGCCGCACCCTGATTCAAAAATACGATTTATTAGATGATTGTTTGACTGATTATGAAGCTAGTCCTAACGATAAAGCTCGCCAAGAAGTGCTGCATCGCCTTGAACAGTTAATTGCCCAAGCTTGGCACACCGATGAAATTCGTGCCCAGCGCCCTACGCCTGTTGATGAAGCGCGTTGGGGTTTTGCGGTGATTGAAAATTCTTTGTGGCAAGCCGTGCCTGCTTTTTATCGTCAGCTAGATGAGCAGCTGGTTGCCTTAACGGGTAAAACGCTACCGCTAGATGCTGCGCCCATCCGCTTTGCTTCGTGGATGGGTGGCGACCGTGATGGTAATCCGCGTGTTACCGCGCGTGTTACCCAAGAAGTCTTGTGGAAATCACGCTGGATGGCAGCAGACCTTTATTTTCGTGATGTTGACCAGTTGCGTGCTGAATTGTCGATGCATCAAGCCAGCGCCGCTTTAATTGAACGGGTTGGTCTAGTGCGCGAACCTTATCGGGTTATTTTGGGGCAGTTGCGTGAAAGGTTACGCGCTACGCTTGATTGGCTAAAAGGGCAGTTAAACGGCAAGCCTTACGATGACGAGCGGGTTTTGTTTGAAGTGGCTGCGCTGCGTGAACCCTTGATGTTATGTTACGAATCCTTGTGTGAACAGGGTATGAAAGTGATTGCTGATGGCTTGCTGTTAGATATTTTGCGCCGTTTAGCCACTTTTGGTATGAATTTGCTGCGCCTTGATATTCGCCAAGAAGCACCGCGCCATGAACAGGCCCTTGCTGAAGCCACGCATTATTTGGGTTTAGGCGATTATGCCCAGTGGGACGAGCAGCGTAAGGTCGATTTTTTGCTGCATGAATTAACCAATCCGCGCCCTTTGTTGCCTGAACACTGGCCTTGCAGCGATGAAACACGCGAGGTGTTAGACACTTGTAAAGTGATTGCGCGTGAACGTGCCGATGCTTTGGGTGCTTACGTTATTTCTATGGCTGCACAGCCTTCCGACGTGTTGGCGGTTGCCTTGTTGTTAAAAACAGCGGGCGTTGAACGTAATATGCGCATTGCACCGCTGTTTGAAACGCTGGACGACCTAGAGCGTGCGCCAAAGGTGGTTGATGGCTTGTTGTCCTTGTCTTGGTATCAGGAATACATTAAGGGTCGCCAAGAGGTGATGATTGGTTATTCTGATTCTGCTAAAGATGCTGGGCAGTTAGCAGCTAGTTGGGCGCAGTATCGGGCGCAAGAAGCAGTCACAGCTGTGTGTGCAGCGCATAAAGTTCACTTAACCTTGTTTCATGGCCGTGGTGGTACGGTGGGTCGTGGTGGTGGCCCTACGCAGGCCGCAATTTTGGCGCAGCCGCCAGGTTCTGTACAAGGGCGTTTAAAAGTAACGGAACAAGGCGAAATGATTCGCTTTAAATTTGGTTTACCCGCTTTGGCGGAACGGGCATTAGAGGTGTATACCAGCGCGGTGTTAGAAGCCACGCTTGCGCCACCACCTGCGCCCAATCATGAGTGGCGGCAATTAATGGATAACCTTGCCAATGATGCGGTGGAAGGTTATCGCGCTATGGTGAAAGATAACCCTGATTTTGTGCGTTATTTCCGCCAGTTAACCCCTGAACAAGAATTGGCTAAATTGCCTTTGGGCAGCCGTCCAGCTAAGCGTAGGGCAGGTGGTGGTATTGAAAGCCTGCGAGCCATTCCGTGGATTTTTGCTTGGACGCAAGTGCGCCTAATGCTTCCAGCTTGGTTGGGTAGTGATGTGGCGTTAGAGAAATCGTTAGAGCGCGGTGAAATGCAAGCCTTGCGTGAGATGGTTGAAGGTTGGCCTTTCTTCGCCAGTAATATGAATATGCTAGAAATGGTATTGGCGAAGGTAGATTTACCCACCGTTGTTGAATACGAAAGCTTGTTGGTGGAAGCCGATTTAAAGCCCTTGGGCGAAGCATTACGTGCCAGACAAAAACAACTGGTAGAACGTTTGTTGAATCTGCGTGAACAAACCGAGTTATTAGAGCGCGTACCCTTAACCCAGCAGGCGATTAGTGTGCGTAATCCCTACATTATTCCCTTGCACCAGTTGCAGTCTGAACTCTTGGCGCGGGTTAGGGCTTGTGAACAGCAGCAGGTGTGCAGTGCTAATCCTGAGTTGTTAGAACGTGCACTAATGGTGACTATGGCAGGCATTGCGGCAGGTCTGCGTAACACTGGTTAATAGCACAGGTTAGTGCGCTAAACGTTTGTTTTCTGCTATCCTTGGGCGCTATTATTCAGCAAGAGTAACTGTGTATGAGCGCCCAAGACGCGACAATTTTTTTAGCTGCTGCTATCGCCTTTATTATTCCCCTCGCCGGTTATGCGGCGCATCTGCATTACGAAGCCAAGCGCCAAGTGGGTTTAGCAAAAGAAACCCACGAGCGTGAGCGCCTTCAAGCACGTAAAAATGCCTTAGAAAACCTGTTGCTGTTAGCCAAAGCTATGCAAGACCAGCAGGTGAATTACACCGAAGGCTGTTTGCGGGTAAGGGTATTTTTAGATTTATTAGACGAAGGCATTTATGTGCAACGGCCTGATTTAGTGGTGTTCGATACTTTTTATCAACAGGCTAAAGACCTAGCTACTCACCAAGAATACGCTAAACTTTCTTTAACAGAGCAGGCTAAGCAAGATAAAACCCGCCTTGCGCTAGAAGAAAAATACCAAGCTAAGCTACAAAAAGCTGCAATAGCGTTACGCCTTTTTAGCGAACAGCAGAGTAAACTGACCGGCGAACCCCTTTTTGTTAACGCAGCTGCTGTTAAC
>CAYJCB010000040.1:0-12309 GCA_964368615.1 uncultured Halomonadaceae bacterium | reverse complement strand
GCTGTTAACCCTGCTAATGGTAAATAATCATGTTGCCAATTAATACAATGCTTAAAAACCTGCGTGCTGATCGTCAAAAGGCGCGTGCGGCTAAAGCAGAGGGTGCGGGTAGTAAAAATGCACTTAGTTTTAATGACCAGTTAACACAGCAGGTTGCAGCAGGTGGGCGTGCAGCCTTTAAAGAAGAATTAAGCCAGCTGCAAGAGTTAATTGGCAAAGCTGGCGATGAGTTAGAACGCCACCCCACCATTGGTAATTTGGAAGTGTTTCGGGTGCTGCTGTCTAACCTTGTTGGCAAGGTGGTTAAGGGTGGCTTTCAGGTCGACAGCGTAGGCCCAGGTTGGCACCCAGCTGACAGGCATCAGGTGGTTAGGCGCATTGATGAAGAAGCTGAAGATTTAATGAATTTGATTATGAGCGAACAAAAAGACCGTGTTGCCATCGCCCGTTCGCTAGTCAGTATTAAAGGTTTGGTTATAGATCTGGTTTCTTAAAGAAAAGATCGTAAAAAACAGGTCGTAAAAAGAGACAGTTATGAATAAAGAAACAAGCCTTTCTAACCCTTGGCTTAGCGTGGCAGATGTGGTGGGTAATACACCGCTAGTGCGTTTACAACGCTTAAATGCCGGTAAAAATAATACGCTATTGGTGAAGTTAGAAGGCAATAATCCAGCCGGTTCGGTTAAAGATCGACCGGCTTTTTCTATGTTGCAGCAAGCAGAATTACGTGGCGATATTCAGCCAGGTGATACGTTGATTGAAGCCACTTCTGGCAACACTGGCATCGCCCTTGCAATGGCTGCAGCGGTGATGGGCTATAAAATGATTTTGATTATGCCTGCGTCTGCTTCTAACGAACGCAAGTGGGCAATGCAAGCCTATGGCGCAGAACTAATTTTAGTCAGCAAAGAAGCAGGCATGGAAGGGGCGCGTGACCTAGCCTTAACCATGCAGCAGCAAGGGCTTGGTAAAGAATTAAACCAGTTTGGCAATTTAGATAACCCCCTAGCCCACTACCAAACCACTGGCCCAGAAATTTGGCAGCAAACTGCAGGTAAGGTCACGCACTTTGTTAGCTCTATGGGTACTACGGGTACGATTATGGGCACAGGACGTTTCTTAAAAGAACAAAATCCTCAAGTGCAAATTGTCGGTTTACAGCCTGCTGAAGGTGCGAATATTCCGGGTATTCGCCGTTGGCCAACTGAATACTTACCTAGTATTTATGATGCTAGGGGGGTGGATAGAGTGTTGGATATTAGCCAATCAGAAGCTGAAGTCACCATGCGCCGTTTAGCCTTGGAAGAAGGCATTTTTGCCGGTGTTTCTTCAGGCGGTGCGGTTGCTGGGGTACTTAAACTAGCCGCTGAATTAGAAAATGCTGTGTTGGTGGCAATTATTTGCGACCGTGGCGACCGCTACCTTTCTACTGGCGTGTTTTCTACCAGCGCATTTTCTACTAGTGAATCGACACCAACACTCGGGTAATAAAGCTATGGTAAAGGTAAGAGACGATCAACCCCTTAATGCCGATGGCAACGTTGATTTAGACCGCTGGATAGACCACTTACAGCTAGATGTAAAGCTTGCTGATCCGGCACGAATAAGGGCAGCTGCTAACTTGGCGGCCGAGCTAGAAAAGCGTGCTGAAGCTGAAAAAAGGCAGTGGTATGAAGGGGCAAGCAACCTTAGAACTGGCTTAGAAATGGCAGATATTCTGGGTGAATTGCGCATGGACGACGACACCCTTGTTGCGGCAATTCTTTACCGTGGTGTGCGTGAAAAGCTGATAAGCCTAACCGCAGTTGAAAAGCAGTTTGGTCAAACGGTGGCTAAGTTGGTGAATGGCGTGCATCAAATGGCCAATATCAGCCAAACTGAAACCAGCGATGCACCCGCTTTTGGGCAAACCCAAAACCAGTTAGAAAAGCTGCGTAAAATGCTGGTAGCTGTGGTTGATGACGTGCGCGTGGCGTTAATTAAATTGGCTGAACGTACCTGTGCGTTGCGGCAAATTAAAACGGCGAATCGTGAAAGGCGCTTAAAAGTTGCCCGTGAAGTGTTTGATATTTATGCACCCTTGGCACACCGTTTGGGCATTGGGCACATTAAGTGGGAATTGGAAGATTTATCTTTTCGCTATTTAGAAGAAGACAGCTATAAATACATTGCTCGGTTGCTGGCTGAAAAGCGCATGGACAGGGCTGAATACATTCAAAAAACCTTGCAAGAATTAAGCGTTGCAATTAAAGAGCAAGGCATCGAAGGGGCTGATTTACAAGGCCGCGCCAAACATATTTACTCAATTTGGCGCAAGATGAAAAATAAGAAAATTGATTTTTCGCAAGTGTATGACATACGCGCAGTCAGGGTTTTAGTGCCTGAAGTACGCGATTGCTATGCTGTTTTAGGCATAGTGCATTCCATGTATAAACACATTCCTAATGAATTTGATGATTACATTGCTACACCTAAAGACAATGGTTATCGCTCGTTGCACACAGCGGTAATTACCGAAGGTGGCAAGGTTTTAGAAGTACAGATTCGTACTTTTGAAATGCACGATGAAGCTGAATTAGGCGTGTGCGCGCATTGGCTTTATAAAGGCACTGATGCAGCCAATAAAAGTAATGCTTATGAAGAAAAAATTGCTTGGCTGCGGCAGGTGTTGGATTGGCAAGAAGAAATTGGCGATTTAACGGGGCTGCGTGACGAATTGCAAGGCGATATTGCCCAAGACCGTATTTATGTATTTACGCCTGACGGCCATGTGATTGATTTACCGCAAGGCGCAACACCGATAGATTTTGCGTACCGTGTTCACACAGAAATTGGTCATCGCTGCCGAGGTGCTAAAGTTGGCGGGCGCATTGTGCCGCTGAATTACACCCTTAAAACGGGTGAACAGGTTGAAATTCTAACCACAGCAGGTGAAGGTTCGCCTAGCCGTGATTGGCTGAATCCATCGTTGGGTTATGTGCAAAGTGCGCGTTGCAGGGCAAAAATTCAAAGCTGGTTTAAGCTGCAAGACCGCGATAAAAACATTGACGGCGGTCGCCAGTTAATTGAAAAAGAATTTAAGCGTTTAAGCCTTGAAGGTTTAGACATGGCTGCACTGGCAAAAGCCATGAATTTGCAGGTTGAAGACGATTTATACGCCGCTTTGGGGGCGGGTGATTTACGCCCCGGTCAAGTTTTGTCTATGGCGCAGCAGTTGTTTGGCGAAACCGAAGACGTTGACCAGCTTGACCGTTTATTAACCCGTCCTTCAAGCCGCAAAGCAGCCAGTAAAGATGACATTACTATTTTGGGCGTTGGTAATTTAATGACCCAAATGGCTAAGTGTTGTCAGCCGTTGCCCGATGATGAAATTATCGGTTACATCACGTTAGGCCGTGGCGTGACTATTCACCGCCAAGATTGCTCGAACATTACCCAACTACGCACGGAAGAACCGCAGCGCCTGATTAATGTGGAATGGGGCAGCAAAAAAGCACAAATGTATCCCGTGGATATTCGTATTAAAGCTTGGGATAGAACGGGCTTGCTTAGGGATATTACCGTGGTTTTAGCCAATGAAAAGGTGAATGTTTTGTCGGTGAATACCTTAACCGATAAAAAAGAAAACCTTGCCAATATTCTAGTGACGTTAGAAGTGTTGGGGCTGGAAGCCTTGGGGCAGGTGCTGAATAAAATTAACCAGTTGCCTAACGTGGTCGATGTGCAGCGGTTTCGTCAAAAAAATTAACAAGAGATAAATTGATAGTGGAAAGACCTTACGCATTAGAAGACTTGCTGAATTTAATGGCGCGGTTGCGCGACCCAGTAACTGGCTGCCCGTGGGATTTAAAACAAACCCGCCAGTCGTTAGTGCCACATACTTTGGAAGAAGTGTATGAGGTGATTGAGTGCATCGAAGAAAATGATGTTGAGCATTTAAAAGAAGAACTTGGCGATTTATTGCTGCAAATTATTTTTTATGCCCAGCTAGCCAAAGAAGAAGCGCGTTATAACTTTGCTGATATTGTTGATGTGTTAACCAATAAACTGGTGACGCGTCACCCGCATATTTTTCCTGATGGCAAGCTTTATGGTGCAGGCGCAACAGCCGCTGCTGCTGGTGAACAGCCGCAAACCCCTGAAGAAGTCAGCGCCTTGTGGCAAAAGGTTAAAACCGCTGAGCGTGAATTAAAAGGCGAGCAGCCAGCAGAATCTTTATTAGACGGTGTGCCACTGAATTTACCTGCCATGACTCGCGCAGTTAAGCTGCAAAAAAAAGCCGCTAAAGTAGGTTTTGATTGGAACGACCCCTTGTTGGTGTTGGATAAAATGGAAGAAGAACTGGCTGAAATTCGTGAAGCCTTAGCCAGTGGTAAGCAAGACGAAGTGGCTGCCGAAGTGGGTGATTTTATTTTTGCATCGGTTAACTTAGCGCGGCATTTAAACGTTGACCCAGAAAGCGCAGTACGCAGCACTAACCGCAAATTTGAACGGCGTTTTAAAGTGATTGAAGCCTTGTGCTTAGAAGCAGCCACGCCTTTAACCGCTGCTAACCAAGCCAACCCCAAGCAGCGTATTTCGCTACAGCAGTTAGATGCGTATTGGGAAGCGGCGAAGCTTAACGAATAGGAAGCAGTGAATGCGCTTTTCACTTAAAAATTGGATTGTTTTTGGTTGTTTTTTACCCTTATGGTTGTTAAGCCTTGCAACGGGTGGTTGGTTATTAAATGCACATTTTAAAGCGTTAGATGAACAGCTGTTAGACCGTGGTCAGTTGATGCTGAAAAACCTAAGCTCTAGGCTGGCGCTAAGCTTGAATCAGGCGGATTCTTTAAGTGAAATTGGGTATTTAGCCGAGCAGTTATTAGAAAATAAAGATGTACGTGCTTTTTCGCTCTACGATTTTCGTCAGGCTAGCTTGTTGCACGCTGGGCCAAGTATGCGTCCTTTGCACCTTAATCCTAATTTACGCTGGCAGCTGCAAGCACAGGTGGCTAAAGAAGAAGAAACCCTACGTTTTATTCAGCCAGTGTTTGAATTGCCTAACAATGCACGAGAGGCTGGTCGTCAGCGTTTAGTCCATAATCAAAAACTATTAGCTTGGGCAGAGTTAGAATTTAGCTTAACCCCTTTATTGCTGTATAAATACCGTTTAATGTTATTAAGCGGCGGTTTGGCTACTGTATTATTTTTATTAAGTTTATTGTTAACCCATTATTTAGTGCGTTATTTACAGCAGCGATTAGAAAGCGCCCGTATTTTATTGTTGTCTGTGTCAGAGGGTAGTTATACACCTATTTATGAACCTTCAGCGGTGGTCGAGCTAGAAAAGTTTCAGCTAGGTTTGGTAGCCATGGCTACCAAACTTGCCGAACGTGAAGAAGGTTATCGCCATTCCATTGAAGAAGTGCGTGAAGATGCCATGCAAAGCATGGAAACCATTGAAGTTAAAAACATTGAACTTGACCAAGCGCGTAAAGATGCTTTGCAGGCCAGCCGCATTAAGTCTGAATTTCTAGCCAATATGAGCCATGAAATTCGTACGCCCTTAAATGGCATTATTGGCTTTTCTAATCTTTTATCTCGCACACAGATGGATTTACGCCAAAAAGAATACATTCATCATATTTTAAGTGCTTCAGAAACCATGCTGGGCATTATTAACGATATTTTAGATTTTTCTAAAATTGAAGCCGGCATGATGGTGTTGGAAGAAACGCCTTTAGATTTACGTCAGCACTTAGATGATTGTTTGTCTATGTTTGCCCCCATTAGTCACCGGCAAAACATTAATCTGCTGGGTATGGTGTACGACGATGTGCCTTTGAAGGTGAATGCTGACCCACTGCGCTTAAAGCAATTAATTACTAACTTATTAAGCAATGCTTTGAAGTGTACGCAGCAAGGTGAAGTGGTGTTGCGGATTATGTTAGATGACCGCGATTATTTAGCCGGCTCTGATAAAGATTCTGATAAATTTATTGCCCCTGAAGCAGGGCAGTTTAGCTACATTAAATTTGCGGTCAGTGATACGGGTATAGGTTTAAGTGAAGGTCAGCGCCAAAAACTGTTTCATGCGTTTACACAAGCCGACACTACGCAAACGCGCCAGTTTGGTGGCACAGGCTTAGGTTTGGCAATTTGTAAACAGCTAGTGCAGCAGATGGGTGGGCAAATTGATTTAGAAAGCGTGGAAGGTGAAGGGTCGACTTTTTGGTTTAGCTTGCCGTTAAAGGTGTTAGAAGCAGCGCCTGAAGTCACGCCTTGGTTAGTCGGTAAAACATTTGGGGTGTTAGAAAGCCACCGTTTAACCAATCAGGCTTGGTCGCATCAACTACGGACTTGGGGTGCACAGGTGGAATCTTGGGATTCGCCAGAGAAGGTGCCCGATAAATTAAGCTTAAAAGACGTGGCAGCGGTGCTAGTGGGCATGGATATGCTGCAAGTTAAAGAAAAAAAATGGTTAACTTGTTTGGCGCAATTACGTGATGAAAACCTACCTAATTTGTTGCTGGTGAATACTTCTGAACCTGAAGTACATGCGTTTTTACGTCGCCAAAGTGCTGGGCAGCTGTTAACCAAGCCTTTGGCAATGCCGCGCTTAAAACAAGTGGTGCAGGAATTGTTAGACCCGAGCGCTGTTGGGCAAGTCAGCAAGCATTTGCTGCCAATACAAACCAAGGCAGCCGTTGTGCTAGTGGTTGATGATACGCCGTCTAACCTGCTGCTGTTGGTGACTTTATTGCAGCAGATGGGCTTTGAAACTTTGCAGGCAACCAGTGGCGAAGATGCGGTGCTGTGTGTTGCTGCCCAGTCGGTAGATTTCATTATGATGGATATTCAAATGCCAGGTATTTCAGGCATTGAAGCCACGCAGCAGATTCGTGCTTTAGGGCATCAGTACCGTACTTTGCCGATTATTGCTTGCACGGCACATGCAGCAGTTGAAGAGCGTGCTGCTTGGTTGCAGGCAGGTATTAATGACGTATTGATTAAGCCAATTAATGAGCTGTTGTTAACTGATTTATTGCAGCGTTGGTTAAGTGAGTGTTTTACAATTGGATTAGCCAACGCCCCTTTATTAGAAATTAACCACAGTGAAGAATCTTGGCAAAGCTGCCCAGTTGACCATGAAATGGGTATTAAATTAGCAATAGGCAAAGCGGAAGTGGCTGATGAGTTATTGGGCTTGTTATTAGCCAGCTTAGATGACAGCCGCAATGCCATAGAGTTAGCATTAAAAGACCAAGACGATGAAGCCTTGTTAGCAGCAGTGCATCGCTTACACGGTGCTAGCCGTTATTGTGGTGTGCCTGATTTAGCCCAAACCACTGAAGCCTTAGAAACCCAATTAAAGGCTAGTCAGCAGCAGCAGGTCGCCAGCAGTTTAGAGCAGCTGTTTTATGAAATAGACCGGCTGCAAGATTGGCACGATAGGGATTACACCCCCGATTGGCACCAACAAAGAAGGATTTAGCTAGGGTGACTTTTAAAGCTAGGCTGTAAGCAGCGAATCAGCCGAGAAACTTTATCAAGGGTTTCTTGGTATTCTGCTGCACCGTTTGAATCGGCAACTAAGCCACCGCCAGCTGAAATGTGTAGCTGGTTTTGGTGGGCAATAAAGGTGCGAATCGCAATGTTAAAATCCATGCCACCGCGCCTGTCTAAATAGCCAATCGATCCACAATATACACTGCGTTGATGTGGCTCTAGCTTATCTATAATTTGCATGGCACTTAGTTTTGGTGCGCCAGTAATCGACCCACCGGGGAAGCTGGCGGTTAACAAATCTAAATTGTCTTTGCCCGCTGCCAGTTGCCCAGTAATGCGGCTAACCAAGTGGTGAACATTGGTGAAGCTTTCTAAAGTAAATAAATCGGGCACTTGAATGCTGCCAGTTTGGCAAACCTTGCCTAAATCATTTCTTAATAAATCCACTATCATTAAATTTTCAGCGCGGTCTTTGCTGCTGCTTAATAATTCAGCGGCTAGTTGCTGGTCTTTTTCTTTGGTAACACCGCGTGGGCGCGTACCTTTAATGGGCTTGGTTTCTACTTGACCTTCTGCTGTGGCTTGTAAAAAGCGTTCGGGTGATAAGGATAAAATGACTGCTTCGTCAAAATCCATAAAAGCAGCAAAAGGTGCGGAAATTTGTTCGCGTAATAACTGCCAAGCTTGGTATAAATCGCCTTGGTAGCTAGCCGAAAACCGCTGCGCTAAATTTACCTGATACACATCACCGCTAAGCAGCAAGGCTTGTACTTGTTCAAAGCGCGTTTGGTAATCGGCATAGCTTAAGTTGCTAACAAAAGGCTGGGTGATTTTAAAACTATTAGCTTGGCAAGTTTTTTTGTTATTAAGGCGTTGAGTAATATCAGCAACTAGCTGCTGACTAAATTCACCCACCAGCCAAGTTTCTTGTAATAAATGGTCGGTGACTAATGCCCAGTCGTAATAGCCCATGCAAATTAACGGCAGGTTTAAATCTTGCTTGGCCTGCTGTGGCTGCTGCTCTTCAAATAAGCGCCCAGCATCGTAACTCCAATAACCTAACCAGCCACCAATAAAAGGCAGTGCATTTAGTTTAGGGTTGTTAAAAAATGCACTTTCTTTGACTAAACAGGTGTTTTTTAATGGCCTAAGCTGTTCTAGTTCAGCTAGCTGATTTTGATTATAAATTTTTAATTGTTGGCTAGGTGCTGCTGCTGCAATCGAAAAGCGCCCAGCCATTGCTGTCGGATTGCTGCTAGTTAAAGCGGCATCACTGTCTAACAAAATGGGCCAAGTTAGGTGGTTTATGGCTAAAAGTAGTTGTGTTCCGCTAGAAAAAGGCAGCTGGCAAGCCTGTAATAAACTCAAGTTGTTGACACCTTGTAATCGTTATAAAATAAGTCGAATGGGAATGCTTTTTAAAAATCTATATAAATCAATGGCTTGTGTTTTTGTTGGGTGTTTTAGACTAAGGTTTTAGTTGACCTAATTCTAGGCGTTGTCTACAGTGTTGGTTAATCCATTCATTGTCGACAAGCCATTACATGAGCATGAATCCACAATCACTAATAATAAACGATTCTGCTGAAAATGAGCAGCGTTGGTCGGTTGAGTCAACTGACGGGCAAACGTTAGCTGATAGGGTATTTGAAGACATTCAAGAAGCAATAGTGACGGGCAATATCGCCCCAGGCACTAAAATAACTGAACCTAGCTTGGCAAAGCAGTATGGGATTTCGCGTGGTCCGTTAAGAGAAGCCATGCGCCGTTTAGAAGGTCGCCACCTAGTTACGCGTATTCCGCATGTGGGTGCGCGGGTGGTTTCTTTAAGTATTGAAGAATTGCTAGAGCTTTACGAAGTGCGTGAAGCAATGGAAGGCATGGCGTGCCGTTTAGCGGCTAGAAGAATGCCGCAAGCTGAAATAGATAGCTTAAAAGCCCTGTTGAAAAAACATGAAGAACAGGCAGAGTTGCAAGAAAATATTGCCTATTACCAAAAAGAAGGCGATTTAGATTTTCATTACCGCCTAGTGTTAGGCAGTGGTAATAAGAAGTTAACAGAATTATTGTGTGGCGAGCTGTATTACTTGGTGCGTATGTACCGTTACCGTTTTAGTGCTACTAGCGGTCGCCCGCAACGTGCTTTTGCTGAACACCACCGCATTGTTGATGCGATTGAACAGCGCGATGAAGAACTTGCCGAAATGCTAATGCGTCGGCACATTCGTGCTTCAAGAAACAATGTTGAACAACACTTTCTTGCAGCCGAAGCGAATAAAGTTACTGCTTTAAAACCCCAAGATTGATAACTGAGGAAAACCCAAATGACTAAAAAACTAACTGCAGGCGGTCGTTTTCGCCAAGCACTAGCCGCTAACAATCCTTTACAGATTGTTGGTGCAGTCAATGCTTACCACGCCATGATGGCTGAGCGCGTAGGTCACCAAGCTGTTTATTTGTCGGGCGGTGGTGTTGCTAACGCTTCTTACGGCTTACCTGACTTAGGTATGACTAGTTTAAATGACGTGCTAGAAGACGTGCGCCGCATTACTAGCGCTGTTGAAATTCCTTTGTTAGTAGACATCGACACAGGTTGGGGCGGTGCGTTCAACATTGGCCGTGCTATTCAACAAATGGAAAAAGCCGGTGCTGGCGCTGTTCACCTAGAAGACCAAGTTGCCCAGAAGCGTTGTGGCCACCGTCCGAATAAAGAAATTGTTTCGCTACAAGAAATGGCTGACCGTGTTAAAGCAGCGGTTGATGCGCGTACTGATGATGACTTCTTTATTATGGCACGTACTGATGCGTTCCAAATGGAAGGTTTGAACTCGGCTGTTGAACGTGCCCAAGCGTGTTTAGAAGCGGGTGCTGACGGTATTTTTGCTGAAGCTGTTCACACGCTAGAAGATTACAAAGCCTTTGCTGATGCGTTAGGTGGCAAGCACTTGCTAGCTAACATCACTGAATTCGGCGCAACACCTTTGTTTAACAAAGAAGAATTAGCCGCTAACGGTGCAACGATGGTACTTTACCCTCTGTCTGCTTTCCGTGCTGCTAACAAGGCTGCTTTAAATGTTTACCAACACCTTTTAGATGATGGCGACCAGAAAGCAGTTGTTGATACCATGCAGACTCGTATGGAGCTTTACGACTACCTTAACTACCATGATTTCGAGCAGAAGCTAGACCAGCTATTTGCCGAAGGTAAAAATAAGTAAGCACTATTTTTTTAAGTGAGGAGAAAATAAGATGGCTGAAGCTAAAAAGTTAACAGGTGCTGGCCTGCGTGGTCAGTCTGCAGGTATAACCGAATTATGTACAGTGGGCCAATCAGGTTCAGGTTTAACCTACCGTGGCTATGATGTTAAAGATTTATCTGAAAATTCTACGTTTGAAGAAGTCGCTTATTTGTTGTTAAAAGGTAAGCTGCCTAACCAAGCTGAATTAGATGCTTACATTGCTAAGCTAAAAACGCTACGTGGCTTGCCAGCAGCGCTTAAAACGGTACTAGAGAACATTCCTAAAGACGCACATCCTATGGACGTGATGCGTACGGGTTGTTCTATGTTGGGTAACTTAGAAACCGAAGGTTCTTTTGCAGAGCAAGAAGATGCAACCGACCGTTTGCTAGCTGTGTTCCCTTCAATTATTTGCTACTGGTACCGCTTTACTCACGACGGTGTACGCATTGAAACTGAGACTGACGATGATTCTATCGGTGCTCATTTTTTACACCTGCTACGTGACGAAAAGCCTTGTGAACTACACAGCAAAGTAATGAACGTTTCGTTAATTCTTTATGCAGAGCATGAATTTAACGCTTCAACCTTTACTGCGCGTGTGTGTGCTTCTACGCTTTCTGACCTACACAGCTGCATTACCGGCGCGATTGGTTCTTTGCGTGGTCCTTTGCATGGCGGCGCGAACGAAGCGGCTATGGATATGATTCAAGGCTGGGGTTCTGCTGACGAAGCTGAAGCTGAAATCATGGGCATGTTAGAGCGTAAAGACAAAATCATGGGCTTTGGCCACGCGATTTACAGCACTTCTGACCCACGTAATGAAATCATTAAAGAATGGTCTGAAAAGCTGTCTAATGATATTGGCGACACAGTGATTTACTCTGTTTCTGAGCGTGTTGAAGCGGTAATGTGGCGCGAGAAAAAGCTGTTCTGTAATGCTGACTTCTTCCACGCTAGCGCGTATCACTTTATGGGCATTCCTACTAAGTTATTTACGCCAATCTTTGTTTGTTCACGCGTAACGGGTTGGGCTGCACACGTATTTGAACAGCGTGCTAACAACCGTATTATTCGCCCAAGTGCGGATTACGCTGGTCCAGAGCCACGCGCTGTTACTCCAATCAGTGAGCGCGACTAAGCTTAAGTAACAAGCTTTGCTATTACTGCTAAGTCAGCCCCTCGGGCTGACTTCATTCTTTTTAAGCAACCTGTTGAGCGTGACTTAAATGATGAATACTGAATACCGTAAAAACCTTCCTGGTACAAAACTAGATTACTTCGACACCCAAGCCGCTGTTGAAGCCATTAAACCTGGTTCTTATGCAACGCTTCCCTACACGTCACGTATTTTAGCGGAACAGCTAGTACGCCGTTGTGAGCCAGAAGAATTAACTGCATCTTTAACGCAGTTAATTGAGCGTAAACAAGATTTAGACTTTCCTTGGTACCCAGCGCGTGTTGTTTGCCACGATATTCTTGGCCAAACTGCTTTGGTTGACTTGGCTGGTTTGCGTGATGCCATTGCGGATATGGGCGGCGACCCTGCTAAGGTAAACCCTGTTGTTCCTACCCAGCT
>CAYJCB010000039.1:14010-15993 GCA_964368615.1 uncultured Halomonadaceae bacterium | reverse complement strand
CATAAGGACCAAAGTGGCCTTTAGCATCTGGCAGGTTTAGTAAATCAGCATATTTGGACACGCTTTACACCCCTTAACTTCTAACTGCCTTAAGGAAGGCATGAATTTTTGTCGGACATTTTATACCCCGACTGCTTTCAACTCCACCGGAAACATCAACCGCATAAGGTTGAGTGATCCGAATTGCTTCCGCTACATTGTCTGGTGTTAACCCACCGGCAAGCGTCCAACTATAAGACTTACCGCTAGACGACTCACAAGTAGGAAAACGCTGCCAATCAAAGGCTTCACCCGTACCACCGGGAATTCCAGGCGTATAGGTATCAAGTAAAAACCCCCTTGCCAAAGGCCATTGCTTAGCCGCTTGCACAGGGTCAAAATCTGGTTTCATACGCAAGGCTTTAATGTAAGGCCGCCCAAAGGCTTGGCAAAAGGCTTCTGGTTCATCGCCATGAAACTGTAGTAAATCTAAAGGCACTTGTTTAAGCACCGCCTCTACCCATTCAGGTTCTGGGTTAACAAACAAACCCACAGTCACCACAAAAGGGGGTAAGTGCTGAATAATTTCAGCGGCTTGTGCTGGCGTTACGGCCCGAGGACTGGGCGGATAAAACACCAAACCCAAGGCATCTGCACCTGCTTTAACAGCTTGCAAAGCATCTTCAGGGTTGGTTAAACCACAAACCTTAGTACGAACCCTGTTGGGCATCAGCGGTGAATTTTTCACTCTAGTCAATTTCCTTGTGCATGGCTGCGAACTTGGGTTGAGTACGCGTTAAGTCACTGCGCTGCCATTCAGGTAAAAAAATTGGGTAAGGGTCATCAACACCTTTGTCCGCCACTTTTTCGTTAACTAATAGGTGCATAAAATGCGGACCTAGAGGTTCTAATGGCAAGTTAAAACGCTCAGGGTAATGTACAGCAACCATATACAAGCCTTCAGCGGGTGCAGTAATGCCAGCCGAAGCCCGCTGTTTCTTTTCTAGTAGTTCAGTTAACCATTCAGCTGGGCGTTCGCCTTCACCGACCTCCATTAACGCCCCCACCAAATTACGCACCATGTGGTGTAAAAAAGCATTGCCTTGAATATCCACCACAATTAACTGCCCACAGCGGTACACACGAATAAAATGCAAATGCCGCCAAGGTGTAGAGGACTGACAACGCACCGAACGAAACGCTGAAAAATCTTTTTCGCCGACTAATAATTGTGCAGCTTGGTGCATTTTTTCAGCATCTAAAGGCTTCATGTGCCAAGTTAGCTGATCGTGCATCTGTGCAAAAGGTACGCTGCTGTTATAAATAATGTAACGGTAACGCCTTGCTAAAGCCGAATGCCGTGCATGAAAATCGTCAACCACTGGCTTAGACCAACGAATGCGAATATCGGGTGGTAGGTGGTTATTAACCCCCAACACCCAAGCACGGCTTGGTCGGGCGGCTGAAGTATCGAAATGAATAACTTGGCAGCAGGCATGAACTTGGGCATCGGTACGCCCCGCGCAATGCACGTTAATCGGCTCTAAAGCAATGCGCTGTAAAGCCTTTTCAACCAGCGGCTGAATACTTGGCACACCCGTTTGCTGGGTTTGCCAACCCCGAAACTGGCTGCCTAAATATTCTACACCTAAAGCAATGCGTCCCGACTTAGCATCATCAACAGCAAATAAAGCAAAAGGATCAGATAGCAGCATTTAATTGAGACTTTTAGTTAAAGCTTTTAGTTAAGGCTTTTAGTTACGCCAAGGTTTCTAGCATTTGCTGAGCCGTTGCCCTAGAGTCGGCATCGCCTTCTTGCGCCACTTTTTCTAAAATTTCTTTAGCGCCTTCTTTATCACCCATTTCGATATAAGCAGTGGCTAAATCTAACTGAGTAGCCATATCACCATCAGCGCTGTCTAACTCTAAATCACCCAAATCACCCAAATCGCCTAAGTCGTCTAGTCCACTAAAGCTGTCTAACTCACTCAAATCATCTAGGTC
>CAYJCB010000039.1:1615-13910 GCA_964368615.1 uncultured Halomonadaceae bacterium | reverse complement strand
TCTAGTCCACTAAAGCTGTCTAACTCACTCAAATCATCTAGGTCGCTTAAATCATTTAGGTCGCTTAAATCATCAGCAGCTGAACTGCTGGTGCTGTTTTCACTAAAGGCTTTTAATTCAGCAATATTTTCATTTAAAGCCGCTAGCTCTTCATCAATACCCTGTGCTTGATAAGTAGCCTTTGGCGCAGAAGTAACAACAGACTCTTGCTCATCATCAAGACTTAAACTGTCTAAAGCCTGCATAAAATCATCAGCATCTGATTTGTAATCGACAGGTTCAAAATCTGCCGAAGCATCACCTTGATCGTTTAACTCTGCTGCATCTAAGGGTTTTTCTAAATCTAACTCAAGCTCTAAATCAACTAAATCTGCAGCAGATAACTCTTCTAAATCAAATTCAGTTTCTTCTTCTGAATCTTCTAAGCTAGGTGCCAAGGGTGCTTTGCTGGCAATTAAGTCATCTAGCTCGGCTTCCAAAGGATCAATATCAGCTAAATCATCGATAGAGTTATCCAGATCAAACTCAGCGTTAAAATCGTCTAGGTTAATAATAGGTTCTTGCATCTCTTCAAAGGAAGTATGCGTATCACTTTCATCTGGAAAAATTGAATCCAAGTCAGACAAGTCATTATCTAGGTCTAATTCATCTAAATTCATTTCACCTAAATCTATCTCACCTAAATCTAGGTCGCCTAAATCATCTTCATCAGTGCCTGCTTCTAAGTCAGTTGCAGCAGGATTGGCAACCACAAAAAATGAAGCCAGTTCTTTAACTCGCGCTAAAGCAGCATTTGATGCCTGATACTCTTCTAGCTTTTGTTGTTCCTGACGGAAAGTTTCTTCATCATTTAACTCAACCAATACTTCTAAAAGCTTCACTCGTAAATCTTCACGGCTAGGCTCTTTAGCTAAGGCTGCCTGTAAAAAGCCAGCTGCCTGCTCTAAACGCCCATAAGCAATAAACATTTCTGCTTCTTGCAAAGCGTCGCGGACAACGGCTTGTGGTGGCTGCTTAGCTTCTGGTGCTTCAGAAAAAGTGCTCAGCTCATCTTCTAGGTTATCTAAATTAAAATCAGCATTTAACAAATCATCGCCAAAGTCATCATCACTAAGGTCGTCACTAAGGTCGTCATTAAAGGCATCGTTAAAATCAGGTAAGTCGTCTTTATCAAAACCTGTTGCATTCGCTAAAGGCTGATTATTCAAATCAATATCAAAATCATCTGAACGGGCTTGTTCTTCAGCAAAAGCACTGGTTAACGGTTCGGCAGAGGATTGGCTAGGTTTATCGTTCGCTGCCTTGTTATTTACTGCCTTTAATTTTTTACGTGCCGAAATAAGTGCTGCTAGTAAAGCCAACAACAAGAGAGTTGAACCCGCTAAAGCGCCATAAAGTAACGGCTGACGCTTAATTTGGCTCGCCAAATCGTTAGACTCAGGTGGCTGTGTGTTAGCACTAATGGTAGGAGCTAGACTAGTAGGGGCTAGACCGCGATTAACAACAGGTGCTGCTGTTTGCTCTAAAGCTAGCTGCCTTTCCATATCGGTCAGCTGCTGATCTTTAAGCTGAATAAGCTGCTGTAAGGTACTAACTTGCTGCTGCATATTAGAAATGCGTTCAGCTAGCTCATCTTTTTCACGCTCAGCCACCTGCAAGCTTTCTTCGCTGCTGGCTAAGTCATTTTGTAACTGATTAATACGCTGTTGCTGAGCTTTATTAGCTTCATCAATCTGAGTAGCGGCTTGGTTAGCATTCGGAGCGACTAGGGTTAAATCACGCTGCACCGGCTTACTGTCAGGCAAATCCAGTGGCGCTTTTTTTATGTCTGGTTTAGCTGCTGCTGCAACTGGAGTTTGAGCTTTGGGTGCTGGTGTTTTAGCTACCGGCTTACTTGGTGCAGCACGGCTAGCCACCCAAGCTTGGTTTTGTTGACGTACTTCTTGTTCAGCCTGCATGGCGCTGCGGCGAGTCATGGCTTGTGTAGAAGGAATTATTAAAGGATTGCCTATTTCCATTTCGTTAATATTGCTGGAAGGAAAGGCTTTGGGGTTAGCATCACGTATAGCAAGCATTGCTTGCTTAATCGTAACGCTGTTATTAGGTCTATTACTACGTGCAATGCTCCATAAGGTATCTCTTGGACCAATTTTTACCGTGCGCTGGCGATTAGGCGCGGCAGTGGTAGAAGCGAAAGCCGTACGTAGCTCTTCTTTGCTTAGTGCCATCGAATTAGAAGTCGCATATAAAGGCACAGCCACTAAACTTGCTGTTAAACCTACCAGCAACCAAGAACGCACACCGCTCAACTTACTCTGCATATACCCTGCCTCATACCTTATATAACCCAGCGAGCCATAGAAAAAAGCCATTTCTTCTACAATTTTTATTAAGTAAGCGTTTTTAACAGTTTTTACACACTTTGTCATTGCTGATTTAAAAAAACGGCAGCTAAAGCTGCCGTTTTCACTAGTTATTGCTTATTAACGCTCTAAAAGAATGCGTAACATTCTACGCAGCGGTTCAGCAGCACCCCACAATAATTGGTCGCCGACCGAAAATGCTGATAGGTATTGAGGACCCATATTCATTTTACGTAAACGGCCAACAGGTACTGATAAAGTGCCAGTAACAGCAGTAGGGCCTAAGTCACGAATCGAAGCTTCACGTTCGTTAGGAACCACTTTTACCCAATCGTTGTGCGCAGCAAGCAGGCCATGAATTTCATCCATAGGCACGTCTTGCTTTAACTTAATGGTAAACGCCTGACTGTGGCAGCGCATAGCGCCAATACGCACACACAAACCATCAATGGGTACAGGGTTATTCGTTAAACCCAATACCTTGTTGGTTTCGGCATGGCCTTTCCATTCTTCACGGCTTTGTTTGTTATCTAGCTGTGAATCAATGTAAGGAATTAAACTACCTGCTAACGGCATACCAAACTTATCGGTTGGAAAATCAGGTGAACGCATGGCTGCAGCCACTTTACGGTCGATTTCTAAAATCGCCGAAGCTGGGTCAGCCAATTCTGTTGCCACTGAATCACGCAACGCGCCCATTTGGTTTAATAGCTCGCGCATATTCTGAGCGCCAGCGCCGGAAGCGGCTTGGTAAGTCATAGAAGTCATCCACTCAACCAAGCCTTTTTCAAACAACCCACCTAAACCCATCAGCATTAAGCTAACCGTGCAGTTACCACCCACAAAAGTGTTCATGCCTTTTTGTAGGCCAGCATCAATTACGTTGCGATTCACTGGGTCTAACACAATAATGCTTTCGTCTTTCATGCGCAAACTAGAAGCGGCATCTATCCAGTAGCCTTTCCAACCAGCAGCACGTAATGGACCATAAACTTCAGTGGTATATTCACCACCTTGGCAAGTCAAAATAACATCTAACTTTTTTAGCGCGTCTAGGTCAGTGGCACTTTGTAGCGGCTGACCATCAGGGCCAGCACTGCCTGCTTGAGAGGTAGTAAAATAAACCGCCTCAATCAAGTCAAAATCATTTTCTTCACGCATTCGCTGCATTAATACCGAGCCGACCATTCCGCGCCAGCCAACTAAACCTACCGTGAGTTTACGCATAGTATCCTCTTAATTAAGGGCATTTATTTAAGTGCTTTTTAAAGCGCCTTCAAAGCTTTAACAACAGCCGCACCCATTTCTTCTGTGCCAACTTTAGTCATACCAGCTGAAAGTATATCAGCAGTACGCAAGCCTTGATCTAGCACATTGCTAACGGCTAGCTCAATTTTGGCAGCAACGTCAGCTTTATCAAACGAATAACGCAGCATCATAGCCACCGATAAAATACAGGCTAACGGGTTAGCGATATTCATACCCGCTATGTCTGGCGCTGAACCGTGGCAAGGCTCATACATACCCTTAGCATTTATATCTAAGGAAGCGGAAGGCAGCATACCGATAGAACCGGTTAACATGGCCGCTTCGTCCGATAAAATATCACCAAACATATTGCCAGTAACAATCACATCAAACTGCTTAGGCGCACGCACTAGCTGCATGGCAGCGTTATCAACGTACATGTGCGATAGCTCAACATCAGGGTAGTCTTTAGACACTTCAATCATCACATCACGCCACAACATAGTCACTTCTAGCACGTTGGCTTTATCAACCGAGCACAAACGCTTATTACGCTTACGTGCCATTTCAAAAGCAACTTTGGCAATGCGGCGAATTTCACTTTCTGAATAAACGTAGGTATTAAAGCCTTCTTTCTCGCCATTCTCTAAAGTACGAATACCGCGTGGCTGACCAAAGTAAATACCGCCAGTTAGTTCACGGACAATCATAATGTCTAGGCCAGACACCACTTCTGGTTTAAGGCTAGAAGCATCGGCTAATTGCGGATAAAGAATCGCAGGGCGCAAGTTACCAAATAACTCTAATTCTTTGCGAATACCTAGCAAGCCACGCTCTGGGCGCAGGCTAATATCTTCTAGCTTGTCCCACTTAGGGCCACCTACAGCACCTAATAAAACAGCATCGGCGGCTTTCGCTTTAGCTAAGGTTTCTGGTGGTAGTGGGTGGCCAGCTGCGTCATAACCAGCACCACCAACCAAGCCTTCTTCCCAGCTAATATCCACACCTAACTGGTCACGGCAAACTTCCATTACTTTAACAGCTTGGGCAGTAATTTCTGGACCAATACCATCACCAGCTAGAACAAGAATGTGTTTAGTCATTATAAAGTCTCTATTAACAATAAATTAGATAGCAATAAATTTAAGCAAAAATCCACGGCGTAAGCTTAGCTTGCTTGGCTTCGTAGGCTTTAATGTCTTCAGCATCTTTTAAGGTTAAACCTATGTCGTCTAAACCTTCAATTAAGCAATGCTTACGGAACTGATCCATTTCAAAGCTCAGCACTTCACCGCTAGGCGTAGTAACCGTTTGTGCCGGTAAATCGACCAGTAAACGGTAGCCTTCAGTGGCTTCAACTTCTTTAAATAAACGCTCAACCGTTGCTTCATCGAATTGAATTAACAGCAGGCCATTTTTGGGCGCGTTGTTAAAGAAAATATCGGCAAAGCTAGGCGCGATAATGGCACGAAAACCATAATCAACCAAAGCCCAAGGTGCGTGTTCACGTGAAGAACCACAACCAAAGTTAGCACGCGATAACAGCACTTGACTGTTTTTGAAGCGTGGCTGATTTAATACAAAGTCTGTATTCAACGGACGATTAGTTGCATCTTGGCCTGGAAAGCCTTCGTCTAAATAACGCAGCTCATCAAACAGGTTAGGACCAAAACCCGTGCGCTTAATGGATTTCAAAAACTGCTTAGGAATAATTAGGTCGGTATCTACGTTAGCGCGGTCTAAAGGCGCAACCAAACCATTTAACTGGGTAAACTTTTCCATTTCTTAACTCCACTCACGAACGTCAACAAAGTGACCGGCAATTGCCGCTGCTGCTGCCATAGCTGGGCTAACTAGGTGGGTACGACCACCGTAGCCTTGGCGACCTTCAAAGTTACGGTTAGACGTTGAAGCACAATGCTCACCCTGACCTAACTTATCGGCGTTCATGGCTAAACACATAGAACAGCCTGGTTCACGCCATTCAAAGCCCGCTTCGATAAAGATTTTATCTAAACCTTCTTCTTCGGCCTGCTTTTTAACTAAACCAGAACCTGGTACAACCAAAGCCTGCATTAAGGTAGAAGCAACTTTACGGCCTTTAGCCACTTCTGCGGCAGCGCGTAAATCTTCAATACGTGAGTTGGTGCAAGAGCCAATAAATACGCGGTCGAGCTTAATATCGGTAATCGCTTGGTTAGCTTTTAAACCCATGTATTTTAAAGCCGCTTCCCAGCTTTTGCGTAAGTTTTCATCACCGGCATTGGCAGGGTCGGGTACAAGGCTATTCACTGAACCGACCATTTCTGGCGAAGTGCCCCAGCTAACCTGCGGCTCAATCGTTGCAGCATCTAGCTTAACCACCTTGTCGAACTTGGCATCAGCATCAGTGTGCAGCGTTTTCCACCATTCAACGGCTAAATCCCAATCCTTGCCTTTAGGTGCAAAGGGGCGACCTTCAACATAATCAATCGTGGTTTGGTCACAACCTACCAAGCCAACCCGCGCACCGGCTTCAATGGCCATATTACAAATGGTCATACGGCCTTCCATGGAAAGCGCACTAATTGCTGAACCAGCAAACTCCATAGCGTAACCAGTACCGCCGGCGGTACCAATTTTACCAATAATCGCCAGTACTATGTCTTTAGCAGTCACGCCTTTTTGTAACTGACCATCAACCTGAATTAACAAGTTTTTCATCTTGCGCTGAATCAAGCACTGGGTAGCCAATACGTGTTCAACTTCAGAGGTACCTACACCGTGAGCTAACGCAGCAAAAGCACCATGAGTAGCCGTGTGCGAATCACCACACACCAAGGTCATACCCGGTAGCGTTGCACCCTGTTCAGGGCCGACAACGTGAACAATACCTTGGCGTATATCGTTAATTTTAAATTCTGTAATACCAAATTCTTCACAGTTATCATCTAGGGTTTGTACCTGAATGCGTGAAGTTTCATCTTCAATACCGCTAACACCCTGCGCACGCTCTTTAAGCGTGGTTGGCACGTTATGGTCGGGCGTGGCTAGGTTGGCTGATAAACGCCAAGGTTTACGACCCGCCAAACGCAAGCCCTCAAAAGCCTGCGGCGAAGTCACTTCATGCAATAAATGACGATCAATATAAATAAGCGCCGTACCATCATCACGCTGCTTAACTAGGTGGGCGTCCCACAGTTTGTCGTATAGGGTTTGAGCCATTTTCTTTTTCTCCTCAATTTAGGGCCTTCAACGAGGCTTGCCAGCATCTTAATACCTATGCTTGAATAAAACCAATTCATAGCATTCATAATAAACATAACCTTTTGGAATACATCTCTAAAATGGACATTCAATCCTTACAAGCTTTTGTTGCCGTTGCTGAACAAAGTTCGTTTTCACGCGCAGCAGATGAGTTGCATCTAACCCAACCTGCGGTTAGCAAACGCATTGCTAGTTTAGAAGAACAGCTGAATCAAAGGCTGTTTGACCGTATTGGGCGCAGTATAAAATTAACCCAAGCAGGCAATGCACTTTTACCTCGCGCTAGGCATTTGTTAGCCGATTTAAAAGATACCCGCCGTATGCTGGCTAATTTAAGTGGTGAAATTCAAGGTGCGTTAATACTGGCAACCAGCCACCACATTGGCTTGCACCGCTTACCGCCCTTGTTAAAAAGCTTTACTCAAGCCTACCCACAAGTAAAGTTAGATATGCGCTTTCAAGATTCAGAACAAGCTTATGCCGGTGTATTAAACGGTGATTTAGAATTAGCCATAGTGACGCTGGCACCCCTGCCCAACCCAGCTTTAGTGGTAGTGCCCGTTTGGTTAGACCAACTTAGGTTTGTGGTGGCAAAAGACCACCCGCTTAGCAGACAAAACAACTTAAAATTAGCCGATTTAACCCAGCACGATGCCGTACTACCAGGGCAGCAAACCTTTACGCGCGGCATAGTAGTGAAGGTATTCAAAGAACAGGGATTAGAATTAAACGTAACGCTATCAACCAATTATATGGAAACCATAAAAATGATGGTGTCGATAGGTTTGGGGTGGAGTTTGCTGCCTGAAACCTTGATTGATGAAAACTTAGTCGTGCTAAAGTTAGATCATCAACCCATTACCCGTCCGCTGGGTTTTTTATATCACCGTGAGCGCACGCTATCTAACGCCGCCCACCAGATGATTAAGCTGTTATCAGAACTAAACCTCAACCATTAGCAATGGCTTAAGCAACTTCATTAACTCAAGTTCTGGCAAAGGTTTGTAATATAAAAAGCCCTGCGCCTGCTGGCAACCCATAGCTAACAACTGCCTAGCTTGAGACTCTTCTTCAACGCCTTCAGCGACCAAGTCTAGCTTTAGATTATGCGCCAGCTGTACGATGGTTTGCACAATACTCAAACTAATATCGTCAATGCCCATATCCACTACAAAAGAGCGGTCTATTTTTAAGGTTGAAAGGGGCAGTTTACGTAAATAAGATAGACTAGAATAACCCGTACCAAAGTCATCTAAAGCAATTCTAAAGCCCTTCTGTTTTAAGCCACTTAGCGTATCTAATGCACATAACTCATTTTGCATTAAGCCTGTTTCGGTGATTTCTAATTCAAAAGAATCAACACTTAAATCATAGCGTTCTATCACTGACTCTAACCAACAGGGAAAGTCTTTTTGCTCTAGCTGTTGTACCGCAATATTAATGGCTACTCTAGGTAAAGTTAGACCCGCATCACGCCAACGCGCCATAGCGCGACACGCTTCTTCAACCACCCAAGCGCCGATTTCAACAATCAGCCCTGATTCTTCAGCCAAAGGAATAAAAACCGCTGGCGATAAAGCACCTAACTCTGGGTGTTGCCAACGTATTAAAGCTTCAACACCATAAACCTGCTCATCTATTAACTGCACTTTAGGCTGAAAATGCAGGCTTAGCCCTTCGCCAGTAATGGCTGTTCTTAATGCTTGCTCAAGTTTTAGTAGTTTACGCGCTTCATCGCTCATTTTATGGTCAAAAAAGCGGAAGGTATCGCGCCCTGCATTTTTAGCTTCGTTTAAAGCCGTTTGTGCATTGGTTAGCAAGGTATCGGCATCAATACCATCAACTGGAAAAAATGCTACGCCAATTGAGGGGCTTAAGGTGACCTGCTTATCATCAATAGTAACTGGCTGCTGGAGCTTCGTTTTAATTTCATGCGCTAGCTGAGTAATGTCATGAATAGACTCGTAATCTTCAATCAGCAACGCAAATTCATCTGCGCCAACTCTCACTAAAGTATCGGCATCGCCTACCAGCTTACATAACTTTTTACTTTGCGTACTAATTAACCTATCGCACCAATTGTGGCCAAAGGTTTCATTAATGATTTGGATTCGCCCTAAATCAAAAAGAATTAAAGCTAACTCTTCTTGCTGGCTTTTCGCTTGTCGCACCGCATGGCATAAACGTTCATTTAACTGATGGCGATTACCCAAGCCTGTTAAAACATCGTGATGCGCCAAGTGTTGTATTTGCGCTTCTTTAGCCCTTAATTCACTTAAATCGTGAATAATAGAAATGTAGTTTTCTATCTCGCCAGCAGTATTGCGCACGCAGTTAATAGAAAGCCACTGCAAGTAAACACTGCCATCTTTGCGGCGATTCCACACTTCACCCTGCCAACGATCAATTTTTGCAATGCTCTTCCACATGGCATCATAAAAGGCTTTGTCGTGGTGGTTAGAGCGCAATAAACTAGGAGTTCTACCTAAAACCTCACTAGCCTGATAACCAGTAATTTCAGTAAATGCCGAGTTAACCTGCTGAATTTTAGCACGGCTATCAGTCACCATAATGCCTTCTATGGTTGACTCAAATACCCGCATGGCTAAACGCTGCTGAGATTCAAATACTCTTCTACGGCGCAAATTCCTAGCGATACTGGTTATCCATAACACCTCACCGTCTGCATTGGTGTGGGGCACAACGGTTAAATGGCTAGGAAAAACTTCGCCCTTTAAATCGCTGAATTCTAACTCGCCTTCCCAAGTTTCACCGGTGGCAATTAACTGTGGAAAAATTTGTTCGTTAAGTTGCTGATAGGCAGCAGCAGGGTGCAAATCACGCATGTAAATTCTTTCTAAATCTAAATTCAGCGCCAAAGGAATACCCAACATGCGCCGACCCGCCAAATTAAGATACATCAGGCGCTGATCTAGCGAAACGGTAGCAATCAATTCATTAGCAGCTTCTAAAATAGCCTGCTGGCGACTTAAGGTTTCAAGGGTCAAAGTATTTCTCATGATTTTATAAAGTATCTAAGTAGCTGCCCTGCTGTAATGACCTAGGTTAGAACTAGATCAAAAAAATAACAACACCAAAAGGGTGGTTTTGCTTCTTCTTATAGGCTAATGAATGACTAGTGACAAGATTAATGACGATTCAGTCAGAAAATTTAGCTTTACGTTAACGTCAACTTACCCTAAAGTTTGGTAACTGAAAAAATAAACTAGTTTCCACAAACAATTCATATATAAAACCAGCAGAGGAAATACACCATGCAATCCATTTTTAAAGACATGAACTTTGGTTTAGACGATGATTTAAATATGCTGCGCGAATCCATTAATGCTTTTGCTGCTGCTGAAATTGCGCCACGTGCTGCTGAAATCGACAAAAACAACGAATTCCCTATGGATCTTTGGAAAAAATTTGGTGATATGGGTTTATTAGGCATCACCGTTCCTGAAGAATTTGGCGGTTCTGGTATGGGTTATTTAGCTCATTCGATTGCTGTTGAAGAAATTTCTCGTGCTTCAGCTTCTGTTGGCTTGTCTTATGGCGCGCATTCCAACCTTTGTGTTAACCAAATTAAAATTAACGGCACCCAAGCACAAAAAGAAAAATACCTACCTAAGCTTTGTTCTGGCGAACATATAGGTGCTTTGGCTATGTCTGAGCCTAACGCTGGTTCAGACGTAGTTAGCATGAAACTTCGCGCTGACAAAAAAGGCGACAAGTACATTCTTAATGGTAATAAAATGTGGATCACCAACGGTCCCGATGCCCACACCTTTGTTATCTACGCTAAAACCGACACCTCTGCCGGTTCTAAAGGTATTACCGCTTTTATCGTTGAAGGTGATTCACCTGGTTTTTCACGCCACCAAAAACTAGACAAATTAGGTATGCGCGGTTCTAACACCTGCGAGCTAGTCTTCCAAGACTGTGAAGTACCTGCAGAAAACGTACTAGGCGCAGAAGGCAAAGGCGTTAACGTACTTATGAGCGGCCTAGACTATGAACGCACCGTTTTGGCGGCTGGCCCTATCGGCATTATGCAAGCCGCAATGGACATAGTGGTTCCTTACATTCACGAGCGCAAACAGTTCGACCAAGCGATTGGTGAGTTCCAATTAGTACAAGGCAAAATTGCCGATATGTACACCACTATGACTGCTTGCCGTGCCTACCTTTACGCAGTAGCTGCCGGTTGCGACCGTGGCCAAACCAGCCGTAAAGATTCTGCTGGTGTAATTCTTTACTGTGCTGAAAAAGCTACCCAAGTGGCGCTAGATGCCATTCAGCTGCTAGGCGGCAACGGTTATACCAACGAATACGCAGTAGGGCGTTTATTGCGTGATGCCAAGCTCTACGAAATTGGCGCAGGCACCAGTGAAATACGCCGTATGTTAATTGGACGTGAAATATTCAACGAATCACGCTAATTGCTGCTGCGCTGCCTAGTTATTGATACAGCCACCGCCTAGCTTAACTATTACAAAAAAGGATCACTGAAATGACTGTGATTAAAACGCAGATTAATACCCGATCGCCGCAGTTTGCAGAAAACGATGCTGCCATGCGCGAAGTTATTAAAGACCTGCACAGCAAGTTAGATGAAGTAAAACAAGGCGGTGGTGCTAAAGCCCAAGAACGCCATTTAAGTCGTGGCAAGCTTCTGCCTCGCGAACGTATTGAACGCCTGTTAGACCAAGGCGCACCTTTTTTAGAGTTTTCACAACTTGCTGCTTTTGAAGTTTATGACGACTTGGTACCCAGCGCCGGCATTATCACCGGTATTGGCCGTGTATCTGGCGTTGAATGCATTATTGTTGCCAACGATGCCACCACCAAAGGCGGTACTTACTACCCGCTAACCGTTAAAAAGCACCTACGCGCCCAAGAAATTGCCCGTAAAAACCGCCTACCTTGTATCTATCTAGTCGATTCCGGCGGTGCCAACTTACCTAACCAAGATGAAGTTTTCCCCGACAGAGATCACTTCGGGCGTATTTTCTACAACCAAGCCACCATGTCGGCTGAAGGTATTCCACAAATCGCTTCGGTTATGGGTTCTTGTACTGCTGGCGGTGCTTATGTGCCTGCCATGGCTGATGAGTCCATTATTGTTAAAGACCAAGGCACTATCTTTCTAGCTGGCCCGCCCTTGGTTAAAGCGGCTACCGGTGAAGTAGTAACGGCTGAAGACTTAGGCGGTGCTGATGTTCACGCACGTATTTCAGGTGTTGTTGACCACTATGCGCTGAACGATGACCACGCCCTGCAACTGGTTCGCCGTGCCATTAGCCGTCTTAACTGGCGCAAGCTTGGCGAGTTGGATATTCAACCTGCACGCCCACCCCTTTACGACCCAGAAGAAATTTACGGCATAGTCGGTACCGATTTACGCAAACCTTACGATGCGCGTGAGGTAATCG
>CAYJCB010000039.1:0-1515 GCA_964368615.1 uncultured Halomonadaceae bacterium | reverse complement strand
CCTAAATTCACCATTTTAATTGGTGGTAGTTTTGGTGCCGGTAACTACGGTATGTGTGGCCGTGCTTATGATCCTAACTTTATGTGGATGTGGCCCAACGCCCGTATTTCCGTGATGGGTGGCGAACAAGCAGCCAACGTATTAGCCCAAGTTAAACGCGAACAACACGAACGCAACGGCACTGAATGGTCAGCAGCGGAAGAAGAAGCCTTTAAAAAGCCCACTCGTGAAATGTACGAACACCAAGGCCACCCCTACTTTGCCAGCGCTCGTTTATGGGATGACGGTATTCTTGATCCAGTTCAAACCCGCGACACCCTTGGCCTAGCCATTTCAGCCTCGCTTAATGCAGCCAACAAACCAACGCGCTTTGGCGTGTTCCGTATGTAAGGTGAAAGGCCATGAACACAACACAAGCAGTTTTACTGAAGATTGATGAACGCGGCGTGGCTTACCTGACTCTAAACCGTCCGGAAATTCACAATGCCTTTGATGATCACCTGATTGCTGAAATGCTAAGCACATTGCAACAAGTGCGAGAAGCCAAAGCCCGTGTGCTAGTTTTTGGATCAGCAGGCAAAAGCTTTTCTGCCGGTGCCGACCTAAGCTGGATGAAACGCATGGCCAGCTACAGCCAAGCCGAAAACAAAAAAGATGCCCAAGAACTGGCTCGTTTAATGCACGAACTCGATACCCTGCCCTGCCCAACCATTTGCCGCGTTCAAGGCGCAGCTTATGGCGGCGCAGTTGGTTTAGCCGCTTGTTGCGACCTAGTGGTTGCTACCGAAAAAGCCCGCTTCTGCCTTTCAGAAGTAAAAATCGGCCTTTCGCCCGCGGTTATCAGCCCCTACGTAGTTAGAGCTTTAGGTGTTCGTGCCATGCGTCGCTACGCCTTAACAGCAGAAGTCATCGGTGTTGAAAAAGCCCAACAGCTTGGCTTAGTTGATGAAGTGGTCGCTGAAGATTCCCTAGATAGCCAAATAGAAAAACTAGTCACCATTTTATTAGCCAACAGTCCGCAAGCAGTCGCACGCACCAAAGCCTTGGTGCATTTTGTCGCCGACCGCCTAGCCGATGAAACCACCCAAGATTACACCACCGATTTAATTGCCGAAATCCGTGTATCAGACGAAGGCCAAGAAGGATTGAGCGCATTTTTTGATAAACGCTCTCCTAAATGGCAGTAATTAACCGTTTTGGTTTATTAACCCTTTTGACTTAAAGAGGAACGCGCTATGTTCCGTAAGATCCTAATTGCCAACCGTGGCGAAATTGCTTGCCGCGTTATTCGCACCGCCCACCAAATGGGCATTCAATGCGTTGCGGTTTATTCTGATGCCGACCGTGATTCTTTACACGTAAAAATGGCAGATGAAGCCGTTTACCTGGGCGCAGCGCCAGCGCGTGACAGCTACCTAATGATCGACAAGGTTATTGCTGCCGCCAAACAAACCGGCGCTGAAGCCATTCACCCAGGTTATGGTTTTTTAGCAGAAAATAGCCAGTTTGTAGCCG
>CAYJCB010000038.1:3184-16231 GCA_964368615.1 uncultured Halomonadaceae bacterium | reverse complement strand
TAAAAAAGCCTCATTAAATGAGGCTTTTTTTTGTTTCTAATTTATCAATTTTGTTCTTTTAATACGCCTATGACTAGAGGCTATAATTAACCAATATTAACACCGTAGGTTTTAGCCAATGGTGCAAGACCACCTGCAAAGCCTTGACCAATGGCCTTAAACTTCCATTCGTCGTTGTGTTTGTAAAGCTCACCAAATACCATAGCTGTTTCAACTGATGCATCTTCAGACAAGTCAAAACGTGCAATTTCAACATTGTCTTTTTTGTTAAGAATACGGATGTAAGCTTTATTGATTTGACCAAAATTCTGCTTACGTACTTCTGCATCATGGATAGTCACTGCAAAAGCCAGTTTTTTAGCTTCAGCAGGTAAACCCGTTAAATTGACGTTAACTTTTTCATCGTCATCTTCACCTTCACCCGTGCGGTTATCACCTTGGTGTTCAACGTTACCGCAAGGCGACACTTTATTGTTGTAGAACACAAAGCTGCCGTCATTCAGCACTTGACCATTTTCACCAACAATAAATACCGAGGTATCAAGGTCAAACTCTGTGCCATCGGTAACACGGGCATCCCAACCTAAACCAACAATAACATCAGTTAAGCCTGGGGCTTCTTTGGAAAGTGAAACGTTACCGCCTTTAGATAATGAAACTGCCATCTGAATACTCCAAATAGTTAGGTAAAATAGTTAGGTTTTGTAGATATTTTAGACTGCTGCTGTAATCGCGCTCACTGCTTCACTTGATAAATCTTGTGCAGTACGACCATTGCACACATCACCAACAGCAGTAAAGTTCCAGTCTGTACCATCACGCTTTAAGTAAGCCATGATTAATCCAGTATGACTACCTTGATCACTTAGGTTAATACGTGCCAGTTCTTTATTATTATCCGCATTAACAATGCGGCAGTAGGCATTTTTTATTTTGCTAAAGTCTTGGCCAGTGAAGCTACTAACAGTGAAGACTAAACTGGTAATATTTGCCGGTAGCGCGTTAAGGTTGACAGCAATGCTTTCATCATCGCCATCACCTTCACCGGTACGATTATCGCCTGAATGCTGAATATTGCCACATTTAGACTTTAGTTGACGAAACCAAATAAGATCTACTGGGTTATTGCCTGAATCAATCACGATGCAGGAGGCATCAAGATCAATTTCACCACCACCGGTTAATTTTCCGAAAAAACCTGTAGGTTTAGCCACATCCCAACCAAGACCAAGGCGTACATTACAAAGTCCTAAGCTTTCTTTACTTAGTGAGATAGTTTGTTTTTTTGCTAACGTTATTGCCATTGTGTAGCTCCGCTCTTTAGAGGGTTAGGTGTGTAGTTAGGTTATGTTCAATTTATCTGTATTCTTAGTGATTTAATGTAAATTTTCAATGCTTATATTGTGGTATAGCTAGGTTAATAAATAAAAATTCAGCTAGCAGTCTTCATCAAAATAATCATTTGTTGCAGTCGATTTGCTTCGTCAGTTGATGGTGTGATTTTGGACAGGTGTTGCATCCACTGTAAGCTTGCGCGTTTGTAACCATGAAATGATGTTTGCTTAATAAGCTGGCGTACAAAGTCTGTGCTAAGTTTATCGCGCACCAGCGCGGCAGCAATCAAGCGTGATTCAATGCTGTCTATTTTGACGATGGTTTGTTCAAGCTGATCACTGGCAATACCATCTAGCAGCTGCGTTGCAAACTGGTGATATTGTGAGGGCAGTAGGGCGATGTCTGCGCGTTGGGTTTGTTGTTGCAGAAAGCGGAAGTAGGCATCTAACTCTGCGTGTTGATGTAATGCAGCGAGTATTTGGTAGTTTTCGCAATGTGTTGCTTCTAATACGCCTATCTGCACGGCGCATTGCGCTAATTCAAGCCGCGCCAGTGTTTTTAAATCTGTACCTTGTTTGGTTAGCTCTCGCGCACGTTGTAAGTCGTGCTGCGCTAATCCGATTTTATCTTCTAAATAATAAATTTTATAACCATTAAAGGCGCTAATCGCTTTCAATTGCCATTCATTTTTGGGCGGCGTTCCCATACAACCACTTAAACTTATCAAACCACAAATAATGATTAGAATAAAACCCAACTTAAAATGTGTGAATATCATGGTAAATCCAGTCGAGAAGGTTTATTGCTACCTAATAAGTAATTAACTCGATCGACTAGTTCGTTGGTGGTTTCAACGCTGCGGATAATTTGCTGTTTAAGTAGGTCGATATCTTTGTTTGAGTTGGCGACGACTTCAACCGTACCATCTAATAATTGCAGTTTGTTTTCTAAGTCGAGGGTAATCTTGTGTACAGTTTTTAGCACCAGATCAAGCTGCGTAATCAGCTGGTTAGTGGGTTGCATAACGTTAGTTTCCACGCCACCTGTGATGTGTTGGGTGTTTTTTAGTGTTTGATTCAGTTCAGCCAAAGCCTGCTGGCTGTAGTCGAGTGCTTGCGATACCTTTGCACCATCTTGTGGGTTGCCGGTTAAGGCAGATATTAGCGATTCACTTTCAGCTAGTCGTGCAGTAATTTTACCAATATCTGACATGATTATGGTGAAGTGATTTAAGGCAGGGTCGATTTTAGCTATAATTTTGTTTATATCTTCGCTGATAGTAATAGGTAATTCTGCACCTTCGCTCAAGGGTAGTGCTTCTGGTTTAGTAATGATTTCTATGTATGCTGAACCTATTAAAGGGTGATGTAATATCAAGCTGCTGTCTTGGCGAATCCACTTATTATTGCGTTCGCTTACGCTTAATCGAACCTTTACGTCTCCGGTATCGGTGAGTTGGAGTTCGTCTATATAGCCGATTTCAAAACCAGATAAAAATAACGGTGTACCCACTTTAAGCGATTCGGCACTCTGCGTAATAAAACTGTATTTATACTTTTGCTCGAAAGTGCCACGTTTTTGCAAAACAAAAAATGCTAAAGACACACTAATCAGTACCAGCGCTAGTATAAACAGGCCGACCAAAAATCTCATGCGTTGATATGACATACCTGCCCCTGAAAATACCCTTGGTTATAGATGAGGTCTAGTATAACGACAGTTTTTTTTGTTTCGATGCGTTCTATCCAATAACGAACGTCAGAAAAATCAACTGTGTTGCCGACCAATGCTTCGGGGTATACGATAACTAGTTGCGCAACGTCCATAAAGTACGCCCGTGCTAATAAAGCGATAAACAGCTCTAGTTCGCCACACTCATAAATACGCTTTTTTGCTAAATGCCCTTGTTCTACTTTATTTAACAAGGCTTGCGCATTGCGCTGCGACTGATTGACAGCAAGGCGATGATGACTTTGTTCAATCAGGGCAATATTTTCCCAGACTAATAAATTCGATAGCAGTGGGGTTTGTTCAGACAAGAGCACATAATTCTGTTGCTGTTCAATCCAGCACTGCACATCTTTGGTGGTTTTAAATAGCTCTATAGTGACCAAAGTAATACCGTTATCATTTCTATAAAAATTATGGCTACAAATAAATTAACCATGCCTTGTAGCACTGAAATTGGTATGGCGTTGTAACTTTTAATGGTGTGAATGCCGTGGTAAATCGGGATAAGCATAATCAAAAAACCAAATACCATGCTTTTAAATAGTAGCATTAAAATGTTGGAAAGCTCGACTGCGCCAAGCAAAATATGGCTATAGGTCACCAACTCCATTTGCAAATATAATGCAGAAAATACATAGCCACTAATCAGCATAATAAACGAAAAAATAATCGCTAACGCACTAACGCTGAATACGCCTGCAAGAATGCGTGGCAAGTAGAGGTAGGTAATTAATTCGACTTGATAGGTTTTTAGCGTGTTTATTTCGTTTGTAACCGTCATTACAGCCATTTCGGTATTCACCGCAGTGCCAGATCGTAACGCGATTAGTAACGCGGTAAACAAGGGGGCAAACTCGTTAAAGATAAAGTAAACTAGGATTTCTCCAATATCAGCCTGTAAACCGTAGTCGGCTGAAATAGAAATAATTGAACCGATAATGGCAAAGCCAAATAAAAACGCGATAAGTACAAAGCTGCTGAATACTTGGACTGATGTAAAGAAAACCTGTTTTACCAGCACCATTCGCATGGCAGGGTAATAACTACTTGGCAAACACGCGTGTAGCAAAACATCATAAATAAAACTAATAAATTTAGCTGCGCGGCTAAATTTTTCTAGAGTATATTCACCAATGTTTTCAATCAGCTGACGCATAAGATAAGCCCAAATGTTAATGGCAATAAAATACAAAAAAGCTTCATTCTAAAATGAGGCTTTTTTGTTTCTAGTATTTCTAAGCGTTTACTTTTTTGGTACTGAATCAGCTAACCTGTTCGCCACCGGCTTGCTTGTCAGCATGGTAGGAAGAACGCACCAAGGGGCCAGAAGCAACGTGTTTAAAGCCCATCTTGTAAGCTTCTTCACCTAGCCAATCAAAGTCAGCAGGCGTTACCCAGCGGTCGATTGCTAGGTGGTTTTTAGACGGCTGCATGTATTGGCCTAACGTCAGCATATCAACATCGTGCGCTCGTAAATCGCGCATGACTTCTAAAATTTGTTCGTTAGTTTCACCTAAACCTAGCATTAAACCTGATTTAGTTCTAACTTCAGGGCGGCGTTCTTTATAACGCTTTAGTAAGGTTAAAGACCACTGATAATCAGCGCCTGGGCGAACTTTACGGTAAAGGCTTGCCACTGTTTCTAGGTTGTGGTTAAACACGTCGGGGGGGCTTTGTTCTAAAATATCTAATGCTACGTCCATACGACCACGGAAGTCTGGCACTAGCACTTCAATTTCTAACTCAGGTAAACGTTGGCGCAGTTCGTTAATGCACTGGGCAAAGTGGTCAGCACCGCCATCACGCAAATCATCGCGGTCGACCGAAGTAATCACCACGTATTTCAATTTCATTTCAGCAATGGCTTCTGCCATTTCTCTGGGTTCGTCAGCATTGAGCGGATTCGGGCGGCCCGTTGCTACGTCACAGAAAGGACAGCGGCGGGTGCAAATTTCGCCCATAATCATAAAGGTTGCTGTGCCGCCGTTAAAACATTCGCCGATGTTAGGGCAAGAAGCTTCTTCACAAACCGTGCTTAATTTATGCTTACGCAAGGTTTCTTTAATGCGCGTTACTTCAGGCGAAATGTACATTCTTACCCTAAGCCAATCGGGCTTGGTGGGTAGTGTTTCGGTTGGTATGATTTTTATTGGAATACGATCAGTTTTATCAGCGCCACGTAGTTTTTCGCCTTGAATAACTACTTTTTTTTGCGTGCTAGTGGTCATGCCAACTCCTGCCCGTTGCAATAGGTAATGTGTGTGTGCCCTAAACGGCGAATAAGAATGCCTAACAAGGCATCTTGTGCCTGTTGAAAGGTAATGCTGGGAACTAGGTCAACTAAACGTGCCACTGGCATACCTGCATAACCACAGGGGTTAATGCGTTGAAAAGCATCAAGGTCGCAAGTGATGTTAAAGCTTAACCCATGAAAGCTGCAACCACGGCGTATTTTTAAACCTAAAGCAGCAATTTTAGCACCGGCTTGGCTACCTTCTTGCAGGTAAACACCCGGTGCATCAGCTTTAGCTGCGGCTTTAATGCCTAAGCTTGCCATGTATTCAACAAGGCTTTCTTCTATTAGATTAACTAAATGGCGCACACCGTAGTTAATACGGCGCACATCTAATAGAAGGTAAATAACTAGCTGACCAGGACCATGCCAAGTAACCTGCCCGCCCCGATCAACCTTAACAACTGGAATATCACCCGCATTTAAAACGTGCTCTGCTTTACCGGCTTGACCCTGAGTAAACACTGAATCGTGTTCAACTACCCACAACTCATCAGCAGTAGTTGCATCTCGCTTATTAGTAAAAGCCTGCATCTGCTGCCAAACAGGTAGGTAGGGCTGTTGCCCTAGTTGCCGAATGTTAAGCTGCATTACAGAACCATTTGTACTCGGCCCGTTGCTTGTAAGCATTGGTGTAACGAAGATAAATGGTCTTCACTTAGTGCTTGAATTGTGACACGAATAGACTGGTAACGACCATTTTTGCTGTCTATTACCGTGACTGTTTCGTGTATAAAGTGGGTTTCTGATTCAACCAATACATCAAGTATGCAGGCTTTAAAATCAGGTGCTGCATGCCCCATCACTTTAATGGGGTATTCACAAGGAAATTCAATTTTTGGTGGGTTGTCTAAAGGACAAACATTTGTATTTTGCATAAATTCACCATAAAGCTGACTAATTTAATCAAGTATAACGCTTTTTAGATTAACTAAAAAGATTAATAAAAAACATCACTAGGCTGTGCCAAATACTCTTAAAAATGCCCGCTTGTTCAATGTTTTCTAAAGCGACTAAAGGCTTTTGAGTAATAATATCATCGTCCAAGCGTATCACTAGGTTGCCTAACTGCGCACCGGCACGAATGGGTGCTTTAATGTTGGAATTAATTTGAATGTCGGCGCGTAGATTAGCTTCATGGCCGCGTGGCAAGGTGGCATAAAGGTCTTCGGTAACACCCAGTTGCAGCTGATTACTAACACCTTTCCAAACTTTTGCGGTTTCTAAAACTTGATACTGCTGATAAAGACGCGTGGTTTCAAAATACCTAAAACCATAAGTCAGTAATTTTTGACTTTCTTGCGCTCGCCCTTCATCGCTACGTGCACCCATTACTACTGAAATTAAACGCATACCATCACGTTCTGCTGAGGCAGCTAAACAGTAACCTGCATCGTCAGTGTGGCCGGTTTTTAAACCATCAACCGCACTATCACGCCACAGTAAGCGGTTACGGTTAGACTGAGTGATGTTGTTGTAGGTGAACTCTCTTTCTGAGTAAATAGTATAGTGTTCTGGGTAATCAATAATTTTAATCTGAGACAATAACGCTAGGTCTCTAGCACTTGAATAGTGATCGTCTTGGGGTAAGCCGGTGGAGTTTCTAAACTGAGTATTTTTCATGCCGATAGCGCGCGCATGTTGGTTCATAATATCGGCAAAACTTTCTTCACTGCCAGCTAAGTGCTCAGCAACAGCCACTGAAGCATCGTTACCCGATTGAATAATAACGCCTCTTAGCAAATCACTAATAGAAACGTAAGTACCTTCACGAATAAACATGCGCGAACCGGGTGTGCGCCAAGCCTTAACGCTTACCCTAACCATGTCATCTAGGGCAACATTGCCTTGCTTTAATTCATACTCTAGCAGGTAGCTTGTCATCATTTTAGTTAAGCTAGCGGGTGGAATACGCTTATCAGCATTGTGCTCGGTAATTACTTTACCGCTGTTGGCATCGATTAAAATCCAAGCCGTTGCCGCTAATTGTGGCGCTGCTGGAATCATTACCTGCGCTTGGGCAGGTTTAACCATAAGAAGTGCAATTAGTAAAAATAGCGCACTCAATAAAATTGATAATTTTTTAAAGCTAGAAACAAGCATTAATAATTAAACCTCTTTTGCAATTTCTTCTTACAAATAAAGCCGTTAGCTAATAAGCCCTTGAGCTATTTGTCATGGGCCTTTTAGTCATTGGCTCGCTCGCTATCTTTAGTTATGTACCATTAATGGGCTGCCAAGGTCGGTTGCTTCAAGCTGTTGAATGGTGGTTTGTACTGAATGACCTTGTAGCGGGCCAACCTGAACACGATAGATAGGGCGCTGCCCTTCTTCAGACAAAACTCTTACCGGCGCTTGAGTTAGCTGGCTAACCCGCTGCTGTAAACGCTCAGCTGCTTGCGCATTACCTAACGCAGCAACTTGCAAAAACACACTGGCTTGTGACGGTGTTGAGGCTAACAGTTTGCTGTTGTTTTGCGTTTGCTGAGCTTGCCATTGCGCTGGGTCAATGGCTTCAACTCTAACTCTGGCAGTACCCGTTTTAATCATGTCTAAGCGATAGGCCGCAGCATAGGATAAATCAATAACACGGCTACCAACAAAAGGACCACGGTCATTAATTCTAACAATTACTTGACGATTATTGTCTAAGTTGGTGACTTTTACATAGGTCGGCAAAGGCAGACGGGTATGTGCAGCAGTCATGGCGTACATATCATACACCTCGCCATTGGCGGTTAAGTGTCCATGAAACTTATTGCCATACCAAGAAGCTGTGCCAGTTTGTGAAAAGCCCCGACTACCATTTAAGACGTAATACCTTTGCCCAAACACTACGTAACTAGCGGCATTACCACCTCGGCTAAGTGGTTCTAATTTAGGGACAGCATCAGTTACCCTTGAAACATCGGGCGGATTAGTGGGTAGGCTATCTATTTTTTGACTGTAACGCCCTTGTCCTGAGCTAGTTATTCTATCTTGCAACGTATAAGTAGGCGTTGTTTGGCTACCATAAACACCCCCATCTTTACCGACTGAACAACCAGCCAGTATTAATAAGGAAAATAAACAAGTGACTGAATAAGTAGTAGGGCGCAAAGCATACATAGTTATTTCCGTAAGGCCTCAGCAAGTTCATGAACAGCCAAAGCATATAAACGGCTATGGTTATAGCGCGTTATCACGTAAAAATTTTGCATACCCAATAAATAAAACTCGCTTTCAGGTAACGTAAAAGCCATAGGTATGGCCATTAAGTTATCGGCTAGTTTTTTATTCACAGGCTGCACGCCAGCGGCTTTAATATCAGCCAAAGTAAGTCGATTAAAACGGTTTAAGCGCAACTCAGGTAATTTGTCATCATTTTTTAGCACCGCTATTTTTTCAATAACAGGCTGATTTTTTAGCCAACCGTGGGCGGCAAAATAGTTACCAACAGAACCTATGGCATCTACTGGATTAGTCCAAATATCAGCAAAGCCATCACCATCAAAATCGACTGCAAAATCGCGGTAGCTGGTTGGAATAAACTGCGGATAGCCCATAGCGCCAGCGTAAGAACCCATAGGCAAGCGTGGATTTAAGCCTTCTTTGTGGGTTAGGTTTAAGAACTCAACTAATTGACCACGGAAAAACTTAGCTCTTGGTGGGTAATCAAACGATAAGGTTGCAAGGGCATCAATTACACGGTGACGGCCTTTATTGCCACCATAAAAAGTTTCTACACCAATAATGGCAGTAATAATTTCAGCGGGCACGCCGTATTTTTGTTCGGCACGTTTTAAGGCATCGGCATAGTCAGTCATAAACTTTTTGCCGCCATCAATACGCTGTTGCGTAATGAAGATTTTTTGGTATTCATGCCAGACTAGAACGCGTTCAGCAGGGCGAGCAATTAAATCTAGAATGTCTTGACGCTTATTCACTTCACTGAATAAGTTTTGTAACTGCTCACGGTCCATTTTTTTATTACTGACCATTTCGTCAATAAACGCAGACACATCTTGACGCTTGGCAGGGTCGTAAGTATTTGCCATTGAATAACTCAAGGGTAAAAAGCCAACACAAACCGCTATTAAAAGACGCAAAACCATTTTTTCTACCTCTAAAACCTGCTAATGAAATCTATTTAACAACCATTTTTTTATGGGTATGTATCGACATAAGCACACCAAAACCAACCATGAGGGTTAGGCTAGATGTGCCGCCATAACTAACTAAAGGCAAGGGAACTCCCACAACGGGCAGTAATCCACTGACCATGCCTAGGTTAACAAATACATATACAAAAAACGTTAAAATAATTGAAGATGCTAATAATCGGCTGAAAGTATCATCGACAGATAAAGCAATCAACATACCACGCCAAATTATTAGCATGTACAAGGTTAGCAATAAGATAACACCGACTAAGCCGGTCTCTTCAGCTAAAACTGCAATGATAAAGTCTGTGTGCCTTTCCGGTAAAAATTCTAGCCTAGATTGCGTACCTTCTAGCCAACCTTTACCGTATAAACCACCTGAACCTATGGCAGTTTTAGACTGAATAATATTCCAACCAGTACCTAATGGGTCGCGCTCTGGGTTTAGAAACGTTTTTACACGGTTTTTTTGGTAGTCATGCATGACCATCCATAAAGCCGGTAAAGCTGCTAAGGCTAAAGTAATGAATGAAGCAATTAAGCGCCAGCTTAGTCCTGCTAAAAACAACACTACCAAGCCTGAGCCTGCTACTAGTATTGAAGTGCCTAGGTCGGGCTGTACAGAGATTAGTAATGTAGGAATTGCCAGCAATAAAAAAGCAATAAATAAATTTTTCCAACTGGGTGGTAAATGACATTTTGATAAATAAGCAGCCAGCATTAAGGGTAAAGCCAGTTTCATTAATTCAGAAGGTTGCACTCTAAAAGAACCAAGCGTTAACCACCGCTGCGCACCTTTTGCATCAATGCCTAAAATTAATACTGCCACCAAGGTCAATAACGTTAAAAAATAAATTGCTGGCGCCCAACGTCGCATAAAGCGTGGTGGAAGTTGTGCTATTACCACCATAATAATCAGGGCTAAACCAAAGCGTGAGGCTTGTGCCAAAGTTAAATCTAGATTGCCGCCGGTGGCGCTATACAAAACCACCAGCCCTCCACCCATCAGGATTAATAACCCCAATAACAACCAGCCATCAAGGTGAATACGGGTTAAAAACCCTTCTTTGCGCCGTAAATCACGGTGTGCGCCGGGTAAGCTCCACAAAAAATCACGGGGCAAGACTGTTCTCCTTCAAAGCAAGGCGTTCTGGGGTAAGGTAAAAATCTAAAATTTGGCGCGCTAAAGGTGCAGCAATGTGGCTGCCACCACCTGCGTGTTCAACAATGATTGCTAAAGCAATTTGCGGGTTTTCTACGGGTGCAAAACCAATAAAAACCGCATGGTCTCTTAGGTGTTCAGACAATTCATCGGTACGGTTTTCTTTTTCTTGGCTTAGGCTATAAACCTGTGAAGTGCCTGTTTTACCTGCAATTTTGTAATTGGCATTCTGCCCTGAAAAGCGTGCAGTGCCTTCTTTACCATGCATAACATTAATCATGGCATTAAAAATATAGTCCCAGTTTTCAGGGTCTTTAAGTTCAATATTAGCTTTGGTTGTTTTTTTAGGTTGCAAGTTTAATTCGGGTGCTGTGCTAGCCAATAAATGTGGCGCTATCCATTTACCTTTATTGGCAATCATGGCGGTGGCGGTGGCCAGCTGCAAAGGCGTTGTTAGCCAGTAACCTTGCCCTATGCCGGTGCTGAGTGTTTCACCGGGAAACCACGGCTGTTTATAGGCTGTTTTTTTCCATTCACGGCTAGGCATTAAGCCTTCGCGGGCGCTGTTAACATCTAGCGCAGTGCTTTCTCCAAAACCAAAACGGCGCATAAAAGATGACATTTCATCAATCCCTAGGTTGTAAGCTAGGTTATAAAAAAAAGTGTTATTAGAAACTTCAATCGAGCGTTCTAGGGTAACTATGCCATGCCCCGATCGTCGCCAGTTACGGTATAAGCGATCATCGTTAGGTAGCTGATAATAGCCTCTATCCATCAACTCATAGTCACGGGTTACGATTGAGTTTTCTAAAGCAGCAATGCCTAGCATAGGTTTAATGGTAGAACCGGGCGCATATTGACCACGGCTTGCCCTGTCGAATAAAGGTAGGTTTGGGTCTCTACGCAGGCTATTAAAATCGCTAGAATCTAACATGCCAATAAATACATTTGGGTCGTAACCTGGCGAGCTAACTAAGGCTAATATACCGCCTGTTTTAGGTTCGATTGCCACTACAGCAGCGCGGCGTTTATCTAAAAGTTTATAAATAACTTGTTGTAATTCAGCATCTAAATGCAAAGTTAAGTCAGTGCCTGGGCTAGGGCGTTCCGATTCAACGACCTTAATAACCCGACCTCTGGCATTGGTTTCAACTTTACGATAACCAACCTGACCATGTAATTGTTTTTCATAGAAGCGTTCCACGCCTGTTTTACCCAAATAGTGAGTACCGCTGTAGGCACGTCTATCTAAGTTAGCCATGTCTTCTTCGCTTATTCTGCCTACATAACCTAAAACGTGCGATAAAGCTTCGCCGCCTGGATAATTGCGCAGTAGTTGCGCTGAAATATCAATCCCAGGTAGCAGGTGACGATTAACAGCAATACGGGCAATTTGCTCTTCGGTGAGTTGGTCAACCAATAAAGCAGGTTCAAATGGCCGGCGACGCTGAAAACTTCGCTCACTTAAGGTGGTTTGGCAGGCTTCATCAAGTTCCAACAGCATACAAACCCGTGCTACCACCAATTCAACATCATCGGTTAGTTCACGCGTTAGGGTTAAACTATGGCTGGGTAGGTTGTCAGCTAATAATTGTCCATGACGGTCATAAATTAAGCCGCGTGTGGGTGGTATCGCTTCTACACTGGTGCGGTTACGTTCTGAGCGTAGTGTATAAAGATCGTATTGAAATACTTGCAAATAAGCCATGCGCCCAACGAGCAGGAGCATTAATACCACGACTAAAAAAAGTAGTAAGCGTCCACGAAATAGAAAAATACGACTTTCTTTTTCGGAATCTTTAATCTGCCGTCTAAATTCAGCCATGGTTATTAATTATAGTTACTCAGCGGTGATAGGGGTGGCCAGCAAGCAGTGTCCAAGCGCGATAAAGTTGCTCTGCAAGCAGCACTCTCACCAGAGGGTGAGGCAGAGTTAAAGCTGACAATGACCAACGTTGTTCAGCTAATTGCAAGCAAGCCTCAGAAAGGCCGTCAGGCCCACCAATTAGCAACGCAATGTCGCGCCCTTCCATGCGCCAGTCTTCAGCAGCTTTAGCTAATTGCTCGCTACTCCATGATTTCCCTAATACATCTAAGGCAATCACCTTCTCTTTACTGTTTTTTAGGCGTGCTAAAACGGCATCTGATTCTTGCTGCATCGCTTTTTTTAAATCACTGCCTGGTCGTCTTGCACCCAAGGGAATTTCTTCAAATTCTACTTTAAAGTCATGGGGTAAGCGTTTAGTGTATTCAGCTACCCCCTGTTCTACCCAAGCAGGCATTTTTTGCCCTACAGCTAGAATTCGTATTTTCAAAACTTTTGCCTAAATTATTGCTTAGCTATTATTTAACTGCCGCTTAACTGCAAGGCTTTAACTACAAGG
>CAYJCB010000038.1:0-3084 GCA_964368615.1 uncultured Halomonadaceae bacterium | reverse complement strand
TTATTGCTTAGCTATTATTTAACTGCCGCTTAACTGCAAGGCTTTAACTACAAGGCCGGATTTTCCATTGGCTGAACTGTGTAGTTGCCCCAAAGCTTTTCTAAAGCGTACATTTCACGGACTTGGGGTTGCATAACGTGAACTAGAATATCACCTAGATCAACCAGTACCCATTCACCTGCATCTAGGCCTTCAATGCCTAAAAACTTTAGGTCGTGCTCTTTAGTTAGGTCTTGCACATTACGCGCTAACGCCATGACTTGCCTAGATGAAGTACCGGTAGCTATTACCATAAAATCAGCAACGCTGGTTTTTGCTTTAACATCCAAAATAACTAGGTCTTGTGCCTTTAAGTCTTCTAAGGCTTTAATGACTAGCTGTTTTAATTCTTCGACGTGCATTTTCACTCCAAAAATAAACAGCAGGGTTGCTGGTAAAAATTACCGGTAAAGCCCCTGCTTGTTAATAAAATCTAACACTTGATCAGGCAACAAATAGCGGGCTGATAAGTGATTAGCTAAAAGTTTACGAATATGAGTTGCAGATACTTCAAATGTACTGGGCAAGTTTAACTGCAAAATTCGCCCCGCAGGGTGGGTTGTTAATGTTTCGCCTGCTGTTAACTCATGCTTTTTTAACAAGTGTAAAACTTCGTCTGTTGCTGGGTGCATTTGTCCTGGACGCGCTACAACAATTAAATGTGCCAACTCTAGTAGGCGTTCGCGTCGTGACCAGCTAGGTAAGCCTAGAAAAGCGTCCCAACCCAACACAAATGCCAAGGGCTGTTGGTTGCCATAATCTTCCCGCAGGCTTGCTAAGGTGTCTACCGACCAAGACGGCCCAGCACGGCGTAATTCACGGTCATCAGCAAACAACTTTTCTTCATTAGCAATGGCTAAGCGTAACATTGCCAAGCGTTGTTCTGCTGTTGCTTTAGGTTGATTACGGTGTGCAGGAAGCTGGCAAGGTACTAAATGTACCTTATTAACTGGCAGCACTTGAGTCAGTTCTAGGGCGCTGCGTAAATGCCCATGATGAACAGGATCAAAAGTACCGCCGAACATTAACACTAAAGAAGGCATTTTGGCATCATCAGCTGCGTATTTGACCATCGCCTAGCACAATATATTTTTGAGAAGTTAAACCATTCAAGCCAACAGGGCCTCTTGCATGAATTTTGTCGGTTGAAATACCCACTTCAGCACCCAAGCCGTATTCAAAGCCATCAGCAAAACGGGTAGAAGCATTCACCATCACTGAGCTTGAATCGACCACCGCCATAAAATGACGGGCGCGAGTGTAGTTTTCAGTGACTATGGCATCGGTATGGTGTGATCCATAGGTATTAATGTGATTGATGGCTTCATCTAAGGAATCAACCAGCTTAATCGCCAAAATAGGGGCTAGGTATTCTGCTGTCCAGTCAGAATCAATGGCTGCCAACATGCTAGGTACTAAAACTCTAGCGCGTGCGCAACCGCGTAGCTCAACGCCTTTTTCGCGATAAGCTTCAGCAAGCGTTGGTAGTAAACTGGCGGCTTGCGATTCGTGTACCAGTAGCGTTTCCATTGTATTACAAGTGCCGTAACGGTGTGTTTTGGCGTTAATGGCAATGGCTAGGGATTTTTCTCGGTCAGCGTAGCGGTCAAGGTAGACATGGCAAATACCGTCTAGGTGCTTAATAACAGGGATTCTAGCATCAGCAGTAATGCGCTCGATTAAACCCTTGCCACCGCGCGGCACTAATACATCTATGTATTCGCTTAGGGTAATCATTTCTGCAACGGCTTCACGGTCGATGGTTTCAACCACTTGTACTGAAGCTGCGGGTAAACCGGCTGCTTGCAAGCCTTGCATTAAACATTTGGCGATGGCTTGGTTAGAACGTATGGCTTCAGAACCGCCGCGTAAAATAGCCGCATTACCGGCTTTTAAACATAAGCTGGCTGCTTCCACGGTTACGTTGGGGCGCGATTCATAAATAATGCCTACAACGCCTAAAGGCACGCGCATTTTACCAACTTGAATACCACTAGGGCGATAGCTCATATCGGTAACTTCACCCACTGGGTCTGGCAAAGCCGCAACCTGACGTAAGCCTTCTATCATGGCATCAATGCGTTCTTCGTTTAGCTCTAAACGGTCTAACAAAGCGGCATCAAGCTGACGCGCAGCGCCGGCTTTCATATCATCATTGTTAGCGGCTAAAAGTTCAGCGCGTTGCTTATGTAAAGCGTCAGCAGTGGCTAATAAAGCAGCGTTTTTTACTTCTGTGGTTGCCTGAGCTAACTGCCGTGAAGCGTCTCTTGCTTGCTTGCCTAGTGATTGCATGTATTCAGCGATATTCATTTTTTTATGCTCTTTTTTTAATACTAAACTGTTTAACTTTAACTCATTATACGCAAGGCTAAGGCGTTACCCTAGTCTTAGCACGTATTCTGTTACAATCCTATTTCCTAATAGGGTAACATTGAGTTACAATGCTTGCGCCAGGGGATGGTTAGGTCAGCCGAAGAGGCATTTACAAAATGTAAAAGACCGGGTACGCCGCTTTACGGCGCAAGATATTTACTTAAGGTTTTGCCAAGTTATGGGACTAATCGAGTCCACGCGCATACTTAGATGGTGCCAACTTTTTGCATGCACTCTGTTTGCAATGCTTTTTGGTTGGTACAGCTTTCAAGGCGAGTTTTTAATCGCCTTGGTGTATTTTAGCGGCTTTTTTGTAATTGGCTTGCTGCGATTCAGTGACCAAAATTGCTCTAAAAAAAGTTGGCCTAAAAATAATTGGTCTACAAAAAACAGGCCTAAAAATAGCTACCTAATTTTAAGTACAGCCGTATTTTCTATTTACACGCTTGCCTCTTTAGCAATCATTTTACTGGTTGGTCAGCAAGGCTATTCGTTACATTTAAGCCTTCTTTTGGCTTATCCCTTATTGGCTTTATCTTTACTGCCTTTTAGATTAGCTTTGTTTTTTATTCTGTTTTTTTCTGTTGTTGCTAATTTACTCTTAATGCTACAGCTTGAGGGTGCTTTTCGTGCTGCTTATTTAACTGCTTTTTGGTTGGTTACCTTGTTAAC
>CAYJCB010000037.1:10003-16711 GCA_964368615.1 uncultured Halomonadaceae bacterium | reverse complement strand
TTAATGATGTTCTGAGTTCCCACTAGGTGCAGGGCTTCATCACGCGCAATCAGGCGAATGATTTTGGCGTTGCCTTCCATTAAACGGCGTTCTGCAAAAGCAAAAGAACAGGCAAAGCTAACGTAAAAACGAATCGCTTCTAATACGTTCACGCTCATCATGCATAAATAAAGTTTACGTTTTAACTCAAACAAACTTACTTCATGCGTTTTGCCATTAACAGTATGCGTACCAACGCCCAGCTTGTTATATAAAAGGCTGTACTGAATCAAATCATCGTAATATTTAGCAATATCACCAGCCCGTTCAATAATATGTTTATTGCTTACAATGTCGTCAAACACTACCGCTGGGTCATTGACTATATTGCGAATAATATGCGTGTAAGAACGTGAATGAATGGTTTCTGAAAACGACCAAGTTTCTATCCACGTTTCTAATTCTGGTATAGAAACCAAGGGCAAAAATGCCACGTTAGGGCTGCGCCCTTGAATCGAATCTAGCAGCGTCTGGTATTTAAGGTTGCTGATGAAAATATGCTTTTCATGGTCGGGCAGGTTACGAAAGTCGGTGCGATCTTGCGATACATCGACTTCTTCTGGTCGCCAAAAAAATGACAGCTGTTTTTCAATCAACTGTTCAAAAACAGGGTATTTTTGTTGGTCATAACGCGCCACGTTAACCGGCTGCCCAAAAAACATGGGTTCTTTAAGCTGGTCGTTATCGGTTTGCGAAAAAGTACTGTATCTCATGGTTAATTACCCCTTAAATCTTGCAAGCGCCACCAGCGCAATCATCGTCCATATCGCTTTGGCTATCATCAGCACCATCGCGTGTGTTTTGGTAGTACAAGGTTTTTAGGCCAAATTTATAAGCGGTTAGTAGGTCTTTTAACAGCTGTTGCATAGGTACACGACCGCCTTCAAAACGCTGCGGATCGTAGTTGGTGTTGGCTGAAATGGACTGGTCAACAAACTTTTGCATAATGCCAACAAGGTGAATATAACCTTCGTTATTGGGCATATTCCACAGTAGTTCGTACTTGCCTTTTAGTTCTTCATAACCTGGCACTACTTGCTTCAAAATGCCGTCTTTAGACTGCTTAATAGTCACCAAACCACGCGGGGGTTCAATACCATTAGTTGCATTAGAAATCTGGCTAGAGGTTTCTGAAGGCATTAAAGAAGACAGGGTAGAGTTGCGTAAGCCGTGTTTAACAATGTCGGCACGCAGCGTTTCCCAATCTAAATGCAGCGGTTCTTGGCAAATAGCATCTAAATCTTTTTTGTAGGTATCAATCGGCAAAATACCCTGCGAATAGGTAGTTTCGTTAAAGGCGGTGCAAGGGCCAAATTCTTTCGACAAGTTGTTAGAAGCTTTTAGCAGGTAATACTGCATGGCTTCAAAGGTTTTGTGGGTTAAATTATTGGCTGAACCGTCTGAATATTTCAGGCCATTTTTAGCAAGGTAATAAGCAAAGTTAATAACGCCCACCCCTAAAGTACGGCGTTTCATGGTGGCATTACGCGCAGCAGCAATCGGGTAATCTTGGTAAGTTAGCAACGAATCTAACGCACGTACTACCAAGTCTGACAAATCTTCTAGCTCGTCTAGGCTTTCTAGCGCACCTAGGTTAAAGGCAGATAAAGTACACAGGGCAATTTCTTTGTCTTCATCGTTAATGTTATTCAAGGGGCTGGTTGGCAGCGCAATTTCTAGGCACAAGTTAGATTGGCGAATTGGCGCAACGCTTGGGTCAAACGGGCTGTGCGTATTGCAGTGGTCAACGTTTTGAATGTAAATACGCCCCGTGCTAGCGCGTTCCTGCATCATTAACCCAAACAGCTCACTGGCTGGCAGTGTGCGTTTAGTAATGCTGTCATCTTGTTCGTATTGAATGTATAGGCGTTCAAATTCCACTTGGTCAGCAAAAAAAGCATCGTACAAACCAGGCACTTCATGCGGTGAAAAAAGCGTGATATTGCCACCTTTAGTCAGGCGCTGGTACATCAGCTTATTCAGCTGCACACCGTAATCCATGTGGCGTACACGGTTTTCTTCAACACCACGGTTGTTTTTTAGGACTAACAGCGATTCAACTTCTAAATGCCACAGGGGGTAGAAAAGCGTTGCAGCACCACCACGCACACCGCCTTGTGAACAGGATTTTACCGCTGCTTGAAACAGTTTAAAGAAAGGAATACAGCCAGTGTGCTGCGCTTCGCCATCACGAATCGGGCTACCAACCGCACGAATACGTCCAGCGTTAATGCCAATACCGGCACGCAACGAAACGTATTTAACAATCGCTGAAGTCGTAGCGCTAATGGAATCTAGACTGTCATCGCATTCAATTAACACGCAAGAACTGAACTGGCGTGAAGGAGTACGAACACCTGCCATAATTGGCGTAGGTAACGAAATTTTAAACAGCGAAATCGCATCGTAAAAACGCTTAACGTAATCTAAGCGTGTGTCTTTAGGGTAGTCAGCAAACAAGCACATACCAATTAAAATATAGAGCATCTGTGGGCTTTCATACACTTCTTTGGTAACACGGTTTTGAACGAGGTATTTACCTTCTAACTGCTTAATGGCGGCATAAGAAAAGTTCATGTCACGGTCGTGGTCTACATAGCTGTTTAGCTCGTCAAACTCAGCTTTGTCATAATCACGTAAAATATGGCTGTCGTAACGCTTTTCATCGGTTAGCTTGGTGACATGCTCAAATAGGTGTGGCGGTGTAAAGCGGCCATAGGCAATTTTACGCAGATGAAAAACAGTTAAACGCGCGGCTAGGTATTGGTAGTCGGGCGTTTCTTCAGAAATAAGGTCTGCTGCCGCCTTAATAATGGTTTCGTGGATACCTTTGGTATGAATACCGTTGTAAAACTGAATGTGCGATTTCAGCTCGACCTGAGAGACTGAAACGTTCTCTAAATCCATAGCAGCCCAATCAAGTACACGGTGGATTTTGTCCAGATTAATCGACTCTTGCCGTCCATCGCGCTTGGTTACTTTTATGGAATTAAAGTCTGTCATAATAAAATCCTTGGGGTATTTTAGGGTAATTTAACTTGAGTTTTTACGGGCGTTACTGTAAGGCGAACCGGCGAACCAATACACCTTATATAGTGTCTATTTTTTCGAAGAAGCGCAATATAGGGTATTAAACGCCGAATATCAACCTACCCTAAGTAGGGTTTATTCGGCGCTAATCGGTAAGCTAGAGGCGCTCTAGGCTTGCTAATTGTCAAGGCGTTATAAATTAATTTATTCGTGCTTTTTAAGGCTGCCTAACAAAAAGTCAAGCAGCTTAAATTTTTTTTGGGTGGGGGTTAGACGCTTAGAAAACTTATTGGCTGCGCTGACATTGCGTGGTAAATTTTTCTTTAGTATGGGTAAGCTGCAACGTTTTTTTACTTAGAGTATTGATAACAAATTCATCAGTACTTTTCATTTCCCTTAGCTTATTAACATCTAAAATACCCGCTTGGTGCAGTTGTTGCGCCATAGGGCTATTGGGCTTCATAGTAGCATTTTCAGTTTTTATAGTTAAATAACCAGGTTTAGTCGACCAACTACCGCTGCCTTCAAACAGGTAGTTTAAGCTATCGCCGCCTAGCATCTGGTTCATTTCTTCAACCGTAAATTTCATTTTCATACTGCCGTCTAAAGTAAAATTACGCTGGGCAGTAAACAACTGAATGTAGTTAACGGCTAGACTGATGCCTTCGTCAGTGGTTATATTTTGTGAACATTGCCATTCACCAATGAGTAGGTTGGTGGTGCTTTTATCGTCAGCAAAAGTAGGCTGACTTAATAGAAGCGGCAAGGCTAAAAGGCACAAAGTTTTTTTCATTAGTTAAAGACCGTTTAAAATCAGGGGTTAGAATTTCAGGTGGATTCACCACTGGTGAGTGTTTGATTCTAGCAGTCTGTTGCAAAATTTTACTAACTTTTGCACTAGGTAGGTTTTGGCCTTTTAGCTAAGCAGGCTGGAAACCTACACCGCTCTAGGTTACTGTAGTGTGAAATTTAGTAGGTAACTTTAAGCTTCTCTATATAAGTCAATGGGATATAAAGCGAAATGGGCAAATCACTGGTCATCGTCGAATCACCGGCCAAAGCTAAAACTATTAACAAATACCTGGGCAGTGAATTCATTGTTAAGTCCAGTGTTGGTCATATTCGCGATTTACCTGTCAGCGGTAGCGGAAAAACAACCACAGTACGCACCAGCACTAAAGGTTTAACGCCTGAAGAAAAAAAGCACAAGGCACAACAGCAGCTTTTTAACCGCATGGGCGTGAATCCTGAAGATGGCTGGTCGGCACAGTATGAAATTCTGCCTGGCAAGGAAAAGGTAGTCGATGAATTAAAAAAGTTAGCTAAAAATGCTGACATGATTTATCTGGCAACGGATTTAGACCGCGAAGGGGAAGCCATTGCTTGGCACCTGCGGGAAACTTTAGGCGGTGATGATTCACGTTACCGCCGTGTGGTATTTAACGAAATCACCAAAAAAGCCATTACTCAGGCGTTTGAATCGCCGGGTATGTTAGATATGAACCGTGTTCATGCCCAGCAAGCCAGACGCTTTTTAGACCGTGTGGTTGGCTATATGGTTTCGCCGCTACTGTGGGCTAAAGTAGCGCGGGGCTTGTCTGCTGGGCGTGTGCAATCGGTTGCAGTGCGGATTATTGTAGAACGTGAACGTGAAATTCGCGCCTTTATTCCCGAAGAATACTGGGACGTTACCGCACACTTATTAAATGAAAAAGCCATCGCGCTAAGCTGCGACGTTGCTAAACAAGCCGGCAAAGCGTTTCGCCCTAACAGCAAAGCAGAAACCGATGCGGCTTTGGCCGAGTTACAGCCAGCTATTTATAAGGTGGCAAACCGTGAAGATAAGCCGACTAGCAGCCGCCCTTCAGCCCCTTTTATTACCTCCACTTTGCAACAAGCAGCCAGCACCCGTTTAGGTTTTTCGGTTAAGAAAACCATGACCTTAGCCCAGCGCTTGTACGAAGCAGGGCATATTACCTATATGCGTACCGACTCGACGAATCTTTCGCAAGATGCCGTTGCCGATTGCCGCGACTGGATTGCTAAAGAGCTAGGCGAGCAATACTTGCCAGAAGCTGCACTGGTTTATTCCAGCAAAGATGGCGCACAAGAAGCCCACGAAGCCATTCGTCCTTCTAGCGTTAAGGTGCAAGGTAAAGATTTAGGCTCTACCGTTGAACGTGATGCACAGCGGTTATATGAACTTATTTGGCGGCAGTTTGTGGCTTGCCAAATGCCCCCAGCCCGTTATTTATCGACCACTTTAACGGTGAATGCGGCAGGTTATGAATTAAGAGCCAAAGGCCGTATTTTGCAGTTTGACGGCTTTACCCGCATTCAACCCGTTGGCGGTAAGCAGGGTGAAGACCAAGTGTTGCCCGATATTCAAGTTGGCGAGCAGTTAAATTTACAACAGCTAGACCCTCGCCAGCACTTTACCAAGCCACCAGCACGTTTTACTGAAGCGGCTTTGGTTAAAGAATTAGAAAAACAAGGCATTGGCCGCCCTTCCACTTACGCAGCCATTATTTCTACCATTCAAGACCGTGGTTATGCCAAGGTTGAAAGCCGCCGTTTTTATGCTGAAAAAATGGGCGATATAGTCACCGACCGTTTAACCGAATCCTTTGAAGATTTATTGGATTACAGTTTTACCGCACGTATGGAAAATTCCTTAGATGCGGTGGCTGAAGGTAGCGAAAAGTGGATTTCGTTGCTAGATAAATTCTATGCTGACTTTAAAAAACAGCTAGAAAAAGCCCAAGATACCACCAATGGAATGCGCCCTAACCAGCCAGTAGACACAGATTTACTGTGCCCTACTTGTGGCCGTAACATGCAAATTCGCATTGCATCTACGGGTACTTTTTTGGGTTGTTCAGGCTATGCGTTACCGCCAAAAGAGCGTTGTAAAACCACCATTAACCTAGTCTCTGCCGATGAGTTTGTGGGTGAAGATGACGAGCAAGCAGAAACTAATGCGTTACGCGCCAAGCGCCGTTGCCAAAAATGTGGCACAGCAATGGAAAGCTTCATTGTTGACGAAAAACGTAAGCTGCACGTGTGTGGTAACAGCCCAGATTGCACGGGTTATCAGGTTGAAGAAGGTGCTTTTCGCTTAAAAGGTTATGAAGGCCCAGTGATTGAATGCGATAAATGCAGTAGCGAAATGCAGCTAAAAACAGGCCGTTTTGGTAAGTATTTTGGTTGCACTAACAGCGAATGTAAAAATACCCGTAAGCTGTTACGCAGCGGTGAAGCAGCGCCACCAAAAATGGACCCTGTGCCTATGCCAGAGCTGAAATGCTTAAAGGTAGATGACCATTATGTGTTGCGTGATGGTGCTAGCGGTATGTTCTTGGCGGCCAGTCAGTTTCCTAAAATGCGCGAAACACGCCCGCCGCAAGTCAATGAAATTAAGCCGCACAAGGCTGAGATAGACCCTAAGCACCATTATTTGTTAGAAGCGCCTGAATACGATACGGAAGGCAACCCAACCGTGATTCGTTATTCACGCAAAAACAAAGAGCAATATGTGCAGGCAGAAAAAGACGGTAAAGCCACAGGTTTTAGGGCATTTTACGATGGTGCTAAATGGGTGATTGAAGACAAGCCCAAAGCCGTTGCAAAACCTAAAGC
>CAYJCB010000037.1:6244-9903 GCA_964368615.1 uncultured Halomonadaceae bacterium | reverse complement strand
TGCGAAACCCAAAGCCGCTGCAAAAACTAAGCCTGCTGCTAAAGTAGAAGAATAGTTTTAATCGCTATAAAAAAACCCGCCATAAAAAGCGGGTTTTGGTTTTTTTCAGGCACTTTTATTACCAGCATTTAGTGAAAGTTAGCGTTTAAATCATCACGAATTAAACCCACCGCAATGCCTTCAATTTCTAAAGACTCTTCACGCAAATCCACTTTAATGGGTTCAAAATCATCATTTTCAGGCAATAACCAAACAAAATGCCCTTCTTTTTTAAAGCGCTTAACCGTGACTTCATCTTGAATTCTAGCCACAACTAGCTGACCGTTGCGCGGAATTTCAGTGGTGCGGTGCACGGCTAATAAATCACCTTCCATAATGCCAATGTTTTTCATGCTTAAACCTTGCACTTTCAGCAAATAATCGGCTTTGCGGCGAAAGGCATGGGGGTTAATATCTAGGTGAAACGCAATGTTTTCTGAAGCCAATATGGGGCTACCAGCGGCAACCTGCCCTAAAACTGGAATGCCTTCTTGTTCTTGCTGAATAAGGCGTAACCCACGCGAAGTACCAGCAAGAATTTCGATCGCACCTTTTTTAGCCAAGGCTTTAAGGTGTTCTTCGGCAGCGTTGGCCGATTTAAAACCCATGATTTTGGCAATTTCAGCGCGAGTCGGCGGCATACCATTATCGCGCATACACTCTTTTACTAGGTCTAATACTTGTTGCTGGCGTTTAGTCAGTTTTAACATGGCAACCTCTACTGAATACTGCTTAACAAACAAAATAGATGGCTGGCTAACCAGCACTAGGTGTTTATACAGTATTCTAACGGTTGCCCTGTTGAAGGTAAACCTAGAAAGGCTAAACCTAGAAAACGATTAGTTTAGAAGCTCAAAAGCTCTTAGTTTAAAAGCTCAAAAACAACGTGAACATGCGCTGTGGCTTCCACGGTTCCTGGCGCTAATACCAATGCTGAAGATTCGTTAGCCGAGTCAGCCGCCATTAGCATTCTTTGTGCGCCAACCCTTGGGCTGCTGATTTCTTGCACTTGCAAAGCACGTCCCAATTTATGCCCTAGGCTAGTAGCCATTAATTCGGCTTTTTCTTGGGCATCTTTTAGCGCAGCGGTTAAGGCTGGGTTGCGGCTTTGGCTAGCTTGGCTGCTGTGGTAGTGCAAAGGGCCTAATTGGCTGGGTTTGCCTACTGCAATTTTTTCTACCCACTTGCCTGCTTGGGCAACGGGTAAATCAATCAGTTTTAAATCACGGCTAGCGGTATAGCCTGTAATTTGCCAAGTGTCGTTGCGTTGGGTGCGTCGGGGCGAAATAGTGATTTGCCCTGCTTCTAAACGCGCACCTTCAGGTATTTGGCGGCTTAAATCACGCAATAGCAGTTTAAAATCTTGCTCTAAATCTTGAATCGCTAGCTGTGAATCTTGGTGCTCAGCGGTAAAACTGGCGTTAATATTCACTAAATCAGCTTCTAAGTTTAAACGCGCTTCACCCTGTACTTCTAAATGTGGTGTAGGCGACCAATTTTGTGCCTGCAAAGACGTGCTTAATAGCACAAGCAGCAAACCCATTAAAAAGTTTTGATAATTAATAAAACGCATAATAAATTTCCTATTTATTAATAAAATATAATTTAAAGCCGCACACGGCTGGTGCTGTTTAAACGCCACACTAAAAAACTTGAAGCAACGGTTAAGCCAGCAATTAAGCCATACCAGAAACCATAAACACCCTGTGCACCCCAAAAGTTGTCGGTCATCGCCAGCCACCAGCCGCCGCCTAAACCCACTAACCAATAAGAAAATAGCGTAATTAGCATTATAATGCGCGTGTCTTTATAACCCCGCAAAGCGCCCGCAGCGTTAATTTGAATGGCATCAGAAATTTGGTACCAAACCGCTAAATGAATAAGGCTCACGGCTAATAGCTGCACTTCTAAATTGGGCGTATAAACCTGCACCACCAAAGGCGCAACAAACCACATAAAAATAGACGATACTAGGGCAATTAAACAAGCTAAGCCAAGGCCATAAAAACTAATTTGCCTTGCTTCGGTTGGGCGTTTTGCACCCACCGCATGGCCTACCTTTACAGTTAACGCCATGCCCAAGCTAAGCGGTACCATAAACAATAAGCCCGTAAAACTTAACGCTACTTGGTGGCCTGCTACGGTAAATTTACCCATTTCACCAATGAATAAAGTAATCACCGTAAACAGCGATGCTTCTACAAAAATAGATAAACCAATCGGTAAACCTAGCCAAAGCGTTGCGCCAATTTCTTTAATGCTGGGTGCATGAAAAATACCGAAAATACCAAAGTTACGGTAATGTTTTTCAAAATGAATATACAAAGCCAGCAGTGCAGCCATAAACCAAAAGCTAAGCGCGGTTGCATAACCACAACCCACAGCGCCCAATTTAGGGAAACCAAATTCACCATAAATTAAAACGTAATTCAGTGGAATATTTAGCAGCAGCCCTGCAATACTAATCAGCAACACAGGGCGAGCATGGTTCAGCCCTTCGCACATACAACGCAACACTTGAAACACTGCAATAGCAGGCAAGCCCCAAGCAAGGGCTTTTAGGTAAGCAGCGCCTAAGGTGGCAACTTCAGGCGTTACCGACATAAAATCAAAAATAGCGCGAGCGTTATACAACACAAAACCAACGGGTATAATAACTAGCAGCGAAGTCCAGCCTGCTTGCTGAATGGTACGTGCTAAAATTTGTGTATTGCCAGCGCCACGGGCTTGGGCAACTAAAGGTGTGGTTGCCATTAAAGTGCCAAATAACAGCAGCAGCAGCGGCATAAATACGCTAGAACCTACCGCAACAGCCGCTAAATCGACTGCGCTTAAACGCCCTGCCATAATGGTATCGGCAACGCTCATGCCAGTTTGTGCTAGGTGTGCGCCTAATAATGGTAAGGCCAGCAGCAGCAAGGGTTTGTTATAATGCTTAAAAAGTGCCAAGGACATTCTATCTACCGTCTTTAAGTTTAAATGCTATTTTTGAGTTGAGTTGAACGACTATGTGTAAGTTGAAATACCATGCTTGAATCTGAATACCTATCATCTGAATATCTATCGTGCGAACAGCTAATAACCGTGTTTGAAAAAGTTTTTTATGCCGCTTATAAAACCCGCCTAGTGCGCGGTGGTGATGAACCCGTTTACCTGCCTGCTAGTGTAACAGGCACAGATAACCAAGTGGTTTTTGCGCGGGGCTTCTTTTCTAGCGGCTTACATGAAACTGCCCATTGGTGCGTTGCAGGTGCAAAGCGTCGGTTGCTGGAAGATTTTGGCTACTGGTATGTGCCAGACGGACGCAACCCTGTACAGCAACGGGCTTTTGAACAAGTTGAAGTGCGCCCACAAGCTTATGAACAGTGTTTTACTTTGGCAGCAGGGCGCAACTTTAATATCAGCGCCGACAACCTTAGCGGCGAAACGGGTGCTACCGATGCGTTCGAGCTAAACGTACACCGCTTAACCTTGCAGCTGTTGTTTGCTGATGGGTTAACAGGCCGTGCTAAACAGTTTTTTGAGGCTTTATGTGACACTTGGCAAAATCCTTTTCACACTTGGCAAGCCGCAGCGCATGAAAAACTGCTGCTGCGTATTCAATCGCTAGAAGCTAATAG
>CAYJCB010000037.1:0-6144 GCA_964368615.1 uncultured Halomonadaceae bacterium | reverse complement strand
CTAGAAGCTAATCAGGCAATATAGAAGCGCAGCGCGAGCTTTTGATAGCAACGTGGCTATCGAGTTCAAAATAATTATGGCTAGGCGTAATCGCGCAGTATTGCAGGCCATCTTGCTCTAACACATATAAATAGTCATGCCCACGAAATTGGCGGTCAATCACCTTAGCGGCGTTAGGGTTGGCGCAAGCCGTTAACACTAGGTTTTCAGGGCGCAGCGATAAATGCACTTCGCCTTCGTAGCTGTCGCTAAGGTTAATCGGGCCTAAAGGGGTGTGGGCTAAATTGCCACACGCCTGCCCTAATAATAGGTTGGTATGGCCTAAAAACTTGGCTACAAAAGCCGTGGCTGGGTGTTGGTAAACCTGCTGCGGTGTATCTAATTGAATTAACTTGCCCTGCTGCATTACACCGACTTTATCGGCAAACGTCATGGCTTCGGCTTGGTCGTGGGTGACTAGAATGACCGAAGTGCCAGCCTTTTTAAACAGCTCGCGCATCTCTTTACGGGTGGTTTCGCGCAGTGCCGCATCTAGGTTAGAAAAAGGTTCATCTAACAGCACCAACTTAGGCTCTGCTGCCAAGGTTCTAGCCAAGGCAACGCGCTGTTGCTGCCCACCCGAAAGTTCGTGCGGATAGCGTTTGGCATAGTCGGTTAAACCCACTAGTTTTAGCCATTCCATCGCTTTAGCCGTCTGCTGTTCTTTAGGCACATGGCGCATAGCAAAGGTGACGTTACGCAGCAAGGTCATGTGTGGAAACAGCGCATAATCTTGAAACACTATGCCGATATTACGTTTTTGTGGCGGTAAGTCTGTCACGTCTTCATCGTGCAGAAAAATACGCCCAGCATTGGGTTCTTCAAAACCAGCCAGCATTCTAAGTGTAGTGGTTTTACCGCAACCGCTAGGGCCTAGCAAAGCAATAATTTCGCCAGCCGCCAATTCAAAACTCACCGCATTTACAGCAAGGGAATCGGCTTCGTTGTAGCGTTTACTTAAATTTTCCACCCGCATTAGGGGCTGAATCTTATTCGCTTTATTCATTTTTTGCGCTCACGATTGAGAACCATGCCTACCGAAAGGCTGGAAAAAATAACGATAGCAGCGGCAAAAGGCGCAGCTTCGGCCATAAATCCTTCTGATGTACGGCTAAATACGGTAACAGCCAGCGTTGTATAGCCAGTTGGCGCTAGTAAAAAAGTGATGGGCAGTTCTTTCATGCAGAACAAAAAAACCAAAGTGATGGCAGCTAAAATGCCTCGATTTAAGCGCGGAAAAATCACATACCAAAAAGTAGCTATTGGCCCGTGACCTAACGAAAACGAAGCTTCTTCCACGTTAGAACGGGTTTGCAGCAGCGCACTACGAATCGGCCCCATCGCCAAAGCAAGACTAGCCAACGCCCAAGTAATAATTAATAACGCCAAGGTTTGGTACAGGAAAAAAGCCGTGTTTAACGAGAAAAACACCATTGCCAAGGCTAAGGTTAAAGGCGGCAAGGCATAGCCTATGTAGGTAGAGCGTTCAATGGCGGTAGAAATGCGTGACGGGTAGCGCACCAGCAAATAAGCCACAGGAATCGCAAAGCCTGCTGCAATAATCGCAGCTGGGAAAGCTGCCATTGCTGAGCGTAAAAAAGTGCCAGGCACGGCTAAGAAAAAGCTAATATCGGGCGGTGCTAAAATAAGCCAATAAGCCAAAATCATAATCGGCAAGCCAGAAGAGCATAAAAATACCAGTGCTAAGTAACCCCAAGCAGGCACGGCTTTCCAACCTAACTTAGCACCCGCTTTAGAACGCGCAATGCCGCTGCCAACACTGGCAAGGCGCTTACGTTTAATGAAGGTTTCCATCATCACAAAACTGCCTGCCAACGCCAGTAACATTAGCGATAACCAAGCAGCATACACGCGATCAAACGCCCCTGAATATTGGGTAAAAATAGCGTAGCTGAAGGCATCGTAGCGCATTAATGCCACTGCACCAAAATCGCCCATCACGTATAAACCAATCACCAGCCAACCCGCCATTAACGCAGGGGCTAGGTGTGGCAGCAGCACTTTAAAAAAGATTTGCCTAGGCGTATAACCCAACGATTGGGCGCTTTCTTCGAGGCTGCGGTCTAGCCCTAGCAATGCCGAACGCAAGTTTAAAAACAAGTAGGGAAAGGTGTAAAACGCCAAGGCCAAAACTGCGCCGTAATAACCATTAATGCGCGGTAATTGCCAATCAAACAACTGGGCAAAAATACCGTAACGACCGCCTAAACCCAGCAGCGCATAGGCCATGACATAACCAGGCACCGCCAGCGGAATCACCGACAAAAGGGTAATGGCTTTTTTAAAGCGAATATCAGTACGCGTCACCAGCCAAGCCGTAGGCAAAGCCATAAGCGTGCTAACAAACAACACCCCAAAAGTAAGTTTAAGGGTGTTGCTAAGCAGTTCTAAATTACGCGGACGAAACACTAATTCCCGCAACATGGCAGGGTCGGCTTGAAACGCCCTTAAACCTAGATAAAACAACGGCACCAGCATTGCAATCGCAATCGCCACCGAAGGTATCAAGATATAAAAAGGCGGTCTTTTTCTCCAGACACGAGAAATATAAGAAGCAGTAGGTGCAGAATTAGGTAAAGAAGTTGGTGCAGACATAGGCCGCCAGCTAATCCAAAAGTAGAAAATATCGACACAAAAATAGCACATTTAGCCATTTTCGTAAATGATAATTATACGCAGCAAGCTGGGTGCGAGCTAGGTTCTTTCTATCAATGTAAGGCGCTGTTTAAGGCGTAACTAGCTTTTCATGCAATAAAAAAGCCATTTCAGCCGCCCATTCTTCTAACCATTGTTGGCTGGCATCTAACATAGCAGCAGACGTTAAGGCAGAAACAGCAGGGTTAGCGGTCCATTGTTGTTGCAAAAGACTACGGCCACTGGCATTAAGTAGGTTAACTTGTACCGCTATATCCAGCTGATGCGTGTCGGTATTTAAGTACCATTCTTGCAGCGTAATACGCAGCCGATAAGCCGAACGATAACCGGGCTGGTCAGGCAAGCTAGTGGCTAACCAAGACTGCTGGTTTAGGTAATCGCTAACCCTTTGCTGAATTTGCTGGTCTAAACTTTCTGCCCAAACCTGTTCACCAAAAGGCGAAAGTTGATGCTGCTGGCTGCGGTACCAAATTTCTCGACCACGTAAAGGCGTTGGGGCAGTGGGGCGTTCAACGGCTAAAAATATGCCTTGTGTGGGCTGCTTTATTTCTAGGGTTTGTGGCGGGCTAGGTAAGCGTTTTAGTAACCACTGCTGCGGCGCTGGTTTAGGTTCGGGCAACAAGCTGCCAGCACAGCCACTAAGTAAAAGGCTGCTAACGAGCATTAAAGGCAGTAAATAACGCATTGTGTCTCTCCATGATTCTTTTTTCTATTTCTGTTTTTTCTATCAGTTTTATTTATACGTTATTCATTAGGGCCGGCTTGTTGCGTTCGATTACCACGCAGCCAAGTATTACCTTCAAGGCGCAACTGTTCTGCTAGGGTTTCTGCTTGCAACAGCAAAGGGCTTAGTAAACGGGTGCTGGTTTGCGTATCTTCGCTTAAATTTTGCAGCTGCTGCCCCACTTGTTGCAGTTCGTTGGTGAGGTTGTTTTGCAGCCTCTCAAGGTAAATGGGCAGTTGGCGAGCTGTTTGTTGATAAACTTCAGGGTCAAAAGCACCAATGCGCTGTTCAGCGGTTTTCGTTAGCTGTTCTAAAGAAGCCAGCAAACGCGCTACTTGCTCTTGCATACTGTGGTCGGTTAACAAGCTTAGTTGACTGGTTAAGTTATTAAGGGATTGAGTTAGCTGGTTAAAGTTTTGAATGGCTTGGTCAATATTTTCTGTCATTTCAACCAAGCGCGAACCTTGGCTGTCAATTTCTGCGGGGGCTTTTTCGCTGGTTGTTAGTGTTTCACCGTGTGGCGTAATGCTTTGTAATTCCACAAATAAAAGGCCAGTAATGCCTTGGTATTGCAAGGTTGCATAGGTGCTGTTGCGAATTGGTAAATCACTGTCTAGGCGTAAAATTAAACGCACCCTTTCTTTGGGGTCGCTGATTAGGCTAATTTTTTCAACATAACCCACTGGAACACCACGGTATTTAACCGCAGCACGTTCATTCAAACCAGATACCGAATCGTAAAAGTAGGTTTTGTAAGGAAGGCGATCTGTATTGCGGCTATCTTTAGTCATCCAACCAATAAAAAATAAGCCGCCTAAAACCAAAGCAACAACAAAACCACCAACTAAGGTGTAATTTATTCTAGGATTCATGAAGTACCTGTCTCGTTATTGCTGCGCCTAACTGTTTGCATCTTCAACCCCTTAAAAGGTCATTTGGTACAGCAGCTACAAAGGGTATAGTTAAGGGATTGAGTTTGCAAGACTGAAGAGTCTAAAAAATCAACTAGGTATTAAATACTGCCACCATTTTTTTAAGCTCGTTCGATAAGCGTGATAATTCAGCACTAGCGCTAGCCGTTTGGTTAGATGCCGTTGAGTTTTGGTCAGCAATATCAGCAATTTCAATAATATTACGGTTAATTTCTTCGGCAACCGCCGATTGCTGCTCGGCAGCACTGGCAATTTGTGCGCTCATATCGGTAATGATATTAACCGAGCTGTGAATAGACCCTAAAGAATCGCCGGCACTGGCTGCCTTGGCAACACCTTCATCGGTTCTGTTTTCACTGGCTTGCATTGCCTGCATGGCTTTTTGTGCACCGGCTTGTAGCTGCTCTATCATCTGTTGAATTTCTTGAGTTGATTGCTGAGTACGGCCAGCTAAAGTACGTACTTCATCAGCCACCACCGCAAAACCTCGACCCTGCTCACCTGCTCTGGCTGCTTCTATGGCTGCGTTTAAAGCCAAGAGGTTAGTTTGTTCTGCTATGCCTCGAATCACATCAACTACCTGCCCGATATCATCACTCTGCTCCCCTAGCTTATGCACGAGTTCGGCCGTTGCTTGTATTTCATTGGCTAACGCATTAATGGTTTTTACTGTATTGCTAACCACATCATTGCCTCGGTTAACTTCTTGTTGCGCACTATGCGTTGCCTCAGAAGTAGCTGCAGCACTTTGCGCCACCTCTTGCACTGTGGCACTCATTTCATTCATTGCCGTGGCAACCTGATCGGTTTGTAGCTTTTGCTCATTTAAGCCTTGATTAGTTTTTTCACTGGTTTCAGCTAATTCGTCTGCGGCAGCCGCAACGAGTTGTGTTGAATCTATAACCTTATTTACTAGCTCACGAAACTGCTGCGCCATAGCATTGGCTTGCTGGGCAATGAGGTGAGTTTCATCACAGGTAGCAAGTTTAATGTGAGTGGTTAAGTCGCCCGTGGCTAGCTGCTCTATACCCTTACGTAATTCGGTAATGGATTGCATAACCGATAAGTAAAAAGAGATAAAAATATAAACAATGCCTACTAGTACAAGCAACATAACGGTAAGCGTAAGAGTACGAATAAGTTTATAGTCGGCGATACGTTGGGTTAATAAACCATCTAGGGAAGGTGCAACTAGATCAAATAAATTAAATACGCTGTCGATTGTTTGAGTTGCTTGGTTAAAAAATGCATCTAAGTTAGCCGCTACTTCGTCTTTTTCCAGCATATTTTTTAGGCTAGTGTTATAGGCGCTGGTTGCAAGAAACATTTTATCGGCAGATTGTTGTAAGCGGCCAGTTAAGCTTGGATTTTCATTTAATACAGCTTGTATACTGCGTAATAGATTTTTTTCTGCTTCAGCTATACGTTGTGAAGCACCTAAAAGCCGCTGCCAGTTTTCTGGTGTGAACTTACCTGCAACAATAATTGCTGACCCTAGCGCACGTGACTGGCCTGTATCTTCGGTTAGTTTTGGTAAATGGTTTACTAGCGTATCAACAAGGTAATAGCTATCCATTTTAGATGCCAAAATAAGATTTGAAGTATTAGCAAGGTGGCGAATAAACTCCAACATATTGGAAATCAGCGCTGTATGTTTTTGAAAGCTTTGAGCTTGAGTTAAACCATTAAACTCTTGCTTTAATGCTGCCCAATCCCGCTGCAAGCTAGAAAAACGATTTTCAACATTAAGTCGTAAGTTATAGCGTTGATCTA
>CAYJCB010000036.1:6430-16897 GCA_964368615.1 uncultured Halomonadaceae bacterium | reverse complement strand
AACCCCTGTTACCGCCGTGAAAGGGCGGTGTCCTAGACCACTAGACGAATGGGACGTAAGTTGATCTCTTCAAGATGGCGCGTATACTAGCCAGCAGACGACTAACTGTCAACCACTATTTTGAATTTAAATGAATAAACCTACATTTTCGTAAAGCTTTTCCGCTATCCTTGTCATAGCACCCCACTTTGTAAGATACTTATCACCTTTAGCACTATACGGTTTTTTACGCATTGTTTTAAAGGATTTTTTTCTGCGGGAGCAAGTAATGGTTATTGTTGCAGTGCTAGGCGGTATTTTTTTAATTGCCATAATTATGGTTTTGGTAGTTTACGCGCGCCAACAGAATGAGAAGAAAAAAATTGAGGAGCTGCGCAGAATTCGTGTGCTCGCCGACCGTGGTCGCCAAATGCAGCTTCTATTAGATGAAATTCCACCTCATTATGTTTCAGCTGACCTTAGGGTCTTTATAGCTAGCCAATGGGTAGAGCTACTTCACGAGCAAGAACAGTTGGGCTGTAAAGAGCCACGTATTAAAACTGAACTTGAAGCAGCGCAGAATAAGCTACAAGAAATTCGTAGCAGCAAGCAACCTAAACCCGAGCCAATTGTCGACTTACAAACCGCCAACGGTGTACGTCGCAACCTTAAACAGTTAAATAAAATTGTGATTGGGTTGTACCAAGAACGCAAAATAGCTCAGCGTGTGGCACAAGGCTATCTAAATGAAGTGAAGCTAGGTTTTACGCAAACACTTGTCGAAGTATTTAGGGCATCAGCTAATAAAGCTGAATCTGAAGGCAATCACCGCATTGCTGTTGTTCATTATAAACGCATCATGAGTGAACTAAACCGCAACAATCCTAACGGAGTCAATAATCAAACCCTGTTAGAATGTCGGGAAACGATTGCCAAGTTAGAAGAAATGATTGCTCTTCAGTCTGAAAACAACAGCGACAACCAACTGGCAGATGGCGTTGATGTTATGATAGATAATCAAGATAGCTGGAAAAAGAAACAAGTTTATGACGACTAACGTCACCCTGTCCCCACTCAAAGCTTAATTTATGGCTCTTCTAATTAAATGACTATTAACTGGTACCCCGGCCACATGCATAAAGCACGCCGGGAAATAAAGAACGCACTGCCTGAAATTGATGTTGTGATTGAAATGTTAGATGCACGTCTACCCTTTTCAAGCGCCAACCCAGTTTTGGCAAACCTAGCACGTCACAAACCAACGCTTAAACTCTTATCTAAAAGTGACTTAGCCGACCCTGAAATAACGGCTGAGTGGATTGCTTTTTTTAACGAACAAGCCAATACCCGTGCGTTACCGATTGTCACTAGCGACCTTAAAACACTCCAGCCGATTGCACGCACCTGCCAGCAGTTGGCGGGGCAAGTAAGAGAAAGCCGTTCCGTTAAGGCTTTGGTTATTGGTATACCTAACGTAGGTAAATCATCGCTTATCAATAGCTTAGCGGGCAGAAAAATAGCTAAAGTAGGCAATGAACCTGCGGTTACTAAGCGCCAGCAAAGAATTCAGGTGGGTGATAAATTACAGATTACCGACACACCAGGTGTACTTTGGCCACGCATTGAAAACGCTGCTAGTGGCTACCGTTTAGCTGCGTCTGGTGCAATTCGTAATACTGCTATGGACTATGAAGATGTCGGTATTTGGACAGCTGAAAGTCTTTTATTGCGTTACCCAAATGCCTTAATGGCACGCTATAAACTTAAGAAATTGCCAGAAAACGGTGTTTTATTACTCACCGAAATTGCTTCTCGACGTGGTGGTTTACGCGCAGGTGGTCTTGTAGATTTACATAGAGCCAGTGAAGTATTGTTGCATGACTTACGTGGTGGGCAGCTAGGGCTTATCTCCTTAGAGCGCCCGTTAGATATACCCCTTGAGCTTGCTATTGATGAAGACCTGTCCGACTCGGATACAAATGAATAATCCCAAAAATCGTCGACGCTTTAGTTTAGAAATCAAACAAAACAAACCTTCGACCCTCCACTGGTTACAAGCGGGTTTACGTGATTCATTAAACAACAAATACCACTCACGCGACTTTAATTTTGCGCGTAGCGATTACCTGCGTAACCGAATTTTATTTGTCGCTGCAGCCTTCTTTTTACTAGCGCCCTTATGGATTTTTGTTGACTACCTGCTTTTGCCACCTGAAATGCTTAGCAACCTTGCCGTCAGTCGCTTTGTGCTGATGGGTTTTCTGGCGATCATTATTATTTCAGCACGTCACAACCAACATAAGCTTAATAGGATTCGCAACACCTTAGCGGCATTACTGTTACTACCCGCAATTTTCTATTTTGCACTGGTGTTATTTTACGGCGACCAGATGGGTTCTTTGGTTGGCTATAATTTTATACCCCTGCTAATCATTGCTTTTTTAAGCGTTTTCCCGCTAACCATTATCGAAAGCCTAGGCATTGGCCTAAGTGTTATTACTATCCAACTATTGGCTTTGCTTGATTTGAACGAGCTAGCCACACCCGATGGCTGGCAAAGCATTGGATTATTAGTCGTTGTATTAGCAATTTCACTTTGGGCGAATCATTCGCAAGTCAGCACCCTACTAAGACTGTATCGCCAAGCCAGCATGGACAGCTTAACCGGCTTATTAAACCGTGGTGTGTTGCTTGAACAGCTTGAACTGCTGTGCCATAGGCGCGATGAAAAACTAGCTGAAGACGAACTACCAGCACCTATTTCAGTGCTGATGTTTGACTTAGATAAGTTCAAGCGCATTAATGACACCTACGGCCATTCAGTTGGTGATAAAGTATTGAAGGTTTTTGCAAAAATACTCAGTAACGAGCTAAGAAATAATGATTTAATAGCCCGTTACGGCGGTGAAGAATTTGTTGCAGTTTTACCGGGTACATCTAAAGTAGATGCCAAGCAACTTGCTGAAAGCATTCGCTTAAAATGCGAAGCAGCAACAGTAATTGCTCACGAAGGTGAGACTGTTAATTTTACAACCAGTATAGGCATTACTGAAATTCGCCTAGATGAAAATATTGACACAGCCTTACACCGCGCTGATACACGTCTTTACCTGGCAAAAAGTTTGGGCCGTAATCGTTACATTGATTACGACCCAGTGACCGAACAAGAAGAGACTTACAACTACTTTTGATTAGAGATAAATCTGGAATCCCACTCATGCAAACTATTCGCAAATCTAACAAGCTCCATCACGTCTGCTACGACATACGCGGCCCTGTATTACAGGAAGCTAAGCGCATGGAAGAAGAAGGCCACCGCATTCTTAAATTAAACATTGGCAATCCAGCACCTTTTGGTTTTGAAGCGCCCGATGAAATTTTACAAGACGTGATGCGTAACCTGCCAACTGCCCAAGGCTATAGCGATTCCAAGGGTCTTTATTCAGCCCGTAAAGCCGTTATGCAAGAATGCCAAAGAAAAGGCATTGCCAATGTTGGTATTGAAGATATTTACCTAGGTAATGGTGTTAGCGAGCTGATAGTGATGGCGATGCAAGGCTTGCTGAACGACGGTGACGAAGTGCTGATTCCTGCGCCTGATTACCCTTTATGGACAGCCGCAGCACGCTTGGCAGGTGGCAATGCTGTGCATTATATCTGCGATGAGCAAAGTGACTGGTTCCCAGACATTGAAGACATTAAGAAAAAAATTACTGATCGTACCCGTGCCATAGTTATTATTAACCCTAATAACCCAACGGGTGCGCTTTATTCTGACGAACTGCTGCAACAGATTATTGAAGTAGCGCGTGAACATCAGCTAGTGGTTTTTTCTGATGAGATTTACGACAAAATTCTTTACGACGGCGCAACGCACACTTCCATTGCCAGCATGGCTGATGACCTATTATTCTGTACTTTTAATGGTTTATCAAAAAGCTACCGCGTGGCAGGCTTTCGTTCGGGCTGGATGATTCTTTCTGGTGCTAAACACTTGGCGCAGGATTACCAAGAAGGTTTAACCATGCTGGCATCAATGCGTTTGTGTGCCAACGTACCAGCACAACACGCGATTCAAACGGCTTTAGGCGGTTACCAAAGCATTAACGACTATATTTTGCCTGGTGGTCGCTTGTTAGCGCAGCGCGACAAGGCTTATGAGTTAATCACTCAAATACCTGGCGTAACCTGTACCAAGCCCAAAGGTGCTTTGTATATGTTCCCACGCCTAGACCCTAAAAAATTCAATATTCAAGACGATGAAAAATTCACCCTTGATTTATTGCAACAAGAAAAACTACTGGTTGTGCAAGGTACAGCGTTTAACTGGTTTAAGCCGGATCACTTTCGTTTAGTAACGCTACCTAGAGTAGACCAACTAGAAGATGCGATTGGCCGCTTGGAACGCTTTTTATCGCGCTACCGCCAGTAATTCTACACACCTAACTCAATACACCTAGGAGAACCAATCGTATGATGCGTATTGCTTTATTCTTGCTAACTAACTTAGCCGTGGTGCTGATTGCCAGCATTACTCTTAGCCTGCTAGGTGTTGGCAGCTATTTAGAAACCGGTGGTGGCTTAAACCTTACTAGCCTACTAATTTTTTGCTTTGTATTTGGTATGACCGGCTCGGTAGTATCGCTATTCATTTCAAAATGGATGGCAAAAAGAAGCACTGGCACCCAAATCATCACCCAACCACGTAACCAGCAAGAACAATGGTTAGTAAAAACCGTTGAAGAATTAGCTAAAAAAGCCGGTATTGGTATGCCTGAAGTAGGCATATTTGCTTCTAGTCAGTCCAATGCTTTTGCAACAGGCTGGAATCGTAATGCTGCCTTGGTTGCCGTTTCTAGTGGCTTGTTAGAACGAATGCGCCCAGAAGAAGTACGTGCCGTATTGGCCCATGAAATTGGTCACGTTGCTAATGGTGATATGGTGACTATGGCGCTGGTACAAGGCGTGGTAAACACTTTCGTGATGTTCTTTGCACGAATTATTGGGCATACCATTGATAAAGTGGTTTTCAAAAATGAAAACGAAGGCTACGGCATCGCCTATTATGTTTCCAGCATTGCTGCTGAAATTGTATTAGGTATTTTGGCTTCCGCTATCACCATGTGGTTTAGTCGCTTTCGTGAGTTTCGTGCCGATGAAGCTGGTGCGCGTTTAGCGGGTTCAGGCGCGATGATTAATGCTTTACAACGCTTAAAAGATGAACAAAACTTGCCGAATGAAATGCCAGACTCGCTTACAGCTTTTGGCATTAATAAAGGGCAAGCGGTTAGCATGATGCAAAAGCTATTTTCTAGCCACCCACCTTTAGATGATAGAATCGCTGCTCTACGCAATAAGGCGTATACCTGAATCTGAAAAGCTAGGGTAATATCATCAACTGTTATGAATTGAAATAAGCTAGATGAATCAAATTTGTCTAGCTTATTTTTAAAACCTTTAAATGACTTATGAGTCATTTTAATGGAGCAAAATTGATGATTAGGCTAAACACTATTGGTGGCCGTCTTTTAACGCTACCTGCTGCTGCGCTGCTAGGCTTAGTATTATTAGCTCTAGTGGCATTGAATGCTTTAAATACTACGTTAGAAAAAGAACGTGAAAGCCGTGTGGTGGCAGTCGTTGATCTTGCCAGTGGAATTGTAAAACACTACCAATCTTTAGAAAAAGATGGCACTTTCACTCGTCAAGAAGCGCAAAAAAGAGCCAAAGAAGCAATAAAAACATTACGTTACGATAAAGTTGAATATTTCTGGGTGAATGACTTAACTGCACCCATTCCAAAAATGATTATGCACTCCACCTCACCTGCGTTGGACGGCACAATTTTAGACAAACCCAGTTTCCACTACGCTATTCTTTCACGTAACCGCGATGGCAGCCAAACAGAAGCATTAGATAATAAAAACCTGTTTGTTGCCTTTGCTGACACAGTAAGAAAACACGGTGCTGGCTTTGTTGAATACCAATGGCCAAAAGCGATTGATGGCGGTGGCGTTACCCAAGAGCGTTTTAAAAAGCTTTCTTATGTTAAAGGTGAACAAACTTGGGGCTGGGTGATTGGTTCAGGCATTTATATTGATGACGTTAGCGCACAATTTTGGGCATTGGCTCAACAAATTGGCTTAATGGGCTTGGCAGTAATCATTGGGATTATACTTCTGTCCGCTTATATTCGTCATTGGGTTTTAAAGCAGCTAGGCGGTGAAGTTGTAGAAGCAAAACAGCTGGTTCAAAAGGTTGCTGAAGGTGATTTTTCTGGCTGCGATGTCAGCAGTAAAGCCAGCCCAGACAGTGTTATTGGTGCGGTCGACACTATGGCTAGAAAACTAGCAGAAATGATTCGTGGCATTAGCCAAATTTCTAATAGCCTATCTAGCGCATCAACCCAATTAGCAGCCGTTGCACAAGAAAGCCATAGCACCCAAGACCAACAAACTCAAGAAACAGATCAGGTTGCCATTGCTATTAATGAAATGAGCCACACGATTCTTGAAGTGTCAGAAAACGCGCGACGCGCCTCTAATGCAGCCGATAAAACCGATGAAGCTGTGGTTGCAGGACGAACTTCAGTCAACCAAGCAGGGCTTGCTATTGCACTTTTAGCCGATAAAGTTGGCTGCTCTACCAAGGTTATTCACAAGCTCAGCGACGACTCTACCAATATTGGTGGCGTGCTGAAAGTGATCGAAGACGTTGCAGAACAAACCAACCTTTTGGCGCTTAACGCAGCGATTGAAGCCGCGCGGGCGGGTGAAGCTGGGCGTGGTTTTGCGGTTGTTGCCGATGAAGTCCGTGGATTAGCCAGCCGTACACAACAAAGTGCTGAAGAAATTCACCGTATGATTAATCTGCTGCAAAGTGGCGCTGAAGAAGCGGTGCTGGTGATGGACGCCAGTATTAAAGAAACAGAATTAACGGTTGCAGCAGCCGGTGAAGCAGAAAAATCGTTAGATTTAATTGCCTCAGCAGCCGAGCATATTCGTGACATGAACCACTTAATTGCTTCAGCAGCTGAACAACAATCAACCGTTGCTGAAGAAATTAACCGTAATATTATTAAGCTGGTTGAGTTGTGTGTCAGTAGCTCTGACTCTACTCGCCAAACCCATGAGTCTAGTTTTGAATTAGAAAAACTGGCTAAAGAGCTTAATAACCGCATTAAATACTTTAAAGTTTAATACGTTTTTTTAAACCACAGCAAACCCCAGCGCCTTTAAAGCGTTGGCTTGCTGTGGGGTGGCTGCTTTAACTGTTAACGAAGAAAACTCCCTTCTTACTGGGTAGTTTTTACGCAGCTGCTGATAAATCGCTTCGGTTGCAGCGCCATTATTTAAAGCCGTATTTTCTTTTAAAGCCTGCAACAAACGCCAGCTATCTGCCAAGGGTTGATAACACAAGTGCGCAGCACGGCGGCAAGCTTCTTCCACACCACAACTGGCATCTAGCCTTAACAAGGCAACAGGAACTGGTGGCAAAAGTGCGGCTAGCTTCACGCTAGGCGTTATACCCAAATGCTGACACCAAGCCTGATAAATCATTTCTGTACCACGGCTTTTGCCTTCTAAACTGTAACCAGCAATGTGGGGTGTGGCTAAGCGGCATTGCTGAATTAAGTCAGTATCTAGGCTTGGTTCGCCTTCAAATACATCTAACAACAACAAGGGTGCGCTGTTGTTATTAAGTTGATTGTTTAATGCTTGCTGGTCTACAACACCGCCACGCCCAGCATTTAGCAATACTTTGCCTTCTAACAGCGCCAATTCTTTAGCGCCAATTAAATGGTGGCTAGGGTAAGCACCGTCGCGGGTTAAAGGCGTGTGCAGGCAAACAAGGTCGGCTGCTTGTAAAGCTTCTGCTAAACCTACAAAAGGTAAACCTAAATAATCAGCTTCGCCTGCTGCGGCTCTAGGTGGGTCATTCAACACCACTTGGCAACCATAGTTGTGTAAACGGCTTGCTAAACGGCCACCCACCTGCCCAACACCCACCACGGCAACAACCTTATCTTGCAAGCAATAACCTTGTTCAGCAGCCAGCCACAAGAGCGAAGCAATAACATAATCCACCACTGAATTAGCATTGCAACCCGGCGCACTGGCAAAAGTAATGCCCGCAGTTTTTAGCCAAGCTTGGTCTATATGGTCAACACCTATGGTGGCAGTGCCTACAAATTTAACTTGGCTGCCTTCTAATAACGCCTGATTCACTTGAGTAACTGAACGGACTAATAAACCATCGGCATTTTTTACTAGCTCGGGTGTAATCGCATTACCCGACAAATGAATCAGCTTGGCATGGCTACCAAAAAATTCTTGAGTAAAAGGTAAATTTTCATCAACTATTAGACGCATAGGCTTTTTTCTCTGTAAGGTTTACAATCACACGCTCGAATCAAGTTATTTTTATAGAGGATTTCACTTGATCATACGTTGGGAAAAAGATCAGGACTATTATTTAGTGCATGTTCACCAAGATATGTTTGGTGATTTATTAGTCACTCGCGTTTGGGGACAAACCGGCACGCAATATGGTGGTATTAAGCACACACTGGTTGAATCGCCGGAAGAAGCAGCAACTTTAGTTGATGATATACGTCACATTCAAGAAAGCCGAGGATTTCATAAGGTATTGGAAGCCAATAACCCTGATGATATTCCCGGCTCTATTAAAGACACTATGAAAGGTGAACTGCAATTTCAGTAATGCACTCGTTAACTTTACTTAGGCAAATGGGCTATCCAGTCAGCTAGTTTTTCAGCACTAAAAGGCCAGCTTAGCTCTGTACCGCAACGGCTTGCCACGACTGGAATACGCACGGCATAACGCGCCATTAACAAGTTATCTTCTGCGATATCCACTAAAGCCAACCTTAATTCTTGTTGCAACCAAGGCTCTAACAAAGCCAAGGCTTCATCACATAAATGACAGCCTGCCGTGGTGTAAAGTGTTAAGTGCAAACCTTCAGACATTTTGCCTTCCTATTTATAGTTAACTTCAGAAACACCTTAATAAATAGGTGCTACTGCACCCTTATATTTGGTATTAATAAAATCGCTGACCGCTTTGGTTTTTAAAGCAGCAATTAATTTTACCAAGTCAGCATTCTTCTCGTTGCCTGCTTTTACCACTAAAATATTCACGTAAGGCGAATCACTGCCTTCAATTACCAGCGCATCTTTAGCAGGATTCAAACCCGCTTCTAAAGCATAGTTGGTATTAATCAGGGCTAAGTCTACCTGACCTAAAATACGTGGCAAAGTCGCTGCTTCTAACTCTTTAAAGCGTAATTTTTTTGGATTGCTAATAATATCACGCGGCGTTGCAGTAATGCCTGCTTCTGGGCTTAAAGTAATTAAACCAGCGGTTTGTAATAACAATAAAGCACGGCCACCGTTAGTCGCATCGTTAGGCAGCGCAATTTGGGCGCGTTCTGGCAAACTGGCTAATTTTTTATGCTTGGTAGAATAAGCACCAAAAGGTTCAACGTGAACCCCAACAACACTAACCAATTTAGTGCCACGGCTGTTGTTAAATTCGGTTAGGTAGGGCTGGTGCTGAAAAAAGTTGGCATCTAAACGGCCTTCGTTGACTTGCACGTTAGGCTGTACATAATCGGTAAATACTTTTACATCTAGGGTAACGCCTTGCTTAGCCAAGCTAGGTTTTAAAAACTCTAAAATCTCGGCATGAGGCACAGCCGTTGCAGCAACTTTTAAAGTGCCTGCAAAGGCTTGAGTCGTTAACACTTGCGCTGTTACAACAGCCGCCATTGCCAAGCCAGTCAATATTTTTTTCATGTTACTTTTTCTTCCTTTTAAGAAAATTTATAAACCATTATTTGCGTGAATAATGCACCACTAAACGGTCGCCCACCATTTGCAACACTTGCACCAACACCAGCAACAGCACTACCGTTACCACCATCACATCGGTTTGAAAACGCTGATAACCAAAGCGAATCGCTAAATCACCCAAGCCACCTGCGCCCACCACACCCGCCATAGCCGTGTAAGAAACCAAGGTAATCGCTGTAACGGTAACGGCAGCTAGAATACCCGGTCTAGCTTCGGGCAACAAAGCACTAATAATTATTTGCTTAGTCGTTGCGCCCATTGCTTGGGTGGCTTCAATAATACCCTTATCAACTTCACGCAGCGCAGTTTCTACCAAACGTGCAAAAAATGGCGTAGTGCCCACGACTAAGGGTGGAATCGCGCCAGCCACGCCTAACGAAGTGCCAGTAATCATAACCGTAAAAGGAATCATCACTATCAGCAAAATAATAAACGGCAAAGAACGCAGAATATTGGTGAGGATTGATAAAACCGTATACAAGCCTTTTTGGTCAAACAACTGCTTAGGGCTGGTTAAAAACAACAACACGCCCAGCGGTAAACCTAGAACAATGGTAAACAGCAAAGAGCCGCCCAACATCACCAACGTTTCTAGCGTTGCCAGCCAAATTTC
>CAYJCB010000036.1:0-6330 GCA_964368615.1 uncultured Halomonadaceae bacterium | reverse complement strand
CGCAATACTTCTAAATGCACATCGGAAGATTCAAGCATTTGCATGGCTTCTGCTAGTTTATCGCCTTTAAAAGCCACGGTTAACTGCCCAAAAGGTTCGTCACGAATGCGGTCAATGCGCCCCGATAAAATAGAAAACTCAATACCTGTTTTATGCACAACCTGCGCTAACAAAGGCTCATAAGTGGATTGCCCCTGAAAAGTTAACCGCAAAATACGCCCTTCCACTTTGGCAAAATTCTGTATTAGCAAGCTTTCGTCGACCTGTTCAGCTTCATACACAAAACGCCGCGTAGTGGGGTGTTGCGGGTGCAAAAACACATCGGCTACTTTGCCTTGCTCAACAATTTTACCACCGTCCATTACTGCTACTTGGTCGCAAATACGGCGTACTACGTCCATTTCGTGGGTAATCAGCACTAGAGTTAAACCTAAATCACGGTTAATTTCTGACAGCAGCTGCAAAACCTGCCCCGTGGTTTGTGGGTCTAGCGCACTGGTGGCTTCATCGCACAATAAAATCGTTGGGTCGGTTGATAAAGCACGTGCAATGCCTACGCGTTGTTTTTCGCCACCCGAAAGCTGGGCTGGGTATTTATTAGCATGATTTTCTAACCCCACCCTAGTCAACAAGGCGCTAACTTTTTGGTAAATTTCTTGTTTAGAAAGCTCACCAGCCAGCTTTAAAGGCAGCGCCACGTTTTCTGCTACGGTGCGCGAGGTCAGCAAATTAAAATGCTGGAAAATCATGCCCACTTTACGGCGAAAATTACGCAAACCGCTAGCATCTAGCTGGGTAATATCTAGGCCATCAACTTCAATACGCCCGCTGCTGGGTTCTTCTAAGCGATTAATCAGGCGCATCAGGGTAGATTTTCCTGCCCCTGAATGCCCGATTAAACCGTAAATTTCACCCGTAGGAATCTGTAACGAAGTGGGTTGCAGTGCTGTTATGGATTGCTTGCCTAATGGATAGGCTTTGTGAACCTCAAAAAATTCAATCACCGGACTTTCACCTTAAACTTAACTTTCACCTTAAACTTAAATAAAAATCCCGACACTAGGGTCGGGATTAAGTTTTTTAGTTCACGCTTTCATGTTAAAGCCGTTGCAACCAGACTTATTCTTCTTCGCTAACAGAATCTTCGTCAGCCAGATCGTTATCTAAAAACTCATTGCTGGCTGAATCGTATCCTGCCATACGCGCGGCTTCAATTAACGCTTCTTGGGCTAGCAGTTGTTCTTCGGTTAGCTCTGGTTCTTCGCCAATGTCTTGTACACGCACTGTGCCAGACAGCTTTTCACCGTCAGTTAAACGAATCAGCGTAACGCCCTGCGTATTACGTGAAGTGGTCGAAATTTCATCAACACGGGTACGCACCAAAGTGCCGCCGTTGGTGATTAACATCATTTCTTCGCCATCTTCTACTTGAATCGCAGAAATCAGACCGCCATTACGCGCACTGCACTGCATGGCAATAACGCCCTGACCGCCGCGACCGCGTAACGGGAATTCAGGTAAACGGGTACGCTTACCATAGCCATTTTCTGAAGCCGTTAGAATGTAGATAGGGCCTGATTCAGCTTCAATTTCGACTTCATCTGCAACAATATCTGTAACAACAGCATCTTCAGCAGCAGCGCTTACAGGTACTTCTGTAGCAACAGTTGCTGTATCGACTATTTCTGCATCTATCGCTTCAATCTCTGCATCATCGACTTCATCTTCAGCGTCAGTATCTGAATCAATCACTTTCGAGCGTGGAATAATTAGACTAATTACTTCGCTGTCTTCAGGTAAACGAATACCCCGCACACCACGCGCGGTTCGACCCATGCTGCGGACTCTACCTTCTTCAAAACGAATCGCTTTACCCGCACTGGTGAAAAGCATAACGTGATCGTCACCGTGGGTAATGGCTGCGCCCACTAGGTGATCGCCTTCGTCTAGGTCAAGGGCAATTAAGCCGCTAGAACGCGGACGCGAGAACTGATCGAGGCTAGTTTTCTTCACCGTACCGCGAGCCGTTGCCATAAAGATGTAATGGTCTTCACGGTATTCTGTAACGGGTAGAATGGTGGTAATGCTTTCACCTTCTTCTAACGGCAACAGGTTTACCAAAGGACGGCCACGTGCGCCACGGCTGCCTGTGGGCATATCGTAAACTTTAAGCCAGTAAACTTTACCGCGCGTTGAAAACAGCATAATGGTGGCGTGGGTTGAAGCCACTAACAAATGCTCAATCACGTCTTCGTCTTTCATGGCTGTTGCCGACTTACCACGACCACCACGACGCTGGGCACGGTAATCACTTAATGGCTGAGTTTTGGCATAACCAGTACGTGAAATGGTTACTACCATGTCTTCTTCGGCAATCAAATCTTCCATCGAAAAATCTTGACGGCTAGCAATAATCACACTGCGACGTGGGTCGGTGTATTCGGCACGCACTGCCACTAATTCTTCACGAATCAGCTGCATCAATAATTCAGGATCAGCAAGAATCGCCATATATTCAGCAATTTTTACCAGCAATTCGCGGTATTCGCCTAATAGCTTTTCGTGTTCCATACCGGTTAAACGGTGCAGACGTAAATCAAGAATCGCTTGGGCTTGTACCAACGACAGGCGGTAAATATCCTGCTGTTCCGACATACCTAAGCCTTCTTCAAGGCCATCAGGCTTACAAGCATCAGGGCCAGCACGTTCCAGCATTTCAACCACGTTGCCCGGTGTCCACTGCTGGGCAATTAAAGCTTCTCTGGCTTCAGCGGGTGAAGGCGAGGCTTTAATTAAGTCAATAATCGGATTGATATTCGCTAAGGCAATCGCTAAGCCTTCTAAAATATGCCCACGGTCTTTGGCTTTACGCAGTTCAAAAACGGTACGGCGCGTCACTACTTCTTGGCGGTGGCGAATAAAGGCTTCCAGCATTTGCTTTAAATTAAGCAACAGCGGCTGGCCATCTCTTAGCGCAACCATGTTAATACCAAACACATTCTGCAAAGAGGTTTGGGTAAACAAGTTATTGGCTAAAACTTCGGGCGATTCACCGCGCTTCACTTCAACAACAATACGCATACCGTCTTTATCAGACTCGTCGCGCAGTTCCGCAATGCCTTCAATTTTCTTTTCTTTAACCAGCTCAGCAATGCGTTCAATTTGCTTGGCTTTATTGAGCTGGTAAGGAATTTCAGTAAAAACAATCGCTTCACGGTTGCCGATGGTTTCAAAGTGGTGTTTGGCGCGCATATAAATACGGCCACGGCCTGTGCGGTAAGCTTCAACAATTCCAGCCTTACCGTTAATAATCGCACCCGTAGGAAAATCTGGGCCAGGAATGTATTCCATAAGCTGTTCAATCGTTAGCTCAGGATCATCAATTAAGGCTAAACAACCATCAACCACTTCGCCCAAGTTATGGGGTGGAATGTTGGTTGCCATACCGACAGCAATACCAGCCGAACCATTAATTAACAGGTTAGGCACGCGGGTCGGCAATACGGCTGGAATTCTTTCCGTGCCGTCGTAGTTATCAACGTAATCAACGGTATCTTTATCAAGGTCAGCCAACAACGAATGGCTCATCTTAGTCATACGGATTTCGGTGTAACGCATTGCTGCTGCACGGTCACCATCGACCGAACCAAAGTTACCTTGACCATCAACCAACATATAACGAAGCGAAAAAGGCTGTGCCATACGAACAATGGTGTCGTAGACAGCCGAGTCGCCGTGGGGGTGATATTTACCAATAACGTCACCCACCACACGGGCAGATTTTTTATAAGGTTTATTCCAGTCGTTGCTCAGTTCATGCATGGCAAACAACACGCGCCGGTGAACCGGTTTAAGACCATCACGCACGTCAGGTAGTGCGCGTCCGACAATAACGCTCATCGCGTAATCAAGGTAGGACTGTTTTAGCTCGTCCTCGATATTTATCGGATGAATCTCTGTGGCGACTTCAGCCATACATCTTCGTCCTTCTTAGGTTTTTAATATTGTGGGTATTATACCCTTTTTGTACACTTCAAGTCACATGGACTTAGGCTTGGGCTGCTTAGTTTTTTGGGTCTGCTGCTGGCTTAGTTTCAGGAAAAATTCGCCCCGACAACTTCATATAACCCGCAGCTGACTGGACTTGAATAATGTAAGCCAGCGCCACTAAAATGGCTGCTTGCGCCCCTGCCTCCCCAAAAGCAGTCATAGATAACGCCAAAGCAATCGAAAGGTTACGCATAACCGTACCATAAACCAGTGCAATGCCATTGCCCCTATCTAGCATTTTACGCGCAATTAGCGTACTTATTGCGTAGTTAACAGCATACAAAATAACTAAAGGCACTAACAGCTTTAACACTAAAGTAGGCGATTCCACTAAATCAGCGCCTTTTAAAGCCATAGCCACAAACACTATACCCAGCACACCTAAGCTAGAAAAAGGTGGAAATTTAGGCGCTAGGCTTTTTTGAAACATTTCTTGACCGTATTTACCCACTAAAAATTTGCGGGTTAACTGTGCAGCCACAAAAGGCACGGCTATAAACAACACTATCTGTTGAAAAACTTGCCCTAAATCAATTGGAATTTCCGCACCCATTAAAAATTTCACATAAAAAGGCGTAAGAATTGAACCCAACAGCAAACCCACCACGGTTAACTTAATCGCTGACGGCACATTGCCCTTAGCAAAACCTGTCCAAGAAATCGTCATGCCACTGGTGGGCAATAAAGCCGTTAACAACAACCCTAACGCCAAAGCTGGTTGCTGTTCAAAAAACACCCAACCCAAACCATAAGCAATAAAAGGAATGCACAAAAAGTTAATCGCAATCGCCCACAGCTGCACCGCATTATTACCCGGTGCGACCAACTGCTGCGCCTTAACGCCCACCATCATCGGGAAAATCATCAACAGCGTAAAAGGCATAATCAGCACTGCCAAGCCTTCTGTTGGCAGGGTTAAACTAGCTAGCAAACCCAGCACTAAAAAAAGTGGAATACTTAAACTTAGGTTTTTACTTAACCAACCAATGTATTGCATAATTTTTTCCTCAACAGAAATCCGAATATAAGAAGCGGCTAATAGAATACATGAATCCACTAAGCTATGTGGTACATTAGCAGCTTTCAATTAATGAGAACTTGTTATGCTTCCCTTACCTGTCTGGGGCTTGGCACTGGGTCAGGCACTCCTGATTAGTGGCAATATCCTACTTGTTTCTGTGACTGCTTTAATTGGTGCCGACATAGCACCTTCCCCTGCTTTAATCACCCTTCCCGTTGCCTTACAGTTTTTAGGTTTAATGGGCGTTACCTTGCCTGCTGCCCACTTAATGCGCTGGTTGGGGCGTAAAATCGGCTTTTTTGTCGGTAATATTATCGGCGTTGGCGGAGCTATTTTAGCCTTTAATGCGCTGTCTATGGGCAGTTTTGCACTGTTTTGTTTAAGCACCTTTTTACTGGGCATGGCAATCGGTGTGGGGCAACAATACCGCTTTGCAGCGGTTGAAGCTTGCCAACCACAACAAAGCGCCCGCGCTATTGGCTTAGTTATGGGCGGTGGTGTTTTGGCGGCTATTTTAGGGCCAAACCTTGCCGTTTGGTCGCGCGATTTTTTTCCAGACAGCAACTACCTAGGCGCTTTTGCTATCTTAGTTGGGCTGTATATTTTCACCATGCTATTAATTCTTAGTTTGCCACTTAAAAAGCCTTCTGCGGCTGAACAGCAAAAAGGTGGACGAGGTTATTTAGAACTGCTGCGCCAGCCTATTTTAGTGGCAGCGATAACTTCGGGCAGTATTGGTTATGGGGTGATGGTGCTGGTGATGACTGCTACACCGCTATCAATGCGCAGCATGGGTTATGAATTTAGCGATATCGCCAGCATTATTCAATGGCACGTTTTGGGTATGTTTTTGCCTTCGTTTATTACAGGGCATTTAATTACCCGCTTTGGCACTACCCGAATTATTCAGCTAGGTTGTGCACTGTTGCTGCTGTGCGTACTGATTGCCCAACTAGGCACGGGCTATTGGCACTTCTGGGTAGCACTGGTGCTATTAGGCGTAGGTTGGAACTTCACCTTTATTGGTGCAACTTCGCTACTTACCTTAACTTACAAGCCCAATGAAAAAGCCAAAGTGCAAGGCATGAACGACTTTCTAGTGTTTGGTTTTTCTGCTGCGGGTGCTTTACTGGCAGGCTTTCTACAAAAAAGTGTTGGCTGGGAAATGCTAAACCTACTTATGCTGCCGCCCATCGTCCTAGCCATGTGGATGGTTTGGGTGAGTGGCCGCAGCCATAAACGTAACCTAGCAGAAGCTT
>CAYJCB010000035.1:15415-17287 GCA_964368615.1 uncultured Halomonadaceae bacterium | reverse complement strand
CAAGCAAAAATACCAAATACGCGGTACCAAGCCAGCATAAAGATAACCACCAGCGCCAAACCAATTTGAATTGAAGTTACACCCTGTTCAATATTTTTCTGCCCAAGGCTTGGGCCAATGGTGCGTTCTTCAACAAAATAAATCGGCGCAGCCAAAGCACCCGCACGCAACAGCAACGACAATTCAGACGCTTCTTGTACGCTGCCAGAACCTGTAATACGGAAACTAGCCCCTAGCTGGCTTTGAATAGTGGCTAAAGAAATAATGCCTTGTTCGGTATAAGGTTCACGCACTTCAACGCGTTCACCGTCTTTTTCTACAAAACGGGTGCGAGTTTTGTGTTCAATAAACAACACCGCCATGGCACGGCCCACATTGTTTTTAGTGGCATTAGACATTAACCGACCACCTTGGCCGTTTAAACGAATATTCACCTGCGGCTTGTTGTTTTCATCAAAGCCTACGCTAGCATTAGCCACATGATTACCGGTGGTAATAATATCGCGCTCTAACACAGCATCACGGTTAGGCTGGTCACGAAACTCAAAAACTTCTGTGTCGAAAGTCTCGGCATTACGACGCGCTTCTAAACGAAATTCTAGGTTAGCTGTTGCGCCCAAAATACGCTTAGCTGCTGCGGTGTCTTGTACACCGGGCAGTTCAACAACAATACGATTACGACCCGAACGCTGCACCAAAGGCTCGGCAACACCCAGTTCGTTCACACGATTACGCAAAGTGGTTAAGTTTTGATCCACTGCATAATCTTCTAACTCTCTAATGGCTAGCTCATTTAAACTTAACGTTAACACGCCAGTTTTATCTTCTTGAAAAACATAGTTCTTACGGTCAACTTGCAATAAGCGTCGCGCTTTATCTAGGTCATCGGCACTGCCTAGCAACACTTCTACTCGACCATCAACCACGCTAACTTTACGAAAACGTAATCTTTCTGTACGTAAAGTGGCGCGAACTTCGCTAGCAGTCACTTCTAACTGCTGCTTAACCGCAGCGTCCATGTCCACTTCCATTAAAAAGTGTACACCGCCACGCAAGTCTAAACCTAGGTTAACGCCACGCGCTCCTAAGCTTAATAACCATTCAGGCGTAGTAGCTGCCTGTGCTAGCGCAACAACGTATTTTTCACCTAAAGCGGCTTGAATAACTTCACGGGCTGCCAGTTGCTGGTCGTCAGCTAACAAACGAATTAATCCGCTGTTATTTTCCAAACTGGCCTGCAACACATTAATTCCAGCCTGATCCAGTGCTTGCTTAGCTCGACTTAAATCAGCGTCGGTAATTTCAACAGAGCCTCGGGTTCCAGAAATCTGTACAGCAGGGTTTTCTGGGTAGAGGTTGGGCAGGGCATAAATTGCCGCAATAATAATCACCAGCAATATGAGCAGGTTTTTCCAGAGTGGGTAACGGTTCAGCATGGCAGCCTTAATTAAGTCAGTGAAAGAATGTGTGGATTATTCTGCGTCCACTGCTTTTAAGGTGCCTTTAGGCAACACAGCAGTAACGGCTGCTTTTTGCACTTTAATTGAAACGTCTTTAGCAATTTCTAGCAGCACAAATTCATCGGTTATTTTCACAACACGGCCTAACATGCCGCCAGCCAATGCAATTTCATCACCTTTAGCGATGTCGGCTAACAAATTTTTATGTTCTTTCGCACGTTTTTGTTGCGGACGAATTAACATAAAGTAGAAGATTGCAACAAAACCAACCAGCATAACAATGCTAGAAATAGGGCTAGCACCACCAGCATCAGCGTGTGCAGCAGAGATAAAAAAGTCCATAAAAAGCTCCTAAGGGTTGTGGGTGTTTGTTTTTAAGTGCTAAGTAGAATGATAGCTAAGCCATTTCTGG
>CAYJCB010000035.1:10004-15315 GCA_964368615.1 uncultured Halomonadaceae bacterium | reverse complement strand
CATTTCTGGAACAGCTAAACCGCGTTGCGAATAAAAATCTTCAACAAAGTCCGTCAATTTACCTGCTTCTATCGCCTGACGCAAACCGGCCATAAGCAGCTGATAATGGCGTAAATTATGGATAGTGTTCAGCATAGGGCCCAGCATTTCTTTGCTGCGATCTAGGTGGTGCAAATAGCTGCGCGAAAAGTTCTGGCAGGTATGGCAATCACAATTAGCATCAAGCGGGCCGGTGTCTTTTTTATACTGAGCATTGCGAATTTTAACTACACCGCTGCTGGTAAATAAATGACCGTTGCGGGCGTTACGGGTGGGCATTACGCAGTCAAACATATCCACGCCACGGCGCACCGCTTCAACTAAATCTTCTGGCTTGCCTACGCCCATTAAATAGCGGGGTTTATCGGCTGGCATCAAGGTGGGTAAATAATCCAAGGTGCTAATCATGTCTTCTTTAGGCTCGCCGACTGACAAACCACCAATCGCCATGCCGTCGAATTCTATGTCTAACAAACCTTCTAACGAACGCTTGCGTAAATCTGGGTACATGCCGCCTTGAATAATGCCAAACAGCGCAGCAGCACTGTCGCCATGTGCATCACGCGAACGCTTTGCCCAACGCAATGATAATTCCATTGACTCTTCGGCTTCAGAAAAAGTCGCTGGGTAGGGCGTGCATTCATCAAAAATCATCACGATATCAGCGCCTAATTCGCGCTGCACCTGCATAGATTCTTCAGGCCCCATAAAGACTTTTGAACCGTCATGCGGTGAACGAAAATGTACACCTTCTTCGGTAATTTTGCGCAGTTTACCTAACGAAAATACCTGAAAACCACCTGAATCAGTAAGAATCGGTTTTTGCCACTGCATAAAGTCATGCAAAGTACCGTGGGCTTGCACCACTTCAGTACCCGGTTTTAGCATTAGGTGAAACGTATTGCCCAGCACAATTTCTGCACCTAGCTTTTCGACTTCATCGGGCATAATGCCCTTAACCGTGCCGTAAGTTCCTACGGGCATAAAGGCGGGTGTTTCAATCGTGCCACGCGGAAAAGTAATCCGACCGCGACGTGCTTTGCCATCGGTATTTAATAAATCAAACTGCATCGAACATTCAGAACGCTTCATTCACAATAACCCTGTAAGTTAACTGGCATTAGTATTTAACGACAGCAACATGGCATCGCCATAACTAAAAAATCGGTATTTTTCTGCTACCGCTGCTTGATAGGCTTTTTTAATCGGTTCATAACCAGCAAAACTGCTAACTAACATTAATAAAGTCGATTCTGGCAGGTGGAAGTTGGTTAATAACTTATCCACACACCGCCATTGATAACCTGGATAAATAAAAATATCCGTGTCACCACTAAAAGCTTGGGTTACACCGCAGCGAGTCGCAGTTTCCAAACAACGCACACTCGTTGTGCCAACCGCAATAATTCGCCCACCCGCAGCTTTAGTCGCGTTCACTTGCGCTGCAACGGTTTCGGTGACTTCCAGCCATTCCTTGTGCATTACATGCTCTTCTAGCTTATCGACTTTAACGGGCTGAAAAGTACCTGCGCCAACGTGCAGGGTTACAAAAGCCGTATCGACACCCTTGGCACGAATTTGTGCTAATAACTCATCATCAAAATGCAAACCAGCTGTGGGTGCTGCAACTGCGCCCAAGTGTTGCGCATAAACTGTTTGGTAACGTTCACGGTCCTCTAATTCATCGGCACGTTCTATATAAGGTGGCAAAGGCAAATGACCGTGCTTTTCTAATAATTCTAACAGCGGCTCTGGGTTCAAAAAGGTTAAGCAAAACAACGCGCCTTCTCTGCCCGTGCATTCAACTTCTATACCGCCTTCTAAAAATAACCGTGCGCCAGCTTTGGGCGATTTACTAGAACGTATGTGTGCTAAAGCGCGGTGTTCGTCTAATGGACGCTCGATTAACACTTCGATTTTACCGCCCGTAGCTTTTTGACCAAATAAACGCGCTGGAATAACCCGCGTATTATTGAAGACTAACAAATCACCCGCTTGTAAATAATCTAAAAAATCAGGAAATTGGCGGTGCTTAACGTCCTCGCCTTCTAACACCAATAAACGCGACCCGCGCCTTTGGGCAGTCGGGTAATGGGCGATGAGTTGGTCGGGTAAATCAAAATGAAAATCGCTGCGCTGCATAGTGACCTTGGCCTTAGATTCTGAATAAGGGTCAAGATTTTAACCTAGATAGCGTAAAAGGTCATTGCTGGTGTGTTGTTCATCTGCTTGGCAAGCGGGATTTAAGCCACATTTTTAAGGCAGGCGCTCGGTTAACCAGCACTGCAATAAAAATTAAGCTACAGCCAATTAACTGAAAGCTGCTCATTATTTCCGTAAACCAAAAACTGGCTAAAATGGCAGTCCACACAGGTTCAAGCGTCATAATAATCGCTGTATGGCTGGGCGGCGCTAAGGCTTGGGCATAGGTTTGTAGCAAAAAACGCAAGCTGGTGGCTAACAATAAACTAGCGGCAAACCAACCCCAAATGGCTGGGGGTTGCTGAAAACTCCATTCTTCAAAAATTAATGAAAAGAAGCCCGTAATTAAGCCCGTGATTAATAGTTGAATGGTGGTTAAAGGCAAGGCTGGAATACAGGCTGCGGCACGGCTGTTAAAAATAAACATAAAGGCTAAAAAGAACGCCGCCATTAAAAAACACCACTCACCCAAGCCAAAACTGAACTCGCTGTCGAGCGATAAAAACGCCATGCCTAACAACACAAAAGGCAACGAAAGGTAGGCGAAACGGCTGGGTTTTTCACCGCCTAAAGCAAAATTAAGCAGCGGCACCATGATAATGCCCAAACTATTTAAAAATGCACCAATGCCAAGGTGCTGCGAGTGTTGCAAACCCAGCACCCAAAACACCATCGCACAACCAAACATTACACCTACTTTTAAGGCGCTTAATAACTGCTGTTTATTTAAATTAAGCAGCGGCTTTAAACAAAAGAAAGCTAACACTAAACCTGCGCCTAAAAACCGCAGCGCAATAAAAAATAACGGACTAAAGCCAACCAATGATTCTTTAGAAAAAATCCAACCCATTGCCGCAATTAACGTTGCCAGAACCAGCAACATATCCGCTTTAAAATGCGATGTCATCAAGCTTCTACCTTAAATAACGCGTTAGACTAACAGGACTAACAGATAGCGGCTAGCAGGTTAAGAAAACTTAACGCTAGAATTATTTTCATTTTTTATATTAGGCTTTTATTAATGCCAACTTCTGAAAATCTTGCTTTACCCAACTACCGTAAGCCTTGCAGCCTAGAAACCGCCACCCTTAATTGGCAAACAACAACACCCGTTGCTGCTAATTTTGATGATGTGTATTTTGCCCGCGACCAAGGCGCTGCTGAATCCTATTATGTGTTTTTAGAACAAAACCATTTACCCGAACGCTGGCAAAACTGGCAACAGCAACGGGCTTTTGTAATGGCAGAAACTGGCTTTGGAACTGGCTTAAATTTATTAGTCGCTATGGCGGCTTTTCTAAAAAATGCGCCAGCAACAGCACGCCTACATTGGATAAGCACCGAACTTTACCCATTAACACCTGAAGATTTAAAACTAGCCCATGCCTTTTGGCCAGAATTTTCTGAATACGCCCAACTGTTGCAGCACAACTACCCCTTGGCGATTGCTGGCTTCCACCGTTTAAATCTTCACCCACGTATAACCGTAGATTTATTGTTAGGCGATGCAAGTGCAAATCTAAATGCTTTAGATTCTAAAGTAGACGCTTGGTGTTTAGACGGTTTTGCGCCCAGTAAAAACCCTGAAATGTGGACAGCAGAACTGTTTGCAGCCATTGCTAAAGCCAGCCAGCCAGAAACTACGTTTGCTACTTTTACTGCGGCAGGTTTTGTAAAGCGTGGTTTACAAGCCGTAGGCTTTACGGTTGAAAAGGTAAAAGGCTTTGGTAGTAAATGGGCTATGTTGCGCGGTACTGTTAATAACAATAATTTTAATAACAACAGTTTTAATAACCAACCATCTACGAATGTAAGCTCCACAGAAAACTCAATCGCCATTATTGGCGCTGGTTTGGCAGGTTTATGCACCGCCCAAGCGTTAATTAAACGTGGTTTTAAAGTCGATGTGTATGAAGCAGAAATGCCTGCTGCGGGCGGTTCGGGCAACCACCAAGGGGCGCTGTATATAAAATTAGCGGTAGACGCTAACCCTTCTAGCCGTTTTTATTTAGCAGGGTTGGAATATTCGCGGCGCTGGTTAGAACACCTAGACCCAGCACAGCAATTTTGGTCGCCTTCGGGTGTATTGCAACTTGCCACTAGCGAACGAGAAGCCCAGCGCCAGCAGCGGTTTCTTGCTACGCAGCATTTACCTAAAGCATTAGTCACTGCTGTTAACCAAATTCAAGCCAGTAAATTAGCAGGCACTCAAACCAGTGCTGGCGGTTTGTTTTTTCCAAGGGCAGGCTGGGCAATGCCCAAAGCCTTGTGTGAATATTTAGCGCAACAGCAAGGCTTAACCCTTTACAACAACCATAGAGTCACTGAAATAAACCCAGTTCAAGACGCTTGGGAAATTGCAACAGCAACTAGCAGCAAAGTTTATACGCAAGTTATTATTTGCTGCGCCCAAGCTGCAACGTGCTTTACACCCAGCCAAGGGCTGCCAGTAACAGCGGTGCGTGGACAGGTTAGCTATTTAGCTTTAAAAGAAAAAGATTTAAAAGAAAAAACTACCCCTTATACAGCCGTGTGCGGCAAGGGCTATGTTTTGCCACCTAGCCATAACCAACTGTGCCTTGGGGCAACGTTTGATGTTGCAGATAAAAGTTTAACGCTTAGCCCAAACGGTCAGCAGCAGAACCAGCAAGAATTAACTGCTGTGTTACCTGAATTATTAGCAGAAATAGCTAAAAACCAGCCTACTAACCAACATAGCCAACATAGCCAACATAACCAACAGCTTACTGGGCGAGTCAGCTTTCGTTGTGCTTCACCCGATTATTTACCGCTGGCAGGGCGTTTACCTAACCTAGAAAAATGGCAAAAAAATTATATCAGCACCCAATCTAGCTGGTCTGTTGCAGCGTTTCCTAACGACTGGCAGCATTCAGGGCTGTGGTTAAATATTGGGCATGGTTCACGTGGCTTAGCCAGCATTCCGATAACGTCAGAATTAATCGCTAGCCAATTGGTCGGTGAACCTGCACCTTTTGAACAGGAACTGGTTGATTGCCTTAACCCAGCAAGGTTTATTTTAAAAGACTTAAAACGGCAGTAAAGGCAGTAA
>CAYJCB010000035.1:1878-9904 GCA_964368615.1 uncultured Halomonadaceae bacterium | reverse complement strand
AAAGCTATTTAAGATTTAACGAAAGCTATTTGCAAAAAAAGGCGACCCTAGGGCCGCCTTTTAACATCTCATTTTAAAACTAGCTAGCTAGCAACTTAAGCCTTGCTGGCACGCTTACGTTCGTTTTCATTAAGGTGCTTTTTACGCATACGCAAGAAGTTAGGTGTAACTTCAACCAATTCATCGTCATCAATAAATTCTAGCGCTTGTTCTAGGCTATAAATTAATGGTGGTACTAGTTGAATGGTTTCTTCATGACCAGAAACGCGCATGTTATCCAACTTCTTAGCTTTAGTTGGGTTAACTACCATGTCCGCATCACGGGCGTTAATGCCCACAATCATGCCTTCGTAAACTTCAACACCAGGACCTACAAACAAACGACCACGGTCTTGCAAAGTAGTTAGTGCGTAGGTTAATACTTTACCTGTTGCCATAGAAACCAACACACCATTCACACGGTGATCTACAACACCTTCGGTGATTGGGCCGTAGTGGTCAAAAATACTGGTTAAAATACCAGTACCTGAAGTAGCTGTCATAAACTGGTTACGAAAACCAATTAAACCGCGCGAAGGAATAATGAAGTCTAAACGTGTACGGCCTTTGCCATCAGGGTTCATGTTGGTCATGCGTGCTTTACGCTTGCCCATTTCTTCCATGATAGAACCTTGGTGCTGCTCTTCAATATCAATAATTACTTCTTCGTAAGGCTCTTGCTTAACGCCATCAACGATCTTAATAATTACTTCAGGACGCGAAACACCTAGCTCGTAACCTTCACGACGCATACCTTCAATTAAAACAGATAAGTGAAGCTCGCCACGACCCGAAACACGGAAGCGGTCTGGGCTTTCAGTTTCTTCAACACGCAAAGCTACGTTGTGCACTAATTCTTGGTCTAAACGCTCTTTGATATTACGGCTAGTAACGTACTTACCATCTTTACCAGCAAACGGTGAGTTGTTGACTTGGAAAGTCATGGTCACGGTTGGCTCGTCAATCGTTAGCGGCGGCATAGCTTCAGGCGTGTTTGGATCACATAAAGTGTCAGAAATAAATAATGGATCGATACCTGTAATACAAACGATATCACCCGCTTCTGCACCAGCTGGTGATTCGTTACGCTGCAAACCGTGGTAAGTCATAACTTGACCAATTTTGGCTCTACGCTGCTTACCAGTATGGTCAATAACAATCACTTGCTGGTTAGGTAAGGCACGGCCACGGGTAATACGACCAATACCAATAACACCTACATAGCTAGAATAATCTAATGCAGAAATCTGCATTTGAAACGCGCCTTCAGCATCAACTTCTGGTGGTGGTACTAGGTCAACAATAGTCTGAAACAAAGGATCCATGTTTTCTGTCATTTCTGCTGGATCCATTCCAGCAATGCCGTTTAGCGCAGAAGTGTAAACCACTTGGAAATCTAACTGCTCTTCAGTAGCGCCTAGGTTGTCGAACAAATCAAAAATCTGATCCATTACCCAGTCTGGACGTGAACCAGGACGGTCAATTTTATTGATAACAACAATCGGCTTTAAACCCTGCGCAAAAGCTTTTTGAGTTACAAAACGCGTTTGTGGCATAGGGCCATCAATAGCGTCAACAACTAACAATACAGAGTCTACCATCGACAAAACACGCTCAACTTCACCACCAAAGTCAGCGTGACCAGGGGTGTCAATGATGTTGATGCGGTAGTCATTCCAAGTAATGGCGGTGTTTTTGGCAAGAATAGTAATGCCGCGCTCTTTTTCTTGGTCGTTCGAGTCCATAACGCGATCGTTTTCAGCTTCACGACGATCAAGGGTTCCAGATTGCTTTAAAAGACTATCAACCAAGGTCGTTTTACCATGGTCAACGTGGGCAATAATGGCAATGTTACGTAGTTTATCTATCACAGGTTACTCCCCGGTCAAACCGGAAGGGTGAAGGAGAGGCTGGTCAAAAATAACATAGATTAACTTGACCAACCTTGAAAAAAAGGCGCATGAGTATAACAAATATCGCTACTTATTGATAGTTTTTTGATTGCTTTTCGATGGTTTCAATGCACGCCACAAGCAGCAAGCAATTAAATAGCGACCAACTCAACCAATCTCATTTGGAAAATAAGACTAGGTGCTGCAAGATTAGCAGGAATAGAGTTTAAGAATAGAATTAATGTAAACAATTAAAGATTTTTTAAACATCATTATCAAGCTTACAGGTATAAAAATGAACGACCTTAACGAAGATCAGCGTATTTTAGATGAATTGTGTTCACTAGAAGAACCCCTACTGAACCCCCTCTTAATAGAAAAGCCAGTGAGCTCAGAAAAACCAATAGACCCAAAAGAACTAACAGACTCAGAAATCAGCAAAATTACGACTAAAAAAAAGAGCCACAAAAATAAAAAACCAAAAATTGGCGACACCTTCACCCTTGAACTAGAAAAAATCGCTATAGAAGAGCAAGTACGAAAAACTTTTGACGAAGACAAGCTTTTAGAGTTCGCCAAACAAATAAAACAAGAAGGGCAACGCCTACCTTTAGAAGTTTCTAAAATAGGCACGAATAAATACCTGCTTATTACGGGTGAACGAAGGCTACGGGCGTTAAAAATTAACAACGCCAAATCTGCACGGGTTACTTTGGTTGAAGTGCCAGAAGGTATCCATAACCGCATCGCGTTTCAGTTAACAGAAAACCTACAGCGCGACGATTTAACAGCCCTAGAACTGGCGGAAGCTTTTGATAAACTGAAAAGCATTGGCTGGTCACAAAAAAAGATCGCCAAAAAAATTGGCAAAACAGCTGGCTGGGTATCCAGATACGTCAACCTAATCGGCATACCTAGCCATTTAAGCAGCCTGCTTGAAAAAAACCAGACCTCTGACACACAACTTATTGGCATACTTCGTAAAATTGATGAGTTGTCACCTAGGCTTGCACAAGAATTAGCCAAAAAAGTAGCCGAAGGCAACACCAGCAGACAAATGGTTAGCGATGCTTATGAAGCTTTAAAGCTACAGCTAGGCAAAAATACCGACGATTCAACAGACTCCGCAGAAAATTCAGAAAAAAAACCTTCAGATAGCTCTATATCAGGCCTAAACACCCTGCATCACAATAGAAAACACATGCTAATTAAGCCGAATAACTTTAGAGCAAGGGTAGAAGCTCGCCTTGCTGACGGCGAAAAGGTAACTGGCCAATTACTTATAGATCGCTTAACTGATTCACAAGAAGGAATAGATGAAGGTTGGTGCTGGATAGTTTTAGAAGATGGAAAAATACTGTGCATACAAACTGAAAAAATAAAAATAACCTCAGTGTTTAGCGTCTAGTTATTTACCATGGTAAACATTAATCGAAAAACTAACTCAGGCCTAAACCTGAATGTTTACCATGGTAAAACCCACGTCCTACCTAGCTTACAAACCCATCTATAATAATAAATTATACTGAAAAGCATTCGTTTTTTTCTGCAAAAGATCATAATAATTTATTATAGCTAGGCGTAAGCCACTGATTCTATTGAAGTTATATTACCCAACTAAGAACTTAGCTTTCCTGTGCGCCTGTTCTTAGCTGCATTCGCTCTGGTGTCATGGGCAAATGCACTAAAGCAGCCACTAGCGCCAGCCCTGCACTAATAATAATTGCCATATCGTAATTACCACTCCACTCGTAGGTTAAACCACCCAGCCAACTGCCAAAAAAAGCACCTATCTGGTGGCTGAACATCACCACACCAAATAGCGAAGCTAAGTTTTTAGTGCCAAACAATTGCGCAACTGCACCACTGGTTAAAGGCACTGTCGATAACCACAAAACACCCATAATTGCCGAAAATCCATAAATTAAGCTTTCGGTTTTTGGTAGCAACAGCAGTAATAGAATTAACATACCGCGCACACCATAAATCAGCGTTAGCAATCTTGGCTTGTGCCATTTATCGCCCGCCCAACCAATAAAAATAACGCCAAAAATATTCATAAAACCAATAAGCGCCAAAGAATCAGCAGCAAGGCGCGGCAAAAATCCGCAATAGGTGACAAAGCCAGTTAAGTGAACAGTAAAGAAAGCTATGTGAAAACCGCATACAAAAAAACCAATATTTAAGAGCTGGTACTCCCTTACCTTTAAAGCATCGCCAATTGTTCGCCAGCTAAAAGCTGGACGCACTGTTTGGCCAACGACTTCAGCTGAATCTTTAGAAGGCTTAGTATCTTTTAATAAAAAAATCACCAATAGAACCAGTACAGCACTGGCAGCAAACAGTAAAAAGGTATTTTGCCAACCATTTTCAGGTGCATAACTACCCAACACTAGTGCGTATAAAAACTGCCCTAAAGAACCACCAGCACTGGCTATTCCTAAAGCTAACGTTCTTTTTCCAGTAGAAAAACGCTTACCAACAGCAGCCAGCACTAATGGATAAGTAGTTGCGCCTATGCCTAGACCGATTAACAAAGCATTGCCCACAAAAAATAAACTGCTAGTTTCTGCTATGGCTGCAACAGCAAGACCTAGGCTATACAAAAAAGTGCCGACTAAAAGAACTCTTGCCGTACCGTAACGCTCAGCAAGAATGCCCGCCAATGGAGATACAGCGCCCCAAATCAAATTTTGTATCGCAAAGCTAAAGGACACATCAGCAACCGATGCGCTTAAACTTAAACTGATATTTGGCACCAGTAAGCCAGTTGCTAACCTAACCCCCATACTGAAGGCAAGCACCGTTGCGGCAGCAAAAACTATCCACCAAGGATTAATTCTAGCGGTATTTATCATGATTTTTAAAAGCCTCTTATATAGTTTTTGACCCACGGCGACCTTAGCAAAATTTAGTCGTTATCTGTTACCAGTAATACTGACTGACCAGTTATAAAAGCATTACAGATATAGTGCATTAGAGCTATTTATGGTCTAATTTGCAGCGTCTACTAGGCTTAATGCCAGTAATCTAAATACCTAAAATGGAGGCAAGTATGTCCCAGAAGAGCTTGGCTATTATTACCGAACACGACGTAAAGTGGGTTGATTTACGCTTCACCGACACCCAAGGCAAAGAGCACCACATTACGATTCCTGCTTCTTATGTTGATGAAGAATTTTTCGAAAATGGCCAGATGTTTGACGGTTCTTCTATGCCCGGTTGGAAAGGCGTTAATGAATCCGACATGATTATGCTGCCTGACGACTCCACTGCTGTGCTAGATCCTTTTACTGATGAAGTTACCCTGATTTTGCAGTGCAACATTATTGAACCTGTCACCATGCAGGGTTACGAGCGTGATCCGCGTTCGATTGCCTTACGCGCTGAAGAATATTTAAAATCAACCGGCATTGCTGATACTGCCTACTTTGGCCCCGAGCCTGAGTTCTTTATTTTTGATGATGTGAAATGGCAAGTCGGCATGTCGGGTTCGTCCTATTCGATTGGCTCTGAAGAAGCAGCTTGGTCTTCTAACGACACCTTTGCTGGCGGCAATATGGGTCACCGTCCGCGAGTTAAAGGCGGTTATATGCCTGTACCACCAGTGGATTCTTCGCATGAAATTCGTGGCGCTATGTGCAACGCCATGACTGCCATGGGCTTAAAAATTGAAGTTCATCACCACGAAGTAGCCACGGCTAATCAGTGTGAAATTGGTGTGGCTTTTAATACGCTGGTTAAAAAAGCCGATGAAGTGCAGCGCCTAAAATACTGCGTGCATAACGTGGCACATGCCTACGGCAAAACAGCCACTTTTATGCCTAAGCCAATCGTTGGCGACAGCGGTTCAGGAATGCACGTTCACCAATCGTTAGTTAAAGAGGGGAATAACCTGTTTGCTGGTGACGGTTACGGCGGCTTGTCGGAAATGGCGTTGTTTTACATAGGCGGCATTATTAAACACGCTAAAGCCTTGAATGCGATTACTAACCCGCTAACTAACTCTTACAAGCGTTTAGTACCGGGTTTTGAAGCGCCTGTAATGCTGGCTTATTCAGCTAAAAACCGCTCAGCTTCGATTCGTATTCCTTACGTTTCTAACCCTAAAGCACGCCGTGTTGAAGCGCGTTTTCCCGACCCAGGCGCTAACCCCTACCTGTGTTTTGCGGCTTTGTTAATGGCTGGTTTAGACGGCATACAAAACAAGATTCACCCTGGCGATGCGATGGATAAGAATTTGTATGACTTACCACCCGAAGAAGCCGCCCAAGTGCCACAAGTGGCAAGCAGCCTAGAAGAAGCCCTAGCAGCCTTAGATGTAGACCGTGCCTTCTTAACCAAAGGCGGTGTATTTACTGATGAGCTACTAGATGCGTTTATTGAGTTAAAAAGAAAAGAAGTACGCCGCTTAAATATGACCACTCACCCTATTGAATTTGATATGTACTATTCAGTTTAACTATTTGCTTTTGAATAGCTAGAAACGAAAAAACCTGCCAATTTTAATGAAATGGCAGGTTTTTTTATGGCTAGCATTTATGGCTAGCATTCAAGATTTAAATAGTAGCAGGCACTTTACGAAAAGCAGTTTCAAATTTAACTTTAGCCGCACGCTCTTCTAGCAATTCTAAAAAGCCTTCTTGGCTACGCTGATGCCATTCTAAAATTTCTAAATAACGGCGAATATTCTGTACATAAGTAACTGGTTCATTGCCTCTGGCATAACCATAACGGGTTTGACGATACCATTTACGCTGGGTTAACAAGGGCAGGTGCTTGGCAACGTCGTCCCATTTATTAGGATCAAAACCTTCGCCTTGGGTGATTTTACGTGCATCTTCAACATGCCCCAAACCTACGTTGTAAGAAGCTAACGCCATATAAAGACGGTCTTCACCCTGTACGCTGTCAGGAATACGCTTGTATAGCTTTTTTAAATAACGCGCTCCACCTTCAATACTTTCAAAGGGGTCTAGCCTATCTACATTCAGCTCGTTAGCCGTGCGCTGGGTTAGCATCATTAGGCCACGCACACCCGTTGGCGACACAGCATTTTTACGCCAATGCGATTCTTGAAACGCAACCGCAGCAAGTAGATGCCAATCCAAATCTTCTTTTTCAGCTGCAACACGAAAATGACTTTCATATTCAGGCAAACGCGAACGTACATGGCGTAAAAACAAAGGCGCACCCACGTATTCTAAATACTGTTCGTGGCGATAGTAGCGTTCCCGCACTTCACTAATCATGCCCGAGGTTTGCGCTAAATTAATGTACTTGGTGGCTAGTCTTTCTAACTTAGAAATCTCTTGCTTTGGAAACAACCAGACTAAAGCTGATGAAGCCTCAGTATCAAAAGCAACCGCAACACGCGGAAAGAAGAAACGGTTAATATTAAAGTCTTGAGTGCTAACAACAGCGTAATCCAAATCGCCATCTTGCACCATTTTCAACAAATCAGTCACTTCAAGGTCAACTGTTTCCATCCAGCTTAAATGTGGGTGCAGTATTTGATAGTTTTGTAACACTTCCGCCTGACGCGAACCCGTTAAAACTGCCAAAGAAGTACCTTCTGTCACGTCTGCCCAGCTTTTAGGGCGAAAGTGTCCAGTACGATAAACCACCATCTGTGAACTGTGTAATAAGGGTGCTGATGCTGAAAAATTATACTTACGGTTTAAAGTAAGGCCCAAACTGCCAGCCGCCATATCCACTTCACCGTTAAGCACAGCATTTTCCATTTCTATCGCATTGCTTAGGTTAACCACTTTAAGCTTCACACCTAAATGTTCAGCAAAAGAGCGCACTAACTCATACTCAAAGCCAGCATAACCTTCACGGTGTTCATAAAAAACCGCTGGCGTATTGCGCATGGCAACAGTCAAAGTGCCAGTTTCTAGCACCTTGCTAAGTGGGTCAGTTTGTTTACAGCCAATCAGTGTTGAAAATAGCATCAACAAAAACAGCGGTAACAATACATTTATTTTCAATTTCATAGTTATGAAGAACCTATCGAATACTGTTCAATTTAATTTGTGCTTGGATTAAATTGCCGAGCCTGGAATTAGGTTGCTGCCAAAATTAGTAAACTA
>CAYJCB010000035.1:0-1778 GCA_964368615.1 uncultured Halomonadaceae bacterium | reverse complement strand
CCTGAAGGTGAGTTGTTCCTTGTAGTACCGCGCTTAGGCACACAATCGCCTTGGTCTTCTAAAGCAACTGACATTGCCAACAACTGTGGCTTAACTCAGGTGGTACGTTTAGAACGTGGTGTTGCTTATTACCTACAAGCTAGCCAAACCCTAACCGCAGCAGAACAAGCAGCAGTGGGCAGCCTGTTACATGACCGCATGACTGAAACGCTGCTAACCAGTGTTGAATCAGCCAGCCAGTTATTCCGTCATGAAAGTCCGCGCCAGCTGGCTAGCGTGGATATTTTAGGCGGCGGTCGTGAAGCTTTAGCCAAAGCCAATACCGATTTAGGTTTAGCCCTAGCTGATGATGAAATTGATTATTTAGTTGAAAGCTTTGTTGCACTAGGCCGTAACCCGAATGATGTTGAGCTAATGATGTTTGCTCAGGCTAACTCTGAGCATTGCCGTCATAAAATCTTTAATGCTGATTGGACGATTGATGGCGAAGACTCACCGCATTCGTTATTTGGCATGATTCGTAATACCCATAAAGTTTCGCCAGCCGGTGTGCTTTCTGCTTACAGCGATAACGCTTCTGTTATTGAAGGTTTTTCTGCGCCGCGCTTTTTCCCTCAGCCTGAAACCCATAGCTGGAAGCCAGTCGAAGAGCCTGTGCATATTTTAATGAAGGTGGAAACCCACAACCACCCGACTGCTATTTCACCTTTTGCAGGTGCAGCAACGGGTGCTGGTGGTGAAATTCGTGATGAAGGTGCAACCGGAATCGGCTCTAAGCCTAAAGCGGGTTTAACGGGCTTTACTGTTTCTAACCTACGCATTCCAGGGTTTGTGCAACCTTGGGAAGCTGAAGATTACGGCAAGCCAGAGCGTATTGTTACTGCCCTAGATATTATGATTGAAGGCCCGTTAGGTGGCGCTGCGTTTAACAACGAGTTTGGTCGCCCGAATATCAATGGTTACTTCCGTACTTATGAAGAAAACACCCTTGGTTTAAATGGCACTGAGCGTCGTGGTTACCACAAACCAATAATGTTGGCCGGTGGCTTGGGTAATATTCGCCCTAACCACGTTCAGAAAAGTGAAATTCCTGTTGGCGCTAAGCTGATTGTATTAGGCGGCCCAGCCATGAATATCGGTTTGGGTGGTGGTGCTGCTTCTTCTATGGCAACGGGTTCTTCCAGTGCTGAGTTAGATTTTGCTTCCGTACAAAGAGACAACCCAGAAATGGAACGCCGCGCTCAAGAAGTGATTGACCGCTGCTGGGCGATGGGTGATGACAACCCTATTTGCTTTATTCATGACGTAGGTGCTGGCGGCCTTTCTAACGCTTTACCGGAATTAGTTAAAGACGGTGAGCGTGGCGGCTTGTTTGATTTACGTGCCGTGCCAAATGCAGAACCGGGTATGAGCCCGCTAGAAATTTGGTGTAACGAAGCGCAAGAGCGTTATGTTTTAGCCATCGCGCCAGCCAGCTTAGAATTGTTTGACAAGCTGTGTAAGCGTGAACGCGCTTCTTATGCCGTTGTGGGTGAAGCCTTAGCTGAACACCATTTAACCGTTACCGATGGGCACTTTAAAACCAAACCCGTTGATCTACCCATGAGCGTGCTGTTTGGTAAAGCACCGAAAATGCAGCGTAGTTTCGAGCGTCAAACACTGGAACTGCCTGAACTAGATTTGACTGGCATCACTTTAAAAGATGCTGCTGAGCGGATACTTAGCTTACCTACCGTTGCTAGCAAGCAGTTCTTAATTACCATTGGTGACCGCAGCGT
>CAYJCB010000034.1:0-17380 GCA_964368615.1 uncultured Halomonadaceae bacterium | reverse complement strand
CTGCACTAATGCCCTGCGCTTCGCTGCCTAATAAAATCACGCCACCTAGTGGGCTGGGCTGTAAATTGTGAATGGATTCACCGTCTAAATAAGCACCTAACACGGCTGTATCGGCTGGCAAGGATTCAAAAAAAGCAGGCAACGGCTGATAAATAACCGCAACGCGTAAAAAAGAACCTTTAGACGCAGCAATCACTTTGGGATTATAAACTTCAGCGGTGGTCGGCGAACAAACTACCTGCCCAATGCCATACCAATCGGCAATTCGCAGCAGACTGCCTAAATTACCCGGGTCGTTAATGCCATCTAAAGCGATAACCCAAGTTTGTGAACTGATATTTAAATCGGGCGCTTGCTTAGGCATAGCAACCACCGCCAAGGCTGCGCTGTTGCTGACTAGCGTGCTGACTGAGGTTAATTCTTCTGCCGAACATTCCACCAGCGTTACGCCCGACTGCTTAATTAAACTTTTATAAGCATTAATAAATTCAGCCGTGGCATACAGGCTTTGCACCTGCCAATCCGCTGCTGCTAACAACTCAGCGACCACCTTTTCACCTTCTACCAAAAATAAACCCAATTCACGGCGCGTTTTTTTACGGTGTAAAGCACGAAGGCTTTTAGCCTGATTTTTACTAAGCATGAGCAATCCTAAAAAGAACGAGAAAGTGGGTAGTATACTGAAATACCGTTAAAAAAATCCCAAGGTATCTAAAGGGCTTGCTGTGCCAGCAAAATGCGGTTTTTTGTACAGTTTTTTAGTTGAGACTTTGGTTAATGTGCATACTATTAGCAGGATAGGCGGCGTGCTTGAATTGTTGCTGAGTAATGCCTTGTTATTTTTGGGCTTGGCGTTAGTATTGAACGACTTAAATTTATTTTGAAAGGCAAGTTCAAGCAGAAAATTGAGCACGTCTACTAATAGGCTGTTAGGCTTCCTGCCACGCAATATGTGGCTCCACGTAAATTTTATAAAAACATTAAAAGGACATTTTATGAGTGACGTTAATATTTACAACCTTGGTGACACTGTAAAGCTTAAATCTGGTGGCCCAGATATGAGCGTTAAAGAAGTAATTAAGAATATGAGTAAAGAATTTAGTGGTAGTTATCGTTGTCAGTGGTTTGCAGGAAAAAAGCTTGATACGGGAGTGTTTCCACAAGAATCACTTGTAGCTGTTGTTACAGAGAGCTAAGTATGGACGCTAAAGAAGTGTCCATATGGATGAAATCTAAACTAGACAGTGATGGTTGCCTTTACCAAGATGACGTCGTTGATTACCTCGTTAGAACTTCAGAAAGCTCTTTACTTAGAGAAAATAGCGATGGGAATTTAGTTCTTGAGCGTAAACTTTTAGCTGAATTTAGAAAGCTAACTAAAGACGATGTTGTATGGGTTAAACCTGATAAATATTGGCGTTTTCGAGTTTTAGAAGATGAGCCTGGCAGAGATGCAAGAGGATAGCCTAACAAGGCCATCAAGTCAGATTCGTAACAGTTGGCTACGTTTCGCTCCGCTGCACAGCATAGCCAACTATTACTCACCGCTTATGGCGGCGTTATGCGCTCACACCGGAATTAAAATGAAGCTATTCATGAGATCTGATAAGGAATAATAAGTGACCAAGAAGTTTAAAGTTGATAAGGCTGTAGTAGAAGCGGCCAAGAAAGTCACAAATAAAAGACCCAAAACTGTTATTGACCATATTCTTGTGCACGGCTTTATAAGCACGGAAGAATTAAAAGACACCTATGGCTACAGCCATCCACCTAGGGCTGCCCGAGATGTCAGGGAGGAAGGGATTCCTCTGGTTACTTTTAAAGTGACAGCTAGAGACGGTAGAAAAATTGGTGCTTATCGTTTTGGTGATCCATCCGAAATCGAAGGGCATAAGTTAGGTGGTCGTAAAACCTTTTCTAAAGCATTTAAAAAAAAATTGATTGAGAGCTTGGGAGAAAAAAGCACAGTATCCGGTGAAAGTTATGATGAAAGGTATTTACAAATTGACCATCGTATTCCTTATGAAGTTGCTGGTGACGATGTGGCAAGTGAAGGGGATATTGAAAAATTCATGCTTTTAACAGGCACAGAACAGCGCCAGAAGTCTTGGTCTTGCGAAAGCTGTAAAAATTTCTTGGACATCAAGAAAAAGAGTGTTTGTGAGTCTTGTTATTGGGCATTCCCAGAGGAGCATTCACATATCGCTATGGAGGAGGCAAGAAATTTAATGGTCACATGGAAGGGAGACGAAGCTAGCGATTTCGATAGAATATTGAAAGAAAGCAATAGAGTTGGTGAGCCGATCCAGAGCTACATAAAGAATGCAGCCCTAAAAGATATTAAGGATTAGGCAAATAATTTAATTTGTTCACGATTCTTAGTTTTTTCTCTATTTTTATCAGACAGTGCTGGAGAAATGTATAAGGATTCAATGGTTACGTCATCTCTACCCAGTAATATGGCTTGAGATGACCGCCCAGCATTCAAGCCAACTTTTTCGAGCTGCAAAAACTCGGGTAATTCTTTTCCGTAGCTCTTATCTCCACATGTACCATCAAATGACAAAAGGTAAGGCACATTCCTCTCATTTAACTCAGTAAGCCCATTAATTAAATCATCAAGATCCAGCAAAAAAGCGTATCTAGGGTTCTTTTTTAAGCTTGTTCCTTGCCAAGGAGGGTCCATATAAACCAAATCATCAGGGCCTGCGTTTTTTAATATCTGCATAAAATCGCCAGATATTACTTTAGTCTTGCCCTTGAGAATTGAAGAAATAGTATAAGATTCCTTTGAGACCTTTTGTGGTTTCATTCCCAGTCTACGATTATCCGCTGATTGGTTGAACTCGCCATTAGAATTAAATCTAATGGCGTTCTTCACACAACGAGCAACCAAATATAAAAACTGTACAGGGTCTTGTGCGTCATTAAACTGCTTACGAATTTCCAAAAAGTGACTTTTTGGGTCATCCAGTTGTGCATTCCAAATCTTTGAATAATTGTCAGCTACATAATCTGGCTTATTAATTATTAATTCCCACAATTCAATTAGAGGTGCGAATTTATCTCCGATAACGTAGCTAGTACCAATTTCTGATGCAGCCGCAGCCAATGTAATTGCAGCTGATCCAGCAAATGGTTCGTAGACAGTGCCTTTAACTTCATGTTGCACATAATCAAGAATCTGTGGGGCAAGTTTTCTCTTGCTTCCTTGGTAGGGTATTACATGGGGGACGCTCATTTTTCCAATATCCTCTCGCCTATTGACTCTAACCCTTTAGAGTTGAGGCTGTAATAAATCGCGCCGCCTCTAGTAGTTGTCTTGAAAAGTGCGTGTAAGCCACGCTCTTCTCTTCTTTTCTCCCGTCTATAAACCACTGAATACAGCGAGTTTCTTGGGGTTTTCCCAGTCAAAGCGGAAGGGTTTCTTGAAATTATCTCTGAAACGATTTCATCCAACGTTAATGCTTGTTTTGATTCAGCAAGAACATCTACCATTAGCTGCTCTGAGATGCTTTTATTTCTATTCCAAGTCATAGAGGTTTAACCACAAAAAATTTGCAGTTATCATAGCATGCAGTGGCATGCTATGAAAGCTGTATGAGTAAACAGTAACGTGATTTAGTAAACTGCGCATAAAAATCTTAAAGGACATCCATTTAAGATTTTACGGATCTAACTTGCTGGTGCAGCTTCCTTCTGCTTTTAACTAGCCAGCATCGCCAAGCCCACTTTCGAGTGATTAGGGCGGTTTATGCTGCGGCGATTTTTCTAGGCTCACACCAATTTTTACGCTTACTTTCTACAGTCTCGTTACATGCCTAAAAGGTTGTTGCATGAGTACCGTTAATCCGTTATGAATCCTATGATTGACCTAACAGCGTTATAGCGTCATGATGCTGTTATACATAAGAGGTGATGATACATGAGTGAATTATCAAAACGTTCAACAGTCTATTTTGACCCGTCTATTCATCAGGCACTTAGGCTCAAAGCAGCGGCTACGCACCTTTCTCTCTCTGAGTTAGTGAATGAGGCTGTTCGCTTACTTATGCGTGAAGATCAAGAAGACTTAGAAGCTGTAGCAAAGAGAGCCAAAGAGCCAGAAATTAGCTATGAGGCTTTGCTTAATGACCTAAAAAAACATGACAAAATATAGTGTTACATTTAAAAAGTCTGTTGCAAAAGATCTACGCAGCATCCCCAATCAAGACGTAAAACGTATTTTGTCACGGATTGATGCGCTCACCACCAATCCCAGAGGTGAGGGCTGCATTAAACTGTCAAGCCAAGAATGTTACAGGGTACGGCAAGGCCTCTATCGGATAGTTTACGAAATCATTGAAGATAGATTGGTCGTTAACGTGGTTAAAGTTGCTCACCGCTCTAGCATCTATCAGGTCAGCTAACAAGTGCGTGCATTGGACTCTAAAAAGCTGCGCTCCAAACCAGCCGCAAATACAGCCTCGTTACATGCCTAAAAAGTTTTTGCATGAGTACCGTTAATCCGTAATGTTTAGTGTATTTAAAGCATTTGGTGACCGAGCTAATTCTAACTTATTTCATGGTGTATCTAGTCGATATGCTAGAAACCTTTTATTCAGTTGTTGTTAAAACTGTCACTTCTTGCTTTTCAAAGCGCACCACTTGGCCTGCTAGAATCTTACAGCGTTTACGCAATTCTACTTGGTCATTTACCGTTACTAAACCCTTATCAATCACGTCTTTGGCCATGCTGCCCGAGTCACACCAACCTAAAACCTTGAGTAGTTTATAGAGAGGAATGAAGGGGTGGCTTTCTAAGCTAAACGTTTCTTTCATGGTGGTGACCTTGTTTATAATGATGAAAATACCCGCCTAAGGTAAGTATTACCCTAAGCAAAAACCAGATTAATTATCCAGTTTTTGCTTATTTTAAAACACTTTAACTTTGCAGCTAATAATTAGCCAATCGTAATTGTTGGCAAAGTAGGTGCTTGCAGTACGGCTTTTTCAGTGGGGGCAATGACGGTTGCAGTACCTAAAACCACTTTCTCATCTTTCTGGTTAGTTACTAGGCAATCAAGAATCACGATTTTCTTCGCATCTTGCTTTTCTTTAACGGTTAACTTTACGGTTAAAGTATCGCCTAATTTTACAGGGCGGCGAAAGCTTAATTCCTGACCCATGTAAATAGTGCCAGGCCCTGGTAGCGTGGTGGCTAGTGCAGCAGAAATAAGTGAACCAGACCACATACCGTGGGCAATTTGTTCGCCAAACATGGTGGTTTTGGCAAATTCAGCATCTAGGTGTAACGGATTAACGTCGCCCGATACCGCAGCAAAAAGTACCAACTCTTTTTCGGTCAGGGTTTTTTCAAAAGTGGCTGAATCGCCAACGCTCAAAGTATCATACGGACGGTTTTCTAAAGTACTCATGGGTAATTCCTTGTGATTTATAAGCTAAAGTTGTTGGCATAATAGAGTAACTCTTGGCATCATTGAAATCTAGTCGAGCGTTTGCTAGGTTTGTTATAATATTGCATAGGTTAGATGGTTTTTTACGCAATCGCCTAGCATTCAATAGAATAAAGCAGTTTTTTACAGTTTTTTTTACAAAATAATAATTTTTACCCTAATAACTAAGAGGCCACCACATGCAACATACCAATATCTATAACATGGGGCTAAATCGTAATGCGGCTAACTTTGCTCCTTTAACGCCGATTTCTTTTTTACAGCGTTCAGCCAGCGTATTTCCTAATCATGTGGCACAAATTCACCATGATATGAAAATTACTTGGGCAGAAACTTACCAGCGTTGCATACGTTTTGCTTCTGCTTTAAGTAAGGCCGGTATTATTGAAGGCGATACGGTAGCTTTTATTGCGCCAAACATCGTACCTGTTTTTGAGGCCCACTTTGCTGTGCCTATGTGTGGTGCGGTGCTTAACGCGATTAATACGCGCCTAGATGCTGAAGCTATTTCTTTTATTTTGCAGCACGCTGAAGCTAGAATTATTTTTGTAGACCGTGAGTTTTCTGAAGCGGCTTCACGCGCCATTAAAATGTTAGGGCCAGATCGCCCACGCGTTATTCATATTGATGACCCTTTTTATGAAGGTGGCGAGCTGATTGGTGAAATGGACTATGAAGCTTTTATTGCAACGGGTGATGACGATTATGCTTATAAAACGCCTAAAGATGAGTGGGACGCGATTACGTTAAACTACACTTCTGGTACAACGGGTAATCCTAAAGGTGTGGTTTATCACCACCGTGGCGCTTATTTAAATGCTGTCTCTAACGCGGTTTCTTGGGATATGGTCGCCCACCCCGTTTATTTGTGGACGCTGCCCATGTTCCACTGTAATGGCTGGTGTTTCCCTTGGACGATTGCTGCAACAGCAGGTACTAGCGTTAGCTTGCGTCATGTGCGGGCTGAAGATATTTACAATTCAATTCGTGACAATAAGGTTGGCTATTTCTGTGGTGCGCCGATTGTATTAAATATGTTGAACAATGCCGATGCAGCAATGAAAGCTGGCATTAATCACCAAGTTAAGGTTATGACTGCGGGTGCGCCGCCGCCTGCTTCGGTGATTGAAGGTATGGAAAGTATGGGTTTTGTAGTAACCCACGTTTATGGTTTAACTGAAACCTACGGCCCTTGCGTTGTATGTGCTTGGCACGGTGAGTGGGATAATAAAACACCATCTGAAAGAGCGCGTTTTAAAGCGCGTCAAGGTGTTAAGTCGCCGATGCAAGAAGATTTAATGGTTGCCGACCCAGACACCATGATTCCAGTGCCGCAAGATGGTAAAACCATTGGCGAAATCTTTATGCGTGGTAACTTGCTGATGAAAGGTTACTTGAAGAATCCGCGTGCTACGGAAGAAGCTTTTCAGGGCGGCTGGTTCCGTTCGGGTGACTTGGCAGTTTGGCATGCTGATACTTACATTGAAATTAAAGACCGTTCAAAAGACATTATTATTTCAGGTGGTGAAAATATTTCTTCGATTGAAGTGGAAGACGTTTTGTACCGTCACCCAGCCATTTCTGAGGCCGCTGTAGTTGCGCGTCCTGATGAAAAGTGGGGTGAAACCCCTTGTGCTTTTGTTACGTTAAAAGCAGGTTATACTGTCACAGAAAAAGAAATTATTGATTTCTGCCGTGAAAATATGGCAGGTTTTAAAACGCCTAAAACCATTATTTTTTGTGATTTACCTAAAACTTCAACCGGTAAAATTCAGAAGTTTGTATTAAGAGACCAAGTTAAAGAACTGTAATTTATAGGTTTTTTAACCAAAGCGCCAAAGAAGCCAGCCTTAGTGCTGGCTTTTTTTTGTTGGTAGAGGGTATAGTAAACGAACGTTTGAATTTATTTAAAACTAGCTATCCAATAATAATAAGCTGGCGAGGTTAAAAAATGACAGAAATTGATATGAGTCGTTACGACTCGGTATTACAGGTATTTGACGAATCGTGTGAGCGTTTTGTTGACCGACCAGCCTTCACCTGCATGGGCAAAATGATTACTTATGGTGAGCTTGAAGAAAAAAGTCGTTACTTTGCTGCCTATTTGCAAAATCACACCGACCTTAAAGAAGGTGACCGCATAGCGATTCAGCTGCCCAATACTTTAATGTTCCCTATTGCAGTGTTTGGGGCATTAAGGGCTGGGTTAATCGTGGTAAACACTAATCCCTTGTATTCAGAAAGAGAGATGGAACACCAGTTTAACGACTCGGGTGCACGTGCGATTGTGGTGCTGGCGAACATGGCGCGTAGCGTGCAAAAGGTGTTGCGTTTAACTTGCCTAAAGCATGTCTTTGTTACCGAACTGGGCGATATGCACCCCTTTATTAAGCGCCACACTATTAACAAGGTCGTTAAATACGTTAAAAAAATGGTACCCGCTTATAACTTGCCCTATGCCATACCTTTTCGCAAAGCCCTTGCTTTAGGGCGTAAAGGCCATTGGGTTCCTACCAAGCCAAGCTTAGATGATATTGCTATTTTGCAATACACGGGCGGTACTACAGGCATTGCCAAGGGTGCAATGTTGACCCACCGCAACCTAGTCGCGAATATGTTGCAAGCTAGGGCGGTGATAGATCAGGTGCTGAATGAAGGGGGTGAAACCATTGTTGCGCCCTTGCCCATGTACCATATTTATACCTTTACCGTGAACTGTATGGCGATGATGGAGTTGGGCAACCACTCGCTATTAATTACTAATCCGCGTGATATTCCTGGTTTTATAAAAGAACTTAAAAATAATCACTTCACAGGTTTTGTGGGTTTAAATACCTTGTTTGTTGCCTTGTGCAACCGTGATGACTTTAAAGCGTTAGATTTTAGTAGTTTAAAACTAACCATTTCTGGCGGTATGGCGCTAACCAAAGCCGCTGCCGAACAGTGGAAAAAAGTAACCGGCAGCGATATTGCTGAAGGTTATGGTTTAACTGAAACGTCACCAATTGCCACCATTAATCCACCCAATGCCATTCAAATCGGCAGTATTGGTAAACCCGTTCCTAGCACTGAAATTAAAGTAATTGACCTTAACGGTAAAACTTTAGCCATAGGTCAGGCAGGTGAGTTATGTATTCGTGGTCCACAGGTAATGAAGGGTTATTGGCAGCAGCCAGCAGAAACAGACAAGGTGCTGACTGAAGATGGCTGGTTTATGACGGGTGATGTGGCGGTAATTCAAGACGATGGCTATGCTCGCATTGTGGATCGTAAAAAAGACATGATTAATATGTCGGGCTTTAATGTTTACCCCAATGAAATTGAAGACGTGATTGCTTCACACCCCGATGTGTTAGAAGTGGCTGCGGTAGGTATTCCCGATGAAAAAAGTGGCGAAGCGGTGAAGGTTTTTATTGTGGCGCGTAACAGCCATTTAACCGATAAAGCAGTGCGCGACTGGTGTAAGAAACGCTTAACGGCCTATAAAGTACCGCGCTTTGTGGAATTTAGGGACGAGTTACCCAAAACCAACGTCGGTAAAGTGTTGCGTAGGCAGTTACGTGATGAAACTAACTAGTTTAAGTTATACTAGCTGGCTTTACGTAACTGAAGAGTCACCATGTTTAAGTCGCAACAAGCTTTATTGCAGCAATGCCTATTAAAAGACGTTCACCCTTTTAGTCGGCAGCTGCACAAACTACGCAAACTCGCCAAAGGCACTAGTTCTGTTCAAACTGACAGCCAGCTCGACCAACCGCTGGCTAAGCTTAACGAAAAGCTAGCGGCATCGGTGGCTTTGGTTGAACAGCGTAAAGCTGCTTGGCCAAAAATTAGCTACCCAGATTTGCCCGTCAGCGAACACCGTGAAAAAATTCTTGCTGCGCTAACAGAACACCAAGTGCTGGTGATAGCCGGTGAAACGGGTTCGGGTAAAACCACCCAGTTACCAAAAATTTGTTTGGAATTAGGCTTGGGTGCGCGGGGTTTAATTGGTCATACCCAGCCAAGGCGTTTAGCAGCACGTACTGTTGCGCAGCGTTTAGCCGAAGAATTAGATGTAAATCTAGGTGAACAGGTCGGCTACCAAGTGCGTTTTCACGATCAGCAAAGCGACACCACGCTGATTAAGTTAATGACCGACGGTATTCTGCTGGCAGAAACCCAAAAAGACCCTTTTCTAAACCGTTATCAAGTGCTTATTATTGACGAAGCGCATGAACGCAGCCTAAATATTGATTTTCTGCTGGGCTATTTAAAGCGTATTTTGCCGCGTCGCCCTGATTTAAAAGTCATTATCACCTCGGCAACCATCGACCTAGAACGCTTTTCTAAACACTTTAATAACTGCCCAGTGATTGAAGTGTCGGGGCGAACTTACCCAGTACAGATGGAATACCAGCCGCTGTTAACCGAAGACCCTGATACTGCTGATTTAACGCTTCAACAGGGAATTTTGCAGGCTTTAGAAAGCATCGAAAATGCTGAGCGCAGCAAAGGCTGGTTGCATGGCCCACGTGATGTACTTATCTTTTTGCCCGGTGAACGAGAAATTCGTGAAGTGGCGCAGGAAATTCGTAAAGCGCAAAATTTTGGGCAGTTTCGTCATGCTCAAGTGTTGCCCCTTTATGCGCGTTTACCGGTGGGTGAGCAGCAGAAAATCTTCCAGCCGTCTAATCAGCGAAAAATTGTACTAGCCACCAACGTTGCGGAAACCTCGTTAACTGTACCAGGTATTCGTTATGTAATTGACCCAGGTGTTGCCAGAATTAGCCGCTATAGCGTTAGAGCCGGTGTGCAACGCTTGCCGATTGAAGCCATTTCCCAAGCCAGTGCGAATCAGCGTGCCGGTCGTTGTGGGCGTGTGGCGGAAGGTTTGTGCATTCGCTTATACGCAGAAGACGATTTTAAAGGTCGCCCAGAATTTACCGAACCTGAAATTCGCCGCACCAATTTAGCGGCGGTTATTCTGCAAATGTTGTCTTTAAAACTGGGCAATATTGAAGACTTTTCCTTTTTAGAGCCACCCGATAGCCGTACCATTAAAGACGGTTTTCGTTTGTTGTTTGAATTGGGCGCTGTCACGGTTAGAAATGATTTAACCCAACTAGGGCGTAAGCTGGCGCGTTTGCCCGTTGACCCACGTTTAGCACGTATGCTGCTGGAAGCTTCGCAGCGCAACAGTTTGCAAGAAGTGTTGATTATTACCTCAGCACTGACGCTGCAAGACCCGCGTGAACGCCCCGTTGAACACCAGCAAGCGGCTGACCAAGCCCATGCCCAGTGGGTTGATCCTAATTCAGATTTTGCGGCTTTGGTGAATTTATGGCGCGGTTATGAAACCCAGCGCCAAGATTTAACCGCCAGCCAGCTACGCAGCTATTGTAAGAAAAATTTCCTGTCGTTAATGCGAATGCGCGAATGGCGTGATACGCATCGCCAGTTAAAACTGCTGTGCCGTGAAATTGGCTTAAATGAAAACAGCCAACCTGCCGGTGAAGTGGAACTGCATCAGGCGCTGTTAGCAGGCTTGCTGTCTAATATCGGTATGCAGCAGGAAAACAAAGAATTTTTAGGGGCGCGAAATCGTAAGTTTTTTGTTCACCCAGGTTCTAAGTTAGCCAAGAAACCACCCAAGTGGATTATGGCTTCAGAGTTGGTTGAAACCACCCGTTTGTTTGCGCGTTTAGTCGCCAAAATAGAACCCGAATGGGCGGAGCCTTTAGCCGAACATTTAATTAAGCGTGATTATTCTTCACCGCATTGGGAAAAGCGAGCAGCGCGTGTTGCCGCTTATGAAAAAGTAACCCTGTTTGGTTTACCGCTGGTAGCAGGGCGAAAAATTGATTATGCCCCCCACGACCCTGAACTTTGCCATGAGATTTTTATTCGTTCTGGGCTAGTGGAAGGTAATTACGCCACTAAAGCACCTTTTATGGCGCACAACCAAGCGCTGCTAGATGAAGTGCTGGTGTTGGAAGACAAGGCCCGTAAGCGCGATATTTTGGTGGACGATGAAGTGCTGTATGACTTTTACGCCAATCATATTCCTGCTGATATTTGCCGTGGCGCAAGTTTTGAAAGCTGGCGCAAAAAACAAGAAGCGGCGAATCCGCAATTATTGCTGTTGACCAAAGAAGACTTATTGGCGCGTGCCACCGATGAAATTACCGATGATGCCTTCCCTGATTTTTTAAACTGGAAAGGGGTTAGCTGGCAGCTTAAATACAACTTTGCGCCCAGTGAAATTGACGATGGCGTAAGTATGCAGGTGCCAGTTGCCATGCTTAGCCAGCTACCCGAAACCCGTTTGGAATGGCTAGTACCTGGCCTGCTGCGTGAAAAGTGCTTAGCCTTAATGCGCGGTTTACCCAAGCAAGTGCGTAAAAACTTTGTGCCCCTGCCCAATTATATTGATTCAGCAATGCAGGCTTTAATACCCGATGATTTACCGTTAGGTAAAGCACTGGGCTTGTTCTTTTATAAAACCACTGGCGTAAAAATTGATGAAAAGCTGTGGGCTGAAGTAAGCCTGCCTGACCATCTATTAATTAATTTTTGTGTTTTGTCTGAAAAAGGGGCGCTGTTAGGGCAAGGCCGCGATTTAGCCAAGCTGCGTGCTAGCTATGCTGGGCAGATGCAAGCTGCGACCCAAGCCCTAGACAGCGGGCAACTAAAAGCCAGCGGTGCAACAGACTGGAGTTTTGGCGAGCTGCCCAAGTTATTAGAACAGCAGCAGGCGGGCGTGAAAATACAAGCTTTTCCTGCTTTGGTCGATGAAGGTGAAAGTGTGGGTGTGACGCTGTTTGATAGCCCTGCTAAAGCGCAGTTTGCGACCGAAAAAGGCTTGGTGCGCTTGATTCGCTTAAGCTTGCCGCAAAAAGATAAATACCTACAAACCCAATTACCTGGCTTAGATAAGCTGGCACTGATGTTTACCAAAGTTGGTAATAAACAGGCGCTGCTGAATGATTTACTTAACACCAGCGTCAAAGATGTATTTTTAGCAGCTGATACTGAATTATGGCCAAGAGATGAGCAGGCTTTTCAGCAATTATTAGACGCACAGCAAGGCGCTTGGGTGCCGGTTGCAACCGAAAAAGTAAAGTTAACTAGGGCAGCGTTAGAAGCGCAAGTGCCTTTGGCGGCGCAACTAAAAGGTAAAATGGATTTAGCCACGGCTTTAGTTTTTCAAGATGCGCGTCGCCAGTTAAATAGATTGTTTTTTGTAGGCTTTATTTGGCAGGCAGGTGATTGGTTGGCGCAGTATCCAAGGTATTTAAAAGCCTTAGAAGTTCGCCTAGAAAAAGCGCCACGCGACAGATTAAGAGACCAGCGCCAAGCCGAAGAATTAGAAATTCTCTGGCAACGCTGGGAAAGTCGTTATACTGCAATGCAGCAGCAGGGTGAAGCTAGCCAAGAGTTAGCTGATTACCGTTGGTTAATAGAAGAATACCGTGTTTCGCTTTATGCCCAGCAGTTAGGTACACAGCAGGTGGTTTCGGCGCGGCGTTTGGCGGAAGCTTGGGATAAGCTGGCCGTAAAGTAAAAGAGTAGGCAATAAGTGAGTAAGTTAATGATTAGCAGTGATGAGAAGGCGTGATGAGAATTACTAATGAGTTATAACAACAGCCTGTTTGTTGCGATTGCCGAAGAGCGTTTCGATGTGCCTTTGGCTAATCAGCAGGTAGCCCATTTGGTGCGCTTGTGTCCTGAAATTTCTAATGGGCAAGCCGTGTTTATGTTGCACGGTTTAATGGATAACGCCAGTTGTTTTCATAATGCCACCACCCAAACGGGTTTAGGTTATGTGCTGGCGCGGCAAGGTTACGATGTTTATATGGCTGAGTTACGGGGTCGCCATTTAGACAACAAGGCCCTTAGCAGTTTGGAATTTGGTGTTGAACAAGCCATTACCGAAGATTTGCCCCAGTTAATTGCGGCGATGAATAAAACCGCAGCGCCTGAAAAACAAGTTTGGATAGGTCAAGGTTTTGGAAGTTTGTTATTAGCCAGTTATTTAGCGCGTAACCCTAATAGCCTAAAGAGTATTTTAGGGTTGGTGCATTTTAGCCCTTTTCGTGAATCACAACCCATTGGCGCACTTAAAAACTTTTGGGTGAACTGGCTGCATGGGCGTGGGGTGAATTTTTTGGCGCAAAAGCTAGGTTACGTGCCAGCGGTAAAGTTAAAACTGGGTCGTTCTAATGAAGACTTGGGTTTTTATCAACAAGCGTTAGATTGGTTAAGTGCGCCTTGGCAAGGCAAAGATGGTTTTGATTATGCAGCAGCAGTGCAGAAGCTTGAGTGGCCGCCTAGTTTGTATTTTGCTAGTTTGCACAATGCTTGGCGTGGCAGCGAAACCGATGCACGGGCTTTTATGTTTGGTTTTGGTGACCACAATGCACGTTTAATTAAGCTGGGGCGTAGCGTTGGCAACCAAAAGAATTATAAGCGTTCGCAGCTGTGTTTACACCAAGCCGCCGAGCAAGATTATTACCCGTTGCTGCTTAACTGGTTGCAAGACTTAAAGGTGGGTTGAACTTATGCCATTAAAAAAGTCTGCTAAACTATTGATTAGTTGGCTGGTTTTATTGGTTTTTTTACCTTTAGCTGGGTGTGCAACAGCGCCCAAAGAGCACTTGGTAAAAGAGAAGGCTTTAAAGCAAGACCCTTATGAAAACTGGAACCGCAAGGTGTTTAGTTTTAACGAAGAAGTCGATGCTTGGGTGTTAAAACCTGTGGCTAAAAGCTACCGTTTTATTACTCCAAAATTTGTGCGTACTGGGGTGACTAACTTTTTTTTCAACCTAGGTGAAGTGTCTAACTTTGCTAATAATCTGTTGCAATTCAAGCCCTTAGCAGCAGGTAAAGATTTAACACGTTTGACAGTGAACAGCACTGTAGGGGTGGCAGGTTTATTTGAAGTTTCGACACCCTTATTTAACCTGCAACGCAGCCATGAAGATTTTGGGCAAACGCTGAATACTTGGGGATTACCTGAAGGCCCTTATTTAGTTTTACCTTTTATAGGTGGTCAAACATTAAGTCACAGCGTTTCTTTGCCCGTGGATTATTACTACTTTAATCCGGTGCGTTATATGATTGATAGCAAAGAAGTGAGCTGGGGTTTAACGGGGTTGCAGGTGGTGCAGTTGCGCGAAAGGCTATTAGAGGCTGAACAGTTAATTCAAGGGGATCGCTATTCGTTTATTCGTGATGCCTACTTGCAGCAGCGTACTTTTTTAGTGAATGATGGTCGCCTTGAGTCAGACCCTTTTTTAGAAGATGATGACTTTGAATTTGATGAGGCTGATTTTGCTGATTAGGTTTTGTTGATTAGGTTTTGCTGAGTAGAGTTTACTAAGTAATAGGCAAGTCGTTAAAGTATAAAACGAGGTGTGCATGAGTAAATCAGAGCCAGCAGTCGCTTTGGGTTATCAGCAGCTAGTTAAAGAAAATGCTGAACTAAAAAAAACCATCGCTTTGCTAGAGCAAGACCAGCTAATTGCTTATCAAGTACAACACAGTTTGTTGCCTAGTAATCTAGCTGAATTTGAAGGCTTTAGATTAAATTACCTGCTGCAACCGGCGTTACACCTTTCAGGTGATTTTTTAGATTTTTGGTCGCCGCAGCCCAACAAGTTGTTTTTCTACATTGCTGATGTGTCGGGCAGTGGTTCAGCTTCGGCATTAGTGACTATTTTGCTTAAATACCTGCTTAAAAAATACACCAGTCAAGGCGAATTAAGCCCTGCTGCCTTGTGTTTTAAAGTGAATGAAGATTTGTTAGCAACGGGGTTAAAAAAACATTTAACGCTGGTGTTGGGTTGCTTAGATACGCCAACTAAACAACTAACTTATGCGCTTGCGGCACACTTGCCAGTACCGTTAATGGTGAGCCATGGTAAGGCAACACCTTTAGAAGGCGAAGGTTTGCCGGTGGGGCTCTTCCCAGCAGCAACTTACAAGGATTACACTTGCACCTTTGGTGCGCAAGGACGACTATGTATGGCCAGTGATGGTGTGCTAGAAGTGTTGTCGGGCAAAGGTTTGCAGGCTCGGCAGCTGGAATGGCAGCAACTAGTGGCCGCCACAGGCGGAGACGTAGAAACCCTGTTACAACGCTTGGCTAATCCTGCTGTTGGCTGGCCAGACGATGTAACCTTGATGACTTTAAGCGGTTGTTAATATGCATACAGGTAAACTGCTGGCGGCTAAGTCGCAGCAGACCTTTGTACTAAAGTTAGTCGGTGATGTGCGCCTAACCCTTTGTTCTACCTTAGACAAATTGTTAGAACGCATTTTTGCAGACCAAGAGATTAATGGTTTTGTGATAGACTTATCGCAAACTGAAAACCTAGACAGCACTACTTTGGGTTTATTGGCAAAAATTGCCATGCAAGCCTCTAGTAATGGCCTAGCACAACCGAGTATTATCTCGCCCAATGAAGACATTACCCTTTTGTTAGAATCAATGGGGTTTCGTCAGTATTTTATTTTATTAAAACAGCCTTTAACCACTAGCCAAGCATTAGAAGAAGTACCGCAGTTGGCCGGTTCAGAAGAGCATATTAAGGCGCAGGTGTTAGATGCGCATTTAACTTTAATGTCGATGAATGAGCAAAATAAAGAGGCTTTCAAAAGTGTGGTACAAGCACTGGAAGATTGCTCAGGACCTGACTGCCCTTAACTTCCTAACAGTAAAATTTCCCAATAGTAAAAGTAGTCGGTAGCATTCAACTGAAAAAAGGCTTTTGCCTCTATTCTGTGGTTTTTTTCGTCATTTGATTTATAAAAGTAATTTTTAGGAGTAGTGCAAATGAAAAAAACAAATCAAGCGTTAGTGGCAGCAGCTTTAAGCTTAGCCGTTATTTTGCCAACCCAAGCGGAACAGCGAGTGCTTAATGTTTACCATTGGTCAGATTATGTTGCCCCCGACACCATCAGTAACTTTGAAAAGCAAAGCGGCATCAAGGTTATTTTTGACGTGTATGATAGCAATGAAATACTGGAAGCTAAGCTGCTTTCGGGACGTTCAGGCTATGACATAGTAGTGCCTTCTAACCCTTTTTTAGCTAAGCAAATTAAGGCGGGTGTTTATCAGAAGCTAGATAAAAGCCAGCTACCTTTATGGAATAACTTAAATAAAGACCTGCTGCGCACCCTAGAAGTGAGTGATGCAGGTAATCAGTACTCGATTCCTTATATGTGGGGTTCGATTGGCGTTGGTTATAACGTTGATAAAGTAAAAGCTGTGCTGGGCGATCAGCCAGTCGATACTTGGGACGTTATTTTTAAGCCTGAAAACATTAAAAAACTACAGGCTTGTGGCGTAGCTATTTTAGACTCCCCTACTGAAATTATTCCTACTGCCATGCATTACTTAGGCTTGCCAAGTGATAGCGAAAACCCAGAACATTTAAAACAGGCCGAAGCTTTGTTGTTAAGCATTCGCCCTTATGTCACTTATTTTCATTCGTCTAAGTACATTTCAGACCTAGCCAGTGGCAATATTTGTGTTGCAGTGGGTTATTCGGGTGATTTGTACCAAAGTAAATCGCGTGCTGAAGAAAGCAAAGGCGGTAAAGTACGTATTGCCTATAAAATTCCACAAGAAGGTGCGGGCGCTTTTTTTGATATGATTGCGATTCCAAAAGATGCCAAGAATGTTAAAGAAGCCCATGAGTTTGTGAATTACTTGTTGCAGCCACAAGTGATGGCTGATTTAACCAACTACTTGCAGTTTCCTAACGCTAACGACCAAGCAACACCCTTGGTTGAAGAAGGTATACGCACCGACCCAGGTATTTACCCGCCTGCGGCACTGATGAGTAAGTTGTTTGCTTTTGCGGATTTTTCGGCTAAAACACAGCGTTTAATGACCCGCAGCTGGACTAAAATTAAATCAGGTAAGTAGTTTTTTC
>CAYJCB010000033.1:4439-17443 GCA_964368615.1 uncultured Halomonadaceae bacterium | reverse complement strand
AAGCCTAGTTCAAGGAAAGGGTTAAAGCTAATTTGGAAGGAAAGTGGTCAACAACAGCGCAGAGGCAAGAGGTATTGACTCTGAACCCCGATGCTTGAGAGTGGGTGATATTCTTGAATATCTTTGGCTTTTTCGCCGTCTTTAAGTATTCCATTACAATATCTAAAAATCCCAGACACTGTTTGGGTTTTATTTTCAATAATTGGAGTGATCATCACAGACTCCACACATTTTCAATGCCAGCTTGTTTGAGTATTTGTACAGAATTGGTTTTTACCACATTATCGGCAAAGCCTGCGTCTTTGAATATCACACGCATGATTCCTAGGTTAAGCTCGTCTTTTAGCTTGGCGATACCTTCTACTACTTACGCTTAGTGCTATCTAGCTTTACCATGCTTATAACCCTCCTTTGTTGGTATCAGTTTTTCAAATGGTAAATGTACCGCCAGATATACCAACAAAACTGCTGGTATAAGCATAGAAAGATACAGACATTAGTATATTTAACAGGCACAAAAAAGCCCCAATCTATGGGGCTTTAGAGACAGTCTAGGACTGGTATAGACAATAATATGGTGGGCCTTGCTGGACTTGAACCAGCGACCGAGCGATTATGAGTCGCGCGCTCTAACCAACTGAGCTAAAGGCCCTTAAATCGGGGTACATAGTACCAGAAAGCCTTGATGAATCAAGACTTTCTGGCATTTTTTTAGCTAGTCGTCTAAGAATGAACGTAATGAATCGCAACGTGAAGGGTGGCGTAGCTTACGCAGCGCCTTGGCTTCAATCTGACGAATGCGCTCACGCGTTACATCAAACTGCTTACCCACTTCTTCTAGCGTGTGGTCTGCGTTCATATCAATACCAAAACGCATTCGCAGCACTTTAGATTCACGCGCTGTTAGGCCAGCCAATACCGAACGTGTGGCTTCAATTAAGCCTTCTTCTGTGGCTGAATCAATTGGGGATTCTTGGTTAGTATCCTCAATAAAATCGCCCAAATGTGAATCTTCATCATCACCAATCGGCGTTTCCATCGAAATGGGTTCTTTGGCGATTTTAAGTACTTTACGCACCTTGTCTTCTGGCATTTCAAGGCGAATACCCAACTCTTCTGGCGTTGGTTCACGGCCCATTTCTTGCAGCATCTGACGTTGTACACGGTTGATTTTGTTAATCGTTTCAATCATGTGTACTGGAATACGTATGGTACGGGCTTGGTCAGCAATCGAACGGGTAATCGCTTGACGTATCCACCAAGTAGCATAAGTAGAAAACTTATAACCACGACGGAATTCAAACTTATCCACCGCTTTCATTAAGCCGATGTTACCTTCTTGAATTAAATCCAAGAACTGCAAGCCACGGTTGGTGTATTTTTTAGCAATCGAAATAACCAAACGCAAGTTAGCTTCTACCATCTCTTTCTTGGCACGGCGACTTTTTGCTTCGCCAATTGAAAGACGACGATTAATTTCTTTTAATTCAGTAACAGTCAGAACAAATTTGTCTTCGTGTACTTTAATGCGACGCTGGCAGCGTTGAATGTCTAGGCTAAAGGCGCGAATCTTTTTACCGATTGCGTCATCTTTGCCTATTACCTCTTCAAGCCACTTAGGATTCGTTTCATTGCCTGGGAAGCTGGCAATAAAATCGGCGCGTGGCATTTTTGCTTTACCAACACAAAAACGCATAATCTGACGTTCTTGATCACGAATATCAGCAACCGCATCACGTGCTTCGCTAACCACACGCTCATAGTGCTTGTTAGCTAGCTTAAAAGGTGCAAACAACTCACCTAACAAATTCAGCTCAGTTTGTGATTTAGCATGGGCAAAGCCATTTTTAGCAATCGCTTTACGGGCTTTTTCAAGCTGCACACGCAAAGCAGTAAAACGAATACGTGACTCTTCAGGATCTGGCCCACTTACAGTTGCCTCTTCCTCTTCGTCTTCTTCAGCTTCTTCTTCCTCGTCGTCGTCTTTATCGGCGGCGGCTTTGGGTGCTGCTTTAATCACTGGTGTAGGTGCAGGGCCAGGCGGTGGTATATTTTCTACAGGGTCAATAAAGCCTGCAAAAACGTCAGTTAAACGCCCGTTTTCTGCTGCTGCAATAATATCGTAGGCGGCAACAATACTTTCTACTGTGCCAGGCACGTAAGCAAGGGCGTGCATAACTTCACGAATACCTTCTTCGATTCGTTTAGCTATAACAATTTCGCCTTCACGCGTTAATAGCTCGACTGCACCCATTTCGCGCATGTACATACGCACTGGGTCGGTGGTGCGACCTGCATCACCTTCAACAGCGGCTAGGGCGGCCACGGCTTCTTCTGCTGCTGACTCGTCGGTGGTTGAATCACCGTCGGTCATGAGCAAAGTTTCCATGTCCGGGGCTTCCTCACTAACAGGAATGCCCATATCGTTAATCATGCGAATAATATCTTCGACTTGATCCGGATCTGAAATTTCTTCCGGTAAATGATCGTTAACTTCCGTATAAGTCAGGTAACCCTGCTCTTTACCGAGGGCGATCAACTCTTTTAATCGAGATTGCTGCTTGGCTTTCCCGGACATAAAACCCCTATCTCATCAGCTGTGCAAGAAATATGGATATAAAAAGACAGATGCTTAAATTGCAGCCTGCCCCTTAAATTAGACGCGAAATTATAGCAGATTCGCGTTCGAGCGTCTATTTGTCTTGTGGCTTCTTGCCTTAAGACTTCAAATGCTTTTGTTGCACCAACTTCCAGAGCTCTTGCATCTCTGACGCTGGTAACTGAGTCGTTTCTGGCTGACCCAGCAAGTCGCTGTAGCGTGCTTCAACCTGCTCTTCTGATTGACGGTTTATTAAATGGTGTGAAATCGCCTCTATTTCCTGGGCTGCGGCTTCACGACTTAACTCAAGTGCCAGCCTAGCACGTTGTAAAAATGCTTCACCTTGGGTTGTTCCCGACCAATAAGCCAGTAGCACCTGTGGTGTTATATGCGGACTCTTACGCAAGTATTCAAGTAAGCCCTGCAAAAGTTGTGCAGATTCGTTACGTTGCGCATCAATTTCTAGGTTATTAGCTACCTGATTTATCAAATCAGGATAACTTACCAGTAAGCGTAGTAGCTTTTCTTCGGCCGGCAAGGTTCTTGTAGTTTTTTCTGCGGTTTTATTCTGTCTTATAGGTTGATAAGACTGCACAGCGGCCGGATTAGCAGTTACATTCTGCGGCTGTAAATCATGGCTGGTTAAGCCTGTTAGCTGCTGCAAATGCGCAACAATACGCCGCTTCAATAAACCATCGGGCAAACTTTGTAAAAGCGGTACCGCTGCTTGTGCCATGCGAGCTTGGTCATCTAACAAGCTTAAATCTAAGCCTTGGCGCAAATAACTCACCAAGTATTCAGCCAAGGGCATGGCTTGGTTAACCCGCTGCTCAAACAGTCCTGCACCTTCTTTACGAACTAAAGAATCGGGGTCTTCGCCTGCGGGTAAAAACAAAAATCGTGCATGACGCCCATCATTAACAAGTGGTAAAAGTGTTTGCATGGCACGCGCTGCGGCTTGCGTACCAGCTGCATCGCCATCAAAGCAAAATACCACCTCATTAACGAGGCGAAAAATTCTTTTTAAATGTTCTTCACTAGCAGCAGTGCCTAGCGTTGCAACCGACCAATGTATGCCCTGTTGCGCTAAAGCAACCACGTCCATATAGCCTTCTACCACCAGCAGCCTATCTAAACGCCCTGGTTGTTTTCTGGCTTCATACAGCCCATAAAGCTCTTGGCTTTTTTGGAATAAGGGCGTTTCTGGCGAATTTAGGTATTTAGGTTTGCTGTCATCTAAAACACGCCCACCAAAACCAACCGTATGCCCTTTGGTATTGCGAATCGGGAAAACTACACGGTGACGAAAACGGTCATAAACCCGTCCGGTGTCTTCTTTTTTTACTAATAAACCCAACTCAATTTGTAACGCTTCACTAAAACCTGCTTGGCTTAGGTGGTTTTTTAGACCGTCCCAACCTTCGGGCGCAACACCTAGTGCATAACTTTCTAATAATTCTTTACTTAAACCGCGCTTGATTTGGAAATAATCTAAACCTTGCTTGCCTGAAGATTGCTGCATCACCTGCTGGTAATATTCTTTGGCTAATTCCATGCAACGAAAACGCTGATCAGCCTGTTCTTTTTGTTGCTGCTGCTGTTGTTCAGAACGCTGATAACCTTGGCGCTCTTCACGCTGCACCTGCACGCCTTGCATTCTGGCTAGTGTTTCAACGGCTTCGACAAACTCTAGATTGTCGTGCTCCATTAAAAAAGTTAGCGCATTACCGCTAGCACCACAACCAAAGCAATAATAAAATTGTTTATCAGGATTAACACTAAACGAAGGGGATTTTTCGTTATGAAAAGGACACAATGCCGAATAGTTTTTACCGGTTTTTTTTAAGGTTATTCGCGCACCCACAACTTCCGCGACATCGCTACGGGCAATTAAGTCATCTATAAATGCCTGTGGAATGCGTCCGGACATGCTTGCCTCTGGGGTTAACCTTGTTGCATCACTTAAAACTAAAAACGAGTCTTAAATAAAATATTTAAGACTCGTTTAGGGGATTGCCTTGGTCAAGACACTCCAACACTAACTAGCTATTTTAAGCGTATCTACTAGTACATACGCTCAAAACGGCGCTGTTCGCGCTGAAGTTTTTTCTGATGACGCTTGACCGCTGCTGCTTTCTTACGCTTACGCTCAGCTGTAGGCTTTTCGTAGAATTCACGACGACGCACATCAGCTAGAACACCAGCTTTTTCGCAAGAACGCTTGAAACGACGCAAGGCAACGTCAAACGGCTCATTGTCTTTGACTTTAACTGCAGGCATTAAAATCACCATCCTTAAGAGGGTTAACTACATAGGTTTTAGGAATACTACAAGCGAAAAATTCTACCTGTTTGTGCAACGCGGTGCAAATGTTTATACACTTCCTTTATACTAGCGCCCAAATTTACTAACTTAGGGTTAGGTTATGTTGGTGTTGGGCATTGAAACCTCCTGCGATGAAACAGGCGTAGCACTTTATGATACTAAACAGGGCTTAATTGCCGATGCTTTGTACAGCCAAGTTAAACTTCATGAACAATACGGTGGCGTAGTACCAGAATTAGCCTCGCGTGACCACCTACGCAAATTAACCCCTTTAGTTAGGCAAGTGTTTGCTGAATCGGGTTTATCGCTGCAAGCCTTACAAGGCATTGCCTACACAGCAGGCCCAGGTTTAATTGGTGCGCTTATGACCGGCGCTTGCATGGCGCGTAGCTTAGCCTTTGCTTTAGACATTCCTGCCTTGGGTATTCACCACATGGAAGGGCATTTATTAGCACCTTTACTAGACCAAACGCCGCCTGAATTTCCTTTTGTAGCTTTGTTGGTTTCCGGTGGGCATACCCAACTAATTCGCGTTGATGCGATTGGCGAATACGAATTATTGGGTGAATCGTTAGACGATGCCGCTGGCGAAGCTTTTGATAAAACCGCCAAAATGATGGGCTTGGGTTATCCCGGTGGACCACGTTTGGCGAAATTAGCTGAACAAGGTACGCAAGGGCGATTTCGTTTTCCACGCCCCATGACAGACAGGCCGGGTTTAGACTTCAGCTTTAGCGGCTTAAAAACCTCGACGCTCACCACGGTTAATCGTTTAAAAAAAGAATCAGCTTTAGATGAACAAACCCTAGCCGATGTAGCTTGGGCTTTTCAAGATGCCGTGGTCGATACGCTGGTTATAAAATGCAAACGTGCTTTAAAACAAACCGGACTAAAGCGTTTAGTAATTGCCGGTGGCGTAAGTGCTAACCAGCATTTGCGTGAACAGTTGGAAAAGAATTTACAGGGCATGGGTGGGCAGGTTTTTTACCCTTCGCTGGCCTATTGCACCGACAACGGTGCGATGATTGCTTATGCTGGTGCGCAGCGTTTAGCCGCAGGGCAAAGTGACGGTGCTAACCCAGCCGCTTTACGTCCACGTTGGCCGCTGACTGAATTACAGGGGCTAAACTAATGCCGCAGCAAGACAGTATTTTTATTGAAAAGCTAACTTTTCTAGCCAGCATTGGCGTGTTTGAGTGGGAAAAGCAGGTCGAACAAAAGCTAGAACTAGACTTGCAACTTAGCACCGATATTCGCCCTGCTGCTGCTACCGATGATTTAAATCTAACCCTTAATTATGTGGCAATTAGCAAAGCAGCTATTAACCTAGCTAGGTCGCAACACCATGACTTAATCGAAACTTTGGCAGAAAAAATAGCTGCGCTACTGTTGCAAGATTTCAATACCCAACAGGTTACGCTAACCCTGCGCAAACCTAATGCTGTGCCTGCTGCTGGCAGTGTTGGGGTAAAAATTACCCGTCAACGTACAGAGCCTAGTTTATGAAATCGGTTTACTGCTGGATAAGCCTTGGCAGCAACCACGAACGCAGCCAGCAACTTAGCCGCGCTTTACAAGCTTTACAGGCAGATTTTGGTGAATTAAGGGTTAGCCGTGTTTTTGAAACCCAGCCAGTGGGCATTAAAGTAAAAAGCTGTGCGCCTTTTTATAATTTAGTGGCAGGTTTTTATACCACACTTAAACCTAGCGAACTGAACGCCCTGTTAAAACGCATTGAAGGCAATGAAAAATACCTAATGCCCGAAGACAACAGCATTTACGTGCGGGCGCTAGATTTAGACATTATTAGCTGGGATAACAGCGGTGGCTTAGTGGACGGTGTGCAACTGCCCTACCCTGACTTGCTGAAACATGACTTTGTGCTGCTGCCGATGGCTGAATTAGAGCCTAACCAGCGTCCTGCCGGTTATCAGCAAACTTATTTAGAGCTTTGGCAAACATACGCCCATGCCGATCAAGTGATGCAGCCGGTTGAATTAACTTGGCAAAGCAAACACCTGTCTGCTTAAAGTCTCTAGCCGTAACTGACGCAGTGCTGTCCCAACTTCTGGGCCTTGTATGCCCTGCGCCACTAAGTCAGCTGCATTAATGCTTCTTGCTTGTTGCAGCATGGCTTTTAGTGCCGCTGCCTGTTGCGTGGCTTGCGTCAGCTGCATTAAATCGACTGTTGCGTTAAATAGCTCGGGCTGTCGCCAAGCATCGAGGCGATCAAAGGCTTCCATGGCTGCTGCTGCGGTTAGTTCTTTTAAAGCTAGTTGATTTTGCAACAGCAACAAAGCTTTAAGGTGCTTTTGGTAATCTTTGGGCAACATTAAGCAAGCAGCGAGTTGTTCAGCAAATTCAGGCGCTGCGCCCCAACCGATTAATGCCAAACGCTGCGGCAGGTTTAAACTTTCTTGTTTAGCTGCTGCATCTAGCCAAGTTAAACACGCAGGGTTTTCAACCAGTTGCGCGGCTAATGGCGGCCAAAGTTTTTCCACCGCGCCAACGCTGCTTAATACGTTAAAAAACACCGAAGGCGTTTGACTGGTTAAGGCTTTTTCAACTTCAACCCACACCCTTTCGCCAGTTAAGAAACCTAATTCACCACTGGCGGTTAATTGCTGCATGTTAGCCAAAGTTTTAGCTTCAACACTAAAACCTAAGTGTGCAAAACGGGCGGCAAAACGGGCGGTACGCAAAACGCGCAACGGGTCTTCGCTAAAAGCTTTTGACACAGCACGCAATAATTTATTGTTTAAATCTTGCTGACCACCGTAAGGGTCAATAATTTTGCCTACGCTATCTTTAGCCATAGCATTCACGGTTAGGTCGCGGCGCAGCAAATCTTCTTCAAGGGTAACACTAGGGTCAGCGCATACGGTAAACCCTTTGTAACCACGGCCTTGCTTGCGTTCAGTTCGCGCCAAGGCATACTCTTCATGGGTTTTGGGGTGCAAAAAAACGGGGAAATCTTTGCCTACTGGCCGAAAACCCTGTTGTTCCATCTGCTTAGGAGTCGCGCCTACTACCACCCAGTCACGATCTTTTACAGGTAAACACAATAATTCATCGCGCACTGCACCGCCAACTAGGTATACTTGCATATAATGCCTCAAATAAATAAAGCTAAATTTTTTAGTGTTTTTGCCGATGATAACTAAACAAGATTAGAATAAGGACTTGGGAGTCAACATGCTAAATAGAACAATCTTTGCCGGACTGGTTATTTTAGGTCTTACTTTAACAACTGGCTGTGCATCAGACTTTGCCTCTAGTGATCCAAAACCACAGCAACAAGTTGTTGCATTTGGTAATTTTGACCCTGTTATCTTACGTGTTAATGGTCATGGTACTCACGGCAAAACTGATTCAACGGTTAACCCTAACCAAACTAGCTTAATGGCTATACGTGCTTCTAAAATGGACGCTTACCGCAACATGGCAGAACGTGTTTATGGTACGCGCATTCAAGGTAACACCACAGTCCAAAACCTAGCCACACGTGATGATAACATTCGTGGTTATGTCGATAACCTAGTACGCGGCGCTAAAGTTATTTCTACACGTGAAACCAGTAAAAACTCTTACGAAACACAAATGGAGCTAGTGTTAGAGCCACGTTTTCAATATTGCATGATGCAAGGCACTAACATGGCAGCAGACCCAAACTGCTCGCAGCACACAGTTCACGGTGAACACCCCAGCCAGCGTATGCCAGTTTCAGCTTCAAAAAACAAACCTAGTTCACGCTACCAATTAGATTAATGCTCACTGCTCAGTTGCTAACCTAACTGGACAATTCGCTCGGGAAGTATCACTCTGATACTTCCCATTTTTGCTTTAATGGACGCCAATTTCATGTATAAAGCCTTCATCATTAGCCTGTTATTGTTCATTACTTTACCCGCACAGGCCCATTGGGTAGAAGCCACCGGCGCTTCTGTTATCGATCACCCCGACCTTATTCATGCTCGCCGTGCTGCTATTCGTGATGCGCTTAGGCAGGCAAGCTTCCAAGGTGCTTTACAAGTGAATGGTTATCAGGCCATGAATATGGGCGAACTGCATACCGATCAACTGTCTATTAATACCCAAAGCAGCATTGCTCAAATGGAAGTATTAAAAGAAGAAGTTAGAAATGGCGTTATGTTTGTTACCGTCAAAGCCTTAATAGAAAACAGCGGCAGCTGCGAAGGCGGCAACTATGCCAACGGTTATAAGCGCAGCCTAGCCATTAGTAATTTTTATATGGAACGCCCCTTGTCTGCCAATATGGGCGCTTTGCACAACGCCAATGAAACCCTACCTAAAGAAATTTTGCAGCGTATGCAAGGGCAAGAAAAGTTACGTGCGTTAGATGCCACAGGCTTTCAGCTCTATAGCGATGTCAGTACCATTCCAACTTCAGTTAACGACCGTGGCACACTAACCACTGCTGTAGATACTGCAACGCGCATCGGTAGCCAATATGTATTAACTGGCGTAATTCGTAGCATGGATTTACTTAACCCTGAACTGGCTGGCGAACGCGGCGTTATTGAAGGTTTGTACGAACGTACCCGTTATAAAGGCGAACGTTTTGCCCGTGAGTTGCGTGTTGATTTATTCATTCACGATGGTTTTAGTGGCGAACTGGTCACTAGCCGCAGCTATACAACACAAGGCAATTGGACAGAAAACCGCACTGAAAAAGTCGGTTTTGCTAACCCACGCTTTTGGCGCACCGATTACGGCCAAAAAGTGGATACGCTTATTGAACAAATGGTCAGCGACTTAAACGTACAAGTCGGCTGTCAGCCATTTATGGCGCGTATTACCCGTACCGACAACAAGCGTTTATACATAGATGCTGGTGCTGATGCTGGGTTACGCCCAGGCGATACGCTGAACGTGTACCGCTTAAACACTTTTTACGACAACAGCCAACGCGCTTTTACCGAACTTATTCCAGTCGATTTAACCCTAAGCCTAGAAAGAGTACAGCCTAACTTTGCCAATGGTAAACTTGTCACCCTGCCAGAAATGGTGAATATCCAACAGGGTGATGTGGTGATTGCTTGGTAATTTAATAACTTAGTAAGAAATGCTAGTTTTTTAGATAGAAGCTAAAGCCAAGGAAGGTTTTAGCTGTTATTCACAATGCTCAGGGTGACACACTTTCCAAAACTCATAGCCACCGTCTAGGCTGTAAACCTCAGTAAAACCCTGTGCCCTTAAATAATCTGCTGCGCCCTTGCTGCCCATACCGTGATAACAGCAGACTAAAACGGCTTGGTCTTTAGGATTGTTGTTAATAAAATCTTGTATATTGCTATTATCTAAACGCTCTGCTGTGGCAATACGTCCGCTGTCATAGCTTTGTAGGTCACGTATATCCACCACTTTAAGCTTACCTGCTTTTAATAACGCACAAGCTTCTTGTCCATTTATGGTTGCTCTTGTCATTGCTTCAATTTTCCTAATTACTTAAAAAAAGTCTATTATATAAGGTCTTGCTTAACGGCTGCTACCTGAAACTTTTTACGGTCTTCTAAACGCATGGCGGTTAAATGATTGCCCCACACACAGCCAGTATCTAGCGCATAAATGTGTTTTACGCCGGTATAACCTTCCAAAGCCGCCCAATGCCCAAACACCATCTCAGCATTTTTTAAGGTTTTGCTGGGGTAATTAAACCAAGGTGCATAACCTTTTGGGGCATGGCTGGCTTCGCGCTTATTGGTAAAATCAAGTGTGCCATCGGGTTTGCAAAAACGCATTCGGGTGAAATAATTCACAATCGAACGCGAACGGGCTGCACCTTGCAAATAATCCTGCCAACACAGTGGCTCGTTACCGAACAAATCCCCTAAAAAAACGGGTAAGTTTTGAAAGCGTAGGTCGTGTTCAACTTCAGCCGCCAACGCCTTGGCTTTGCTAAGTTTCCAAATGGGTGGAATGCCGGCGTGGGTCATCACATAACCCAAGTCTGCATCGTGGTGCAAGATAGGCTGCTGCCTTAGCCAACTTAATAATTCGGGTGCATCGGGCGCATTCAGCAATTCGTCTAAAGTGTCAGAGCCACGCAGTTTACGCACCCCAACAGCAGCAGCTAGCAAATGAAAATCATGGTTGCCCAACACCTGTTTACTAGCATCACCCAAATCTGCCACGTAACGCAGCACCTCTAATGAACCAGTGCCTCGGTTCACCAAATCACCCGCCAGCCACAGGGTATCGCGCTTAGCGTTAAAGTTGATTTCAGCTAGCAGCTGCTTAAAGCTTTTATAACAGCCTTGAATATCACCAATTGCATAAGTTGCCATGCTAGTCCTCTTGCTTAATTAACTCCGCTCGAAAATTAGCCAGTTTTACAAATTCTTCTAGGCTTAGCGTTTCTGGGCGGCGCTGTGGGTCTAGGTTTAAGGCTTCTAGCTGTTCGCCACTGACTTCACCTTTCATATTATTACGCAGCGTTTTACGGCGCTGGGCAAAGGCTAGGCGCAAAGTATCACCCAAGACTTTTTCATCTAAAGCTTGATGTGTAGGCTGCTGTTTGGGTGTCATGCGCACTATGGCAGAATCGACTTTAGGGCGCGGTGTAAAACATTCAGGCGGCACTAAAAACAGCGATTCCACGTCACAAAAATACTGCGCCATCACGCTTAAACGCCCCCATTGCCCTGTACCCGGTTTGGCGGCAAGGCGTTCTACCACTTCTTTTTGCAGCATAAAGTGCATATCGTGAATTAAACCCTGAAAAGACAGCAGGTGAAAAATTAACGGCGTAGAAATATTATAGGGCAGGTTGCCGACTACACGCAGCTTTTCAGCGCTGCTGCGTAACGTGGCAAAATCAAACTTTAAGGCATCAGCTTCGTGAATAGTGAAATCAGGGTAGTTAAAAAACTTCGTTCTTAAACCTGGAATTAAATCACGGTCGAGTTCAATCACATCTAACTGGCCGTTTTCTTCTAACAGCAGTTCAGTAATCGCCCCCATACCCGGGCCGATTTCTACCATGTGGTCTTTACCACTGGGCGCAATCGAACGCACGATTTTACGAATCATGCCGGTGTCTTGTAAAAAGTTTTGTCCAAAACGCTTACGCGCTACGTGACCGTTCAATGAAGCCATAAATGTATTCTCATTTGTTCTGTAAATAAGCTCTGCTGTTAAAAAGCCAGCCAGTAAAAACTAGGCGCTAAAATTAGCCGCATACTGCAAAGCGGTAACAAGGCTGCCCGTGTCGGCTTGACCCGTTCCAGCCAAATCTAAAGCAGTGCCGTGGTCAACCGAAGTACGAATAATCGGTAAGCCCAGCGTAATATTGGCGGCACGACCAAAACCACGGTGTTTAAGCACCGGCAAACCTTGGTCATGGTACATGGCTAATACCGCATCGCCCTGTTGCAGATTTTTTTCAGTGAATAAAGTATCCGCAGGCAAAGGGCCCAGCAAAGTAATGCCTTCAGCGCGTAATTTTTCTAGGGTCGGTTCAATAATATCAATTTCTTCGCGCCCTAAATGCCCACCTTCACCCGCATGGGGGTTCAGCCCACACACTAAAATGCGCGGATTCTTATAACCAAAACGGGTTTGTAAATCATGGTGCAAAATACGGGTAATTTGCGTAATGCGTTCTGGCGTTATTGCCGCCGCTACATCACGTAGCGGTAAATGCGTGGTTACTAATGCCACGCGTAATTCAGCCGTGGCAAGCAACATCACCACCTGTTCACAACCGCAACGCTGCTGTAAAAATTCGGTATGCCCAGTAAAAGGAATACCCGCCTCGTTAATCACGCCCTTGTGTACAGGGCCGGTAACAATGCCCTTGGCTTTTTTCTGCAAACACAGGTCAGTCGCCAGTTCCAGCGTTTCTAACACATAAGCAGCGTTGTCTGAATTAAGCTGCCCAGCCGTTGCTGCTGCACGTAAAGCCACTGGTAGCACTTTAACTTCATCAGCAGCACAGGTTTCGGCTAGGTTATCGGCGCTAACGATTTTAAGTTTTAAGCTTAAACCCAACTGCTTAGCACGATCTACCAATAGCTGTGGGTCGGCCACCACCACCCAATCGGCTGACCAACTTTTA
>CAYJCB010000033.1:0-4339 GCA_964368615.1 uncultured Halomonadaceae bacterium | reverse complement strand
TAGACGTTTGCATACTGCTTAACTCCTTATTTCTACCCAAGTAGAATCACGAATTTCACGCAGCCAGTTTTGCACTTCTTCTTCAAAACGGCGCTCAGCCAAAATACGGCGCACTTGTTGGCGGCGTAGGGTGTCGGTCATGTCCGACTTGCGGCGTTCTTCCACTTCAATTAAATGCCAACCAAACTGGCTTTCAACGGGCTGCGAAACTTCACCCACTGCCAGCTGATTCATGGCTGCTTCAAATTCTGGCACCATTTGCCCAGGGCTAACCCAACCTAAACTACCGCCCGACTGCTTGCTGCCTCGGTCATCAGACAATTCACGCGCCAGTGTTGCCAAGCGTTCGCCCTTAGCAATGCGCTGTTTTAGTTTAAGAATTTCTGCCAGCGTTGCTTGTTCATCACGCACCGCATTGGGGCTTAACAGCAGGTGACGCGCTTGGGTTTGGTCGATTAAAAACTCTTCACCGCCACGGGTTTCTAATAGCTTAATAATGTGGAAACCACTGGCGCTGCGAATCGGCCCAGCAATACCACCGACCAATAAATTAGGCACACGGTCAGCAAATAAAGACGGCAGCGCCAAGGCAGAGCGCCAGCCTAAATCACCACCGCTAAACGCTTCGTCAGCCGCAGACATGGCAATCGCTTGTTCTTGGAAATCAGCGCCAGCATCGAGGGTTTGCTTTAACGCTTCAGCCCGCTGCTGCGCTTGTTTAACTTGTTCTGGGCTAGGGTTGTCTGGCACAGAAATTAAAATATGCGCAACGCGAAACTCTCGCCCGTCTTGGCGCAGTGCTTCAGGCGAGGTTAAATAATTATCCACTTCCTGTTCGCTGACTTGAATACGTTCACCAACACGGCGCTGACGTACTTGTGAAATCAACATTTCTTGGCGTATTTGTTCACGAAACTCACCAAAGCTAATCCCATCAGCTTCTATCGCTTGGCTAAACTGGCGCAAACTCATGCCATTTTGCTGGGCAATTTTTGCCAAGGTTTCGTTTAAAGTTTGTTCATCAACACGCAAACCGCCTTGCTTGGCAAGTTGCAGCTGAATGGTATCCACGATTAAACGGTCTAAAACCTGTTGGCGTAAAATATTGGCGGGTGGCGGACGAATGCCCCGCTCTGCAATTTGTTCGTTCGCTTGCTGAATACGCTGCTGTAATTCACTCGCCATCAAGGCTTCTTCGCCAACAACAGCGACTATCTTGTCGATTAAACGCGGTTCGGCTTGCGCGGTTAAGCTGGTTAGCAGGGTTAAACTTGCCAGCGTCGTTGAAATTAATAGCAGCCCAACGCGCAGGCGGGTTTTGCCAGTTTTTTTAAACACTCATTTTCTCCGTTAAGGGCGATCGGTATAGCCTTGCACTTCTTTGCCTAATAATTGTGGAATGGGCTGACCCACACCGCCTAAACCTTTAAATACCACATTCACAAAAACACCATAATCCCGTTTTCTGCTGGCAAATTCTTCTCTGCTGCCTTGCTGGTAAGCTGGGGAAGTGTCTAAATTATCCACCCAATCGCGGTACACCAGCTGCAACTGCCAACAGCAGGTGTTGTATTCTACACCCGTTAAGCTGTCTAACTTTTCAGAACGCTTTAAGTCATGCCCTTGTTTAGCAAAAATTCGCCAATGCTGATTTAACGCATAAATCATCGACGCATAAACTTGTTCTTCAGCCTGTTCTAAATAAGACCAATTATCTAAAACAGCTTTATTGGGTAAACGACCTTTTAAGCCTAAATCTTGGTAATTTGATGTATAGCTGTGGCCTAAGCTAAATTGGCTGTTCGCCAGCCCAGTGTAGGTAAAATAGGTATTGGTTCGGTCGGTTTTATGAAAGTAATCGTCCCAAAACAGGTTAGCATTCAGCTTTAAATCGGCGGTTAAACTAAGGCTGGCTTGCAAAGCTAGGTTCGAGGTTTGGCGCACGTCTTTATAAGGGCGCTCTTCTCTGGCTAGTCGGTCAGAACGTATTTTTTTACCGCTGCTGTCAACTGCATCAGGGTGTAAATAGCTGCCATCTAAGCGCCTATCTTCAAAATAAATCGCTTTAGCTAACCCAAAACTTGCCCATTCACGACCCGTGTCTTGGCTAATTAAGCGTTGCGTTAAGCCTAAAGTCACCCTTTTTACATCGCCCACCCTGTCTAAACCTACCGTTCGTTCGGCACGAAATAACTGCGCGGCATCTTCTTCGGTAAAGCCACCGTCAAAAAAGTCGGGTATTTGGTATTGTTCAACAAAAGGCACGTAGGCAAAAAAAGCGCGGGGTTCTAAAGTTTGCAGCAGTTTTTTACCCAACAACTGGGTATCGCGTTCAAAATACAAGCCAGTGTCTAGGCTAAATACTGGCACCAGTGCCGAAGGTGTTAGTTCAACACTGTTACGCATGGCTGGCGTTAAATTGGCGCTGCTGTCGTCCCAATAAGGGCTAAGGTGGTATTGGTTAAATTTCAGCTTAGCTTCAGGGCGCACATAAGCCCAAGGCCAGCGCCATTCAGCCGCCAAGCTAGGTTCTATATGCAGGCGCAACGCATCAGGTACGCCCCACTGGGTAAAATAATAGTCATCGTTGCTATTTGGCTTTAACGCTAAATCAGCGACTTGATAGCCTTTGTATTTAACGCCGCTGCTGGTTTCAAAATCTTTATCAAACAAGCCACTAAATTGGGTTAAATCCACCAACAACGCACCTTGCCAATGCTCGCCCCAACGGGCAGTTTTACGCACTTCTAGCTGGGGTAAACGGTAATATTCAGCAACGCTAGCTTGACGACCTTGACGTAAATTAAACAGCTGATAAGGCGCTTCGGGCGCGGTGTTGCTGGTGACTAGCTTTTGATAACCCTGAAAATTTAAACGGGTTTGCCAACCGCTGTAGTTATAGTTAAAACTTAGCTGCTGCAATAATTCAGTATCCGCAGCAGCAAAACTATTGGCATTGCTGCCAAAATCTTCTAAATAGCGGTCATCGCCCACTTGTGAAAAGTTTAACTGATAGCTTAAATCGCTAGCACTAGAGCTAGAAGAACCGATGCCAATCGCCCCTTGGTGCTGGGCAGAAAAATGCCAGCGGTCGTAATCCTCAAACATTCGGTCGCCGTTTAAGCGCGAATAATAAACTTTACCCGTATTATTTTGGGTTAAATAACGCACTTCGCCACCCAGCATAAAACCACGCTTATTTAAATGGCGTGGGAAGAAAGTTGCATCAACATTGGGGGCAATATTCCAATAAAAAGGCTGTAAATAATCTAAACCTTTAGTTTTTGACCAAGAAAAACTAGGCGACAACAAACCCGTGTGGCGACGGGCATCAATCGGAAACCTTAACCAAGGCCAGTAAAAAACTGGCACCGTTAATACTTCCATACGCACGTTAAACGCATCGCCAAAACCCGTGTCGCGGTTTAGGTTTAAGCGACCCGCCACCAAACGCCACGCATTATCATTCGGCGCACAAGTCGTTAACGAAGTATCGCGCAACACCACCACGCCATCGGCACGTTGTTCTAACTGCAAAGCACTACCGCGCAGCCGCTGGTCATGCACCACATAATGGGCATCACGCATTTGAAAATGCTGTTCTTGCAAGCGGTATTCACCTTCAGCACCGCGCAGCAGCAAACCTTCTTGGCGTAAACTTAAATTGCCCGTTAGCTGCGTTAAATTTTGGTCGGCACTCATGCGTGCTTCGTCTGCCGTTAAATACAAAGGGCCTTTACGCAGCCGCACATCACCTTGCAACAACAAACCACCCGTGCCTGAATACTTAACTTCAGCTGCATCGGCAAACAACCTTGCTTGTTCAACGGTTAAATTAACTTCAGGTAAATCTAACTCAGGTGCTGCGTAATAACCGTAGCAAACTTCACCGGCGGGTAACTGGGTATATGGCTGCCAGTCCAATAATTCAGGCGCAAGTGCTTTAGGCGGCGCAGCTTGTACAGCAGCAGCGGTCAACATAAAAAAGCTCGCTTTGATAAGAGCACAGGCTTTTAAGCTGTTTGGTAAACGCATTAACTTCAAGCACCCCTCCCTATTCGCCTATGGCTTCTATCACCTATGACCTGCTAAAGGCTTAAAAATTGGGTATTATAGCGGTAATACAGGCTATCACCATCATTAAAACCACCACTAACTTTTATACTAACCTCGACACTAACTTCTAGCAGACACCAATAAAATGGATCGTTCCCAACGCATTAAAACTTGGCTACAGCCTTGGCTAGCCACCCCTAATAGCCCACTAATTACCGTGGCAGGTGATGCTAGCTTTCGTAGCTACTACCGAATAACTGCTGCACAAAGTACCACAGGCAGT
>CAYJCB010000032.1:12289-18005 GCA_964368615.1 uncultured Halomonadaceae bacterium | reverse complement strand
AGTAAAACTAGCCTCTAAAGCTTGGCATCAAGGCTGGAATACCTGGCAATAATCCCACCATTGCCATAACACCGGTCAAAATAATAAACACGCCTAAAGGAATAATCCAACGGCTCATTTGGTTTAACTCAGCACTGCGTTCTTTACAGCCAATCAACCCTAAGTTATCTAGCAAAATGGTTAAAGACCAACCAAAAGCAGGATTAACCAAGGCTGAAGAAAACACTACTATCGCAGCTGATTGAGTGGTTTTACCTTCACGCGTCATTTCCATACCTGCTTCAAGTAAAGGCACAAACACGCCCACAATTAACGCCACGCAAAGTACAGGTTCCCAAATAGCTAAATCCATAGGGTAGCCCCAAACACCCGCGATAACACAAAAAATTGCCGTTAAAATTGCACCAGCAGGAATTGGGCGCTTAGCGATTGCAGCAGGCACTATGTAAGTTCCCCACGAAGATGCGAAGTTAGCACCGCCTAAAAGCGAACCAAACGTTTGCCTAACCGAGGCACTCATCATGGTGTCGTCAATGTTCATTTGTACACGCTCGGTGCGCTCTGGGTAACTTATTTTTTGAAAAACTTGATGGCCCAAAAAGTCTGGCGACCACATGGCAACCGCAAGAATTGCAAAGGGCAATACCACAATAAAACTTTCAAATGTTGGCAAGCCTAGCATCCAACCTGTTGTTTCACCCCACCAATAAGTTGGGTCAACAATTGGCAAACCTGGCGGTGTTTTAAATTCAAATGGCGCACCTAAAGCTAAGGCTAAAGTGCCACCTAAAACACAACTTAAAGGAACAGCCAACCAACGCTTATCAATACTTTCTAAAGTTGCATAAAGCACAATAGTGGCAAAAATAACAATAAAGGCAATGTGCTCCATCTCGATGCCTTTTGCCCAAGTAAACAGCATAGCAACCTGCGATGTTGTGCCAATAAAACCTAGGTAAAGTAATAAGCCACCACACACACCTTTACTGGTTAATCGCGCTAATAAGCTGCCACCCTTACCAAAGGCTAGCATTAAACCAAACGCACCAATTAACAAACCAAATGCCATAGGGTGACCGCCAGCAGCAACCACAATGGGAATCAAAGGAATCAAAGGGCCGTGTGTACCCGCTAGGTTAGCGGTAGGTAGAAGAAACCCTGAAAGCAAAATAACAAAAAAGGCGACAATTAAAAGTTCGTAACGCACATTCTCTAATACAAAACTTTCGCTAAGCCCTAAAGGACTAGCAAAAGTAGCAGCGATTGCAGCCACCATAACCACCTTACCAATGGTCGCTGCCATTGCAGGTACAGCATCTTCAAATTCAAAACGGTAATCACGAAAAGGTAAGTTAGGCCGCCAACGCTTTGGCTGCATAATTTGTAATTCATGTTCAAGGTATTCACTACGTGAACTAAAATCTGAATTGGGTCGGTGCAAATTCTTATAGCTGTCAGAAAGGGTGCTGCTGTCAGAACCATCAACAACGGTTTTCATGCCCGCCATTTTCTCGGTGCCAGATGAAAATTCACCTTGTGGCGTGTTACTCATAACTACTCCTGTCATTGCATTATTAATTAAAAAAGGCGCACCCATAAAAGGGAAGCGCCTTATTCTAAAGAACAAATTTTATATAACAAATAGATGCACCGCAAATTACGCAGGGCGGGTGATGCTAAACACCTTATCAATACCTACATACTGCGCTCCACCCAATCTTGCCAGTGGGTCAACTTTATTCGCATCTATTGTGTAGCGGCCTTTGGCTTCGTCTACTTCAATAATATCATCGGCGATATAGGCTTGAATTAACTCAGCATAAATAACCGCCTGCTGCTGTCCACCCAAGTAATGCACTTCATGCAATTTTGCGTGAAAAGCCACAGGCGCAGATTTTAAACGCGGAACGGGGCAACCAGGAAACTCAACCAGTTCGCTATCTTGCATTAACGCTAACTCAGACTCGCCATAAGGCAAGCTTGCAGCACTAGCCGTTACATCAGCAGCATGACTAGTAGAAGGAATATGAATCACAAAATCACGCCCAGACAAAATGTTGTGGCGCGTATCTTTGGCTTCTTCGGGTGTTTTTTTACCAATTGAAAGCATCACAAGGGGTGGGTCTGAACACACACCATTAAAGAAAGAAAAAGGGGCTAAGTTTAACTCGCCTTCTTCTGAAGCAGTCAGCACCCAAGCAATTGGGCGCGGAATCAAAGTCTGTGTCATCAAGTGATAACAAGTATTGGGTTTTAGCTGTGCTAAATCCAGTAGCATTTTATTCTCCAAAAACAGGTCTATTTTAACGTGGCTGAAGTTCAGCCTGCATTTCACTTAAGCGACTTGAAGCTTCATAAACAATATAGGTAGTGGTATCTGGCCAGCCACGGTGAACTAAAATGCGTATATCGCCCCGTTGCCATTCAAACTCAACAGGGCCTTGTGCGCGTCGCCCCAGCACTCGCTGCCAAGGGCCTAGCTGCTTACGCATTTCTTCAGCAACCAAACGTACTTGCTCAACATCATTAGTAGAACGAAAAGTGATTTCTGCAACGGCAAACAACTGCTCTTTTAGCGTATAACCTAGCGTCATTTCTGTGGCACCTTGTCGCCATTCGCTAGGGTCATAAAGGTCGTAAGGGTAAAGCTCTACTTCCCTTATTACTTTAACTTTAGTGGCACTTAGTGCTTTACGCATCGCATTACGGTTAACAGTATTAAGGCCTAGCCCAAACAACTGCACCGTTTGGCTTAACGTAACCTGGTGCATCCATGCCTTGCTAGCGTCAGGTGCTTGCACTTGCAGCCAAAGGCCATCACGTTGCAACTCAATAACACTAGTACCGCTAGGTAATTGGTTAATCACCTCAGCATTGGCTTGGGGTAGCGCACGTGCATTACCTACAGCAACTGAAACTTGCCATACATCACCTTCAGCAGCTTGAACGGTTTGCAGTAAAAAAAAGCACGCCATAGCGAAAGCAAATTTGGTTACAAGTCGCTTTAATTGTAAGGTTTGTGGCATTCCATTCATTGTTTTACTGTCCACCTGCTTAAAAACTCGCTAACTAAAACCGCTAATAGTAGGGCTATCTTTATACCAGTTTTTTGTGCTAATCCCAACTAAGAGTGTACTTTCTAGCGTAAGATGAGCAAGTTAGCTTTTTTACGTTACAAAAACTTTGTTTTATCCTCTACCCTTTCATGCATGAGTTATTGCGGTATGATGATACGTAAGCTACTGCTTAATAAAATTAACAGCAGAACAACTATAATCTGGGAACATAAGCGAGAGACCTTAAATTGGACGCACACCAATCACCCCGCATTTTGATTGTTGAAGATGATGCACGCCTTGCAACCCTAACCCGTGAATATCTAGAAGGTAATGGCTTTCAGATATCAATTGAAGGTGACGGTGCCCGTGCCGTTGAACGTATATTTCGTGAAAACCCTGACCTAATTATTCTTGATGTCATGCTACCCGGTGAAGATGGCTTAAGCATCTGTCGTAAAGTAAAGATGGAAAAAGACATTCCTATCTTAATGCTAACTGCCCGTACCGATGATATGGATCAAGTGGTTGGTTTAGAAATGGGTGCAGATGACTACATAGCTAAGCCTGTTCGTCCGCGTGTTTTACTGGCGCGTGTTCGTGCTTTACTGCGCAGGTCTGAAGCGCAGCCATCAGCAGCTGATTCAGCTGATACGCAAGTGGTTCGCCTAGAGTTTGGTGATTTAATTATTGATAGCTCCATGCGCGAAGCTTGGCTCAACAAAGAATCCATAGAACTTACCAGTGCTGAATTTGATTTACTCTGGCTGTTAGCTTCTAACGCTGGACGTGTGTTAACCCGCGAAGAAATTTTTACTGCCTTGCGTGGCATTGAATACGACGGCCAAGACCGTTCGATTGATGTGCGTGTGTCAAGAATTCGTCCTAAAGTAGGCGATGACCCCATGCACCCACGTCGCATTAAAACTGTGCGCAGCAAAGGTTATCTTTTTGTTAAAGAAATCTAAGCATTTCCTAGCCAAAGATTTAGCTGCCAACTGATGTTTAACTTTAACCGGCTACACAAACGCCTAGGCAACATTTTTTTACGTGTTTACTTAGGCGTACTGGGTGCCTTTATTGGCACCTTGTTACTTAGCGTTACTCTGATTAGTTTCACTAACCAAGTACGTCTTGAAGTCTATTATGAAGAATTACTTTCTGGTCTTTTTTCCACTTTAAAAGAAGACTTCTTACAGGTTCCAAAAAACCAAGAATCCCAGTGGTTAGATGAAATTAATCAAACCCTTGGCATTCACGTTACGCTACACAACCTAGAAGAATATAATTTAACGCGTCGCCAGCTCAAGCGCTTGCAAGAACATCGACTGCTGTTAAGTAATAAAGGTGAATACTTAGAAGTTCTTTTTCCAACCAATGAAGCTAACCAAGTTTTAGCCACCCAGCTGTTACGCGTCACTGAACAACAAGCCAGTGCTTCTATTTATTTACTATTGCGTGATTTACAGCGCACGCCTACGGAACAAAGAAAAGAGCGGCTAGCCAAATTAAGCCAGCATTTTGCTTACCCGTTAGAATTACTAACCGAACTACCAAAAGACAATGACCCACTACAAATACGCCGCTTAAAAAGAGGCGAACAAGTAGTTATTTTTTCAGACACTAACCGTAGTGTGATTAGCTATATACAACTCAGTGATAATAGCTGGTTAAAACTAGGGCCGGTAAGGCTTTTTAATAGCTATCCAATGCCATTAATAGCCGGCCTTTTCATAGCTTCTTTAATAATATTGGCACTGGCTATTGGCTGGTTTTTGCACCGCCTAGAAAGTCGCTTAAGGTATTTAGAAAGGGCTTCTAGCCAGTTAGCCGCAGGCAATTTACAAACGCGGGTTAAAATTACTGGCGATGATTTTATTAGCAAGCTAGCAATTACTTTTAACCGCATGGCTGAACAACTGCAACGCCTATTGCGAACCCAGCAAGAAATGATTAATGCTGTTTCGCACGAACTACGCACACCGGTTGCGCGTATTCGCTTCGGCATACAAATGATTGAAGATTTAAGCGAAGATGGCAGCCCCCATGCAATGCTGGCTAAGCAGGTGCATGGCATTGACCAAGACATTGATGAACTCGATACGCTGATTGATGAAATTCTAACCTACGCACGTTTAGGGCAAGAAAAGCTGCAACTGCAATTTATTAGCCAAGACGTAACAGGTTTAGTGGAAGAAGTGCTCAGCGGTTTTCAGCGCACCAACTCTCGATTAACCTTTAATTTAATTATTAATAATCCTGCCAATTTAAGCCCGAATGCCGATTTAGAAGGGCGCTATTTTCAACGTTCGGTACAAAATTTAATTGGCAACGCTGTGCGTTATGCACAACACAAGATTCAAATTAGCTGCCACCTTGAAGAAGATGCGTTTCGGATTGACGTTGAAGACGATGGCTCTGGTATTCCCGAAAAAGATTGCCAGCAGGTATTTATGCCTTTTTCTAGGCTAGATGATAGCCGCACACGCAGCTCGGGCGGCTATGGTTTAGGGCTTTCTATTGTGCAGCGGATTATTTATTGGCACCGTGGCAGTGCGTTGGTTGACCGTAGTCCAGATTTACAAGGTGCGCGATTTAGCTTGGTTTTTCCTCGCGCCCAGTCTGATAAACTACCGCCTCTGGAAATCCCGCCTCAATAG
>CAYJCB010000032.1:0-12189 GCA_964368615.1 uncultured Halomonadaceae bacterium | reverse complement strand
TAGGACAAGACCCCCATGCCCGATCTAGTGCTGTTTGAACCTGAAATTCCGCCTAATACTGGCAATATTATTCGTTTATGCGCCAACACTGGCTTTCGCCTGCACCTTGTTGAACCGCTAGGTTTTGTATTAGACGACAAACGCTTGCGCCGTGCTGGTTTGGATTACCACGAATGGGCAGCGGTAACTGTTCACCCTAATTTAGATGCGCTGTTAAGCCACTTTCCTAACAAACGCCTGTTTGCTTTAACCACCAAGGGCAAGCAGTCTTACCATCAGGTTAATTACCGTGATGACGATGTGTTTGTATTTGGCCCTGAAACCCGTGGCTTGCCGATGGAATTTATTAACAGCTTGCCTGCCGAACAGCGCATTCGCATTCCCATGCTTGCCAACAGCCGCAGCATGAATTTATCTAACGCTTGCAGCCTTATTGTGTACGAAGCTTGGCAACAGCTAGGCTTTGCTGGTGCAGAATTGCCTTCTATTTCTTAATTTCAATTTAAAACAGTGCGTTAACCCATGCAAAAAATTCTAGCTCGTCTTAATGAACGCCAACTTGAAGCCGTTAAACAGGTTGATAGCCCGCTGCTGGTTTTGGCTGGTGCTGGTTCAGGTAAAACCAGTGTTATTACCAGTAAAATTGCTTATTTAATTCGTAGCCGTGGTATGGCTGCTAGGAATATTTGTGCGCTTACTTTTACCAATAAAGCCGCGCGTGAAATGCGTGAAAGGGTTAACCAAATGCTGCCCCGCGAAGAAACTAAGGGCTTAACGGTTTCAACTTTCCACTCGCTAGGCTTAGATATTATTCGCAAAGAAGTGAAGCATTTAGGCTATAAAAGTGGTTTTTCGCTGTTTGATACCGAAGATACCAAGGCGTTAATGCGCGATTTAATGCACAAAGACAGCGAAGCAGATGCCGACAGCATCAACCAAGTTCAGTACCTAATTTCTAACTGGAAGAATGACTTAATTGAACCTGAAGATGCCGCGCAACTAGACAGCGACAACCCTGCTGCGCCCTTAGCAGCGCAGGTTTATGAGCAATATAACCGCCACTTACGCGCTTATAACGCGGTTGATTTTGATGATTTAATTCGCATACCTGTGTTGCTATTCCAGCAACAGCCCGAAGTGCTGCAAAAATGGCAGCAGCGAATGCACTACCTTTTGGTGGACGAATACCAAGACACCAACATCAGCCAATACCGCTTGGTTAAATTGCTGACTAATTTTAGGCAAACTTTTACTGTGGTGGGCGACGATGACCAGTCTATTTATTCTTGGCGCGGTGCTAAACCCGAAAACCTTAACCAGCTAAGCGAAGACTTTGCTAATTTAAAAATTATTAAGCTGGAACAAAACTACCGTTCTACGGGGCGCATTTTAAAAGCCGCCAACCAATTAATTGCTAATAATCCGCACATTCACGAAAAGAAACTGTGGAGTGAATTAGATTTTGGCGAGCCGATTCGGGTGATTGAATGCCCCAACGAAGAAGCCGAAGCCGAACGCGTTGCAGCAGAAATTATGACGCGGCGCATTAAAGAACGCTGCCACTGGAAAGATTTTGCCGTGCTGTATCGGGGTAATTTCCAATCACGAATTTTAGAAATTAAACTGCAAGGCTTTCAAATTCCTTACAAAATTAGTGGCGGTACTAGCTTTTTTGCGCGTAATGAAATTAAAGACTTGATGGGTTATTTTCGCCTATTAATTAACCCAGCCGATGACAACGCTTTTTTACGAATTGTTAATATTCCACGCCGCGAAATTGGCCCAGCCATTTTAGAAAAGCTGGCGATTTATGCCAAAGACCGTGAAATTAGTATGTTTGCAGCCTGTGATGAAATGGGTTTAGAACAATATTTAAAAGAAAACCAAGTCGAGCGTTTAAGGCGCTTTACGCATTGGTTAAAGCGCATTATGCAGCAGTGTGAAACAGGCGACCCAATTGCAGCACTAGGCGAAATGATTCGCGATATGGATTACGAAGCTTGGCTACATCAAAACGCTAGCTCACCCACCGTTGCAGAAAGGCGTTATGCCAATATTTGGATATTGATTGATTCACTTGCCGAAACTTTAAAAAGAATGCAGCTAGAAGACGAACAAGCAGGTATTCGTGAAGCCATTGCCCGTTTAGTGTTGCGTGATTTATTAGAGCAACAAGAAGAAGAGGACGATTCGGATAAGGTGCAGTTATTAACCCTTCACGCTTCTAAAGGCTTGGAATTTCCGCAAGTATTTTTAATTGGTATGGAAGAAGAACTGCTGCCGCACCGCAACTCGATTGAAGCCGACACCATTGAAGAAGAAAGGCGCTTAGCTTATGTAGGTATTACGCGAGCGCAGCAGGTGTTAACCCTTACAATGTCTAAACAGCGCAAAACTTATGGCGAAACCTTTGATTGCACACAAAGCCGTTTTATAGATGAGTTGCCGCAAGAAGATTTAAAGTGGGAAGGGCGCAACACCACAGAAGAAAGCACTGAAGATAAAACCCAGCGTAAAAAAGACCGCATTAGTGCGTTAAGGGCGATGCTTAATAGCTAGATACAAAAAAGCACTGCATTTAAACAGTGCTTTTTTATAGTTATTAAGCAAATTAACGGCTAGCTTCTACTATGTAATCCACTGCCGACTTAACTTCGTCATCAGACAACTTAGGATTACCGCCTTTAGCTGGCATACCACGAATACCATTTAAAGAATGCTCATACAAAGTAGCCATGCCTTGCGTTAAACGTGGTGCCCAAGCTGCTTTGTCGCCACGCTTAGGTGAACCCGCTGCACCTGTATCATGGCAAGCCATGCAAACCGAGTTATAAACTTGGTCAGCAGTTTTAGGGCCAGCAACAACTGGAGCAACTACACCGCCGCAATCCATACCTTGCAAACAAAGTTCACCGGCAGGTTTAAGGCGCTCAGCCCAAGCTTCGGCACTAATAGTTTTAGCTGAAGCTTGGGTTGCCACCAACAGGCCGAAACCTAAAACAGCCGCAGCAGCCAGAATACGGGCAAACCGAATGTTATATTTCACTCTCACCACCTCAAGTCTGTTGTTGTATTTAATCTAAGTTATAAAATTATTGGCTGATTATACCCAAGAACCTTGCGCTTCGTAACCATAAAAACAACGATCTTTTGTCGCATATAAAATTATTACCTTGCCAAAAATATGTAAACTGCTTAAATAGAAGACTGTTTTTAGCGTTCCCGCTTTGCATGGAGGTGGAAGTGTCCCAGCTGTTAATTCGTTACTCGCGTATCCTTGAAATTATTGGGGATATCGTAAAAGTGCATGTTCCCGCCTCTGAAGCTGGTGCTTCACAAATTAGCTTTGGCGATTTAGCATTAATTGAAGGCAGCCAAGATACGCAAGATGTATTGCCTCGCACAGCGCAGGTTATTTTGCTTAAAGGCGAAGAAGTTTCGCTGCAAGTTTTCTCTGGCACTAAAGGCTTATCAACCCATTCGGTGGTGCGTTTTTTAGGTCGCCCTATGGAAGTCACCTTTTCGCCCAATATTTTAGGTCGGGCTTTTTCAGGCACTGGCAGCCCCATTGATGGCGGCCCTTCGTTAGCCGATGAACCCAAAATTGAAATTGACGGCCCAACCGTTAACCCAGCCAGACGCGTACTTGCTTCACGCATGATTCGTACCAACGTACCGATGATTGACGTGTTCAACTGCTTGGTTGAAAGCCAAAAAATCCCTATTTTCTCTGTTGCGGGCGAACCCTATAACGAGCTACTTGCCCGTATTGGCGCTCAGGCAGAAGCTGACGTAGTAGTATTTGGTGGCATAGGAATGATTTTTGATGACTATCATTTCTTTCGCAAAACCTTTGAAGAATCAGGTGTTGCAGCGCGTACCGTGATGTTTGTTCACCAAGGTTCCGACCCAACGGTAGAAGCTTTGTTAGTACCCGATATGGCATTGGCTGTTGCAGAGCGTTATGCAGTCAGCGAAGGCAAACGTGTTTTAGTACTGTTAACTGATATGACCGCTTATGCCGATGCTTTAAAAGAAGTCGGTATTGCTATGGAACATATACCGTCTAACCGTGGCTACATTGGTGATTTATATTCCCAGCTAGCCCGCCGTTATGAAAAAGCCTGCGACTATAAGGGTGCTGGTTCGGTGACTATCTTGTCGGTAACTACCATGCCCGGTGATGATGTGACTCACCCAGTACCTGATAACACCGGCTATATTACCGAAGGCCAGTTCTACTTAAATAATGGTGTGATTGACCCCTTTGGTTCTCTATCGCGCTTAAAGCAACACGTTATTGGTAAAGTAACGCGCGAAGACCACAGCCAAATTATGAACACCATGATTCGTTTTTATGCTGCTGCCCAAGATGCCCAGCAAAAACAGTCAATGTCGTTTGAGTTAAGTGAATTTGACGAACGCGTATTAAAGTTTGGTGAGCTTTTCCATGATCGTTTTATGGATATCAGCATCAGCATACCGCTAGAAGAAGCCTTAGACCTTGGCTGGCAAACGCTGGCAGAGTGCTTCAAAGAAGAAGAGCTCTTGATGCGCCAAAACTTAATCGACAAGTATTTCCCGCGGCAAACCGCTACCAAAAACGCCTAGCGACTGGGAAAGTTTAATAGGAGTTTGTAGCCGTGAGAAAAGTAACCCTCAATAAAAGTACGCTTAACAAAGAAAGCACTAAAGTTAAAGCCTACAAAAAATTTGTGCCTGCGCTAGATTTAAAGCGTAAACAGCTGTTGGCAGCCCGTGCTAAGGCGCGTCAATCGCTGTTAGAAGGCACAGAACAACTAGAAGCACTGCACCTTGAAGTCAGCGAGCAATTGCCTATGTTGGCAAACTTTCCTGGTGCGGTAGATAAGCTAATTGATGTGCAAGAAATTAAAGTCAGCCAAGTTAACTTGGTTGGCTTATTGCTGCCAGAAATCACCAGCTTAAAACTTGCCATTAAACCCTATTCTTTTTTAGCCACAGACCACTGGATGGACCATTTGGCTCGCCTGCTAATTAAGGCAACAGAATTAGAGTTACAGCAAACAATCTTAAACAAACGCCTAGAATTGCTGAATAAGGGCGTACAAAAAACCACCCAGCGTTTAAATTTATTCGATAAAGTGCTTATTCCAAGAGCGCAGCAAAACATTAAGAAAATTCGTATTGTGCTGTCAGATAATGAACGTGCAGGCGTGGTTACTTCAAAAATTGCTAAAAACAAACGGTTAAAGGCAGAACAAGCATGAGTATTCTGCAACTTAAAAAAGCCTCTTTAATTGGCTTAACAGAAAACAAACTACACACCCTAGACCGCTTACAGCAGCTAGGCTTAATGCACATTATTCCTTTACAAGAAGCCAACTTACGCCAAGTTCAAGAAGATGTAGAAGTTAATCCTGAACTTCTAAAGCGTTCACTACAATATTTATTGAGCTGTTCTAATAAACGCCGTCAAGTAACCCGTGAAAACCAGTTAGACCTTAAAAAAACGCTGCATGAAGTTGATAAAAATTATTCAGAACGCCTTTCGCTAACTGAACAGCGCGACTTTTTAGGTAAGCGAATTAAAGACTTAGAGCCTTGGGGTGAATTTTTATTACCTGATTTAAGCCATTTAAATAATCAACGCTTTTGGTTCTACCTAGTACCTAATTTTAAAATGAAAGAAGTAGAAACCACTAGCCTACCTTGGACAGTGGTTCACCAAGACAACCGTAATAGCTATGTGGTTATTGTTTCGCCAGAAGAACCAGCGGCAAACTTAATGCCCGTGCCACGCACCCACACTGGCTATACTCCCATTAGCCAACTGCGTGAAACGCTAGAAGAAACCGAAATTGCCTTGGAATCTATCGAAGCGCAGCGTGAAGCCTTAACCCGCTGGATTTATTTATTACAGCGCAGCATTGCCAGCACTGAAGATGCGTCTTTATTAAGCGAAGTTGCCGATCAAGCCTTAGATTTTGATGAAGTGTTTGCTTTGCAAGGCTGGATAGCTGAACGCGATTTAGACCAGCTACAAATGTTTGCTGAACAACAGGGTTTAGTTTTATTAAGCGAAGACCCTGAAGACGAAGAACGCCCACCTACCTTTATGGATAACCCTGAGCATTTCGGCGGCGGTCAAGAAGTGGTTAGCTTCTTCCAAACGCCTAGCTACCGTGGCTGGGATCCTTCTCGCGTAGTGTTTTTCTCTTTTGTTAGCTTCTTTGCCATCATCATGTCTGATGCTGGTTATGCATTAGTTTTAGGCGCTATTTTAGCCTACTACTGGAAAGCCATGAGCCATACCGAAACCAACCGCCGCTTACGTGCGATGGGTGCTGCGCTTTCGATTGCCAGCTTTGTTTGGGGCGTGATGGTCGGTGGTTATTTTGGTGCTTCAGCGCCTTTACCTTTTCTTGGCTCGCTAAAAATTCTTGATGTCAACGACTTCGACACCATGATGACCCTCTCCATTTGCATTGGTGCAGGGCATTTAATTCTTGGCAATCTTATGATGGCGTGGGTTAGGCGCAAGTCTAGCCAAGCCTTGTCGTCTGTCGGTTGGGCAACTGCTGTTTTGGCGGCGCTCACTGGCTGGGTGTTTGGTTTTAATCTGTTCTACTGGTTTGTGTTTGGCGCAGGAATCGTCATGGTTCTATTGTTTTCTGGCGAAAAAACCACCTTCAGTTTAGCAACGGCTATATCAGGCTTATTGGCTTTAACCAACCTAACTAAACTTTTTGGTGATGTGCTTAGCTACCTGCGTTTGTTTGCGCTAGGGCTGGCAAGTGCTTCGTTAGCCTTAACTTTTAACCAGTTAGCTGCCGATGTGGGTGCTGCATTGCCGGGTATTGGCTTGCTGTTGCAAGTGCTAATATTGATTATTGGGCATCTATTAAATTTTGTTTTAACCGTGGTCAGCGGAGTCATACATGGCTTGCGCTTGAACCTTATTGAGTTTTATAACTGGAGTCTGGCTGATGAAGGTTACCCCTTCCAGCCGTTTGCAAAACGGGAGGTAACACCTTGGATAACCTAATACTGGCCCTTGGCTGGGCTGGGCTTTATGGCCCTATGGCACTGGGCGCAATTGGTAGCATGATTGGCTGTTCTTTGGCTGGTCAAGCGGCGGCAGGTGCTTTATTGGAAACTGAAACTGGCCATGGCCGTTATATCGGTATCTCGGCGATGCCTTCTTCTCAGTCGATTTACGGCATAGTGGTTATGTTTGCTTTAAACCGTGAAGTCACCCTAGACAACGCACCAGGTTTAGCCGCTATTGGCTTGCTGTGTGGTTTGGCGCTGATGTTCAGTGCTATTTACCAAGGCCGCAGCTGCGCCTCTTCAATCAACGTATCTAAAATTCGTCCAGAAATTTTTGGTATGTCGTTAGCGCCTGCCGCTATTGTTGAAGGTTTTGCTGTGTTTGCGTTTATTTTTGCTCTGGTAATCAGTGCTGGTGTACCCGCCTAGGAGCTGAAAATGACTGAATCGCAGAAAAATCGCGCTTCCTCAGGTATTGAAGCTTTAATTGACCAACTTAAAAATCAAGGCGTACAAAAAGGCCTTGATGAAGCGGCACAAATTTTAAAAGATGCCCAAGTTGAAGCGGAGTTATTGCTAAAGCAAGCGCAAGACGAAGCTAATCAAATTAAAGTTAAAGCTAAAAATGAAGCAGCGCAACGCCGCCAAGCCGGTGAAGATGCTTTAAAAATGGCTGCGCGTGACTTATTATTAGATGTAAAAGAAAGCCTAGCTCGCAGCTTTACCGACCAAGTTGAGCGCCTAACCAAGCAGCAAGTTAACACTGAAGAATTTATGCAGCGCATGATTCTTGAGTTGGTTGGCCGTGTAAGAGAGCAATCTGAACTTGATGCAACAGCTAAGGTTGAAGTGCTGCTGCCTGCCCAGTTTATTGGTTTAGACGAACTGCGCCGCAACGCTAACGAATACAAAGAAGGCCGTTTAAGCCAATTTGTACAATCGCTGTCGGCTGATTTATTGCGCGAAGGCGTAAGCTTTAATAGCCATAAAGGTGAAGGCATACGTGTGCGTATGTTGGATAAAGAAGTTGAAGTAGACCTAACCGACAAAGCCATAGCGCAACTCTTATTGCTGCACTTGCAACCCCGTTTTAGGGCGCTGCTAGAAGGAGTTATTCGCTAGTGACTCACTATTACACTCTGGTTTGTGCGTTGCCTAACTTACCTGCTTTGGCACAGTGCAAACAGTTACCTATTTCTAGGATTGCGCTAGATAGACGCTTAACAATGCTTAGTGATGAAGACTTGTTACAGCTACAGCTGGCTGAAAAACTCTACCACCAGAGTGAGTTGTCGCTACAAAACCTGCCTGACCAACCTTTGATAAAAGATTGGCAGCGCCAGCTAGAAAAAATAACCTCAAAAACCATTCAAGAGCGCATCAGCTTACGCCTTGAATGGCAGACTTTACTAGCGGCTTTGCGCTATCGCCGTGAAGGGCATAGCCCAGAAAATTTTTATGGTTATGGGCGCTGGACAGGATTAATTCGTAGCCATTGGCACGACCCCTTGTTTGGCTTAGATACCGCCATGCCTTTTTTTGGCAAATTGCAGCCTTTACTCAACAAAGGCCATTCAGGTGAACTTGAAGACCAGTTGAATGCTTTGCTTTGGAAAGACTTGTTATTTATTGAGCGTAGTCATCAATTCACCCTAGAAACCGTGATTTGTTTTGTATTGCGTTGGGGCTTTGCCGAAAAACACATTAAAAGTGATGCTGCACTGGCGCTAGATTCTTTTAAGCGCATGAGTGAACAGCTGCTGGGCACACCAGCCATCACGCAACACCTAGAATCAGCCTTTGAGGAACTTTCCTGATGAAGGACGCACAGATTACTGCACGAGTCGCAGGTGTACGCGACGATATTGTTACCGTGCGACTGGAACAAGACGAGAAAGGAAATTTATTTCCACTGGTCAAAAACGAAGTGGTTTATATTTGCCCAGCACGCACCCCAGAAGATGGCCGCCAAGAATTTCTACAAGCAGAAGTTTTGCGCGTTCGTCATGGCGAAGCCGATGTACAAGTATTTGAAAATACGCGCGGTGTAGCCATAGGCGACCCTGTACGCCAATCAGGACAAATGCTGTCGGTTACGCTGGGTCCAGGTTTATTGGGGCAGGTTTATGACGGCCTACAAAGCCCGTTAGAAAAAATTGCGACCCAGCATGGCTTCTTTTTACCACGTGGCTTGCAGGTTGAAGGCATCGACACCCAAAAACAATGGGCGTTTCAGCCTAGTGTTAAAGTAGGTGCGCGTTTAAAAGCCGGTGACCCGATTGGTCATGTACAAGAAGGTCGCTTTAAGCACAAGATTATGGTGCCTTTTGGTCAGGTGGGTGAAGTTGAAATCACTTGGATTCAAGAAGGTACGTTTAGCGTAGATACGGCTGTCGCTCGTTTTCGTGACCATCATGGCAATGAAAAAGAAATGACCATGCAGCAAAAGTGGCCAGTGCGTATACCTGTTTCTCAGCCACTCTTAGCGCAGCGTTTTAGCGAACGTCGTTACCCGAATGAGCCAATGTTAACTTCCATTCGCTTAATTGACACCTTCTTCCCTGTTGCCAAAGGCGGTACTGCCTGTATTCCTGGGCCGTTTGGCGCGGGTAAAACAGTGCTACAAAACCTAATTTCGCGCTTTTCTGATGTGGATATAGTCGTCATTGTTGCTTGTGGTGAACGTGCCGGTGAAGTAGTAGAAACTATTACGGAATTCCCCATCTTGCCCGACCCTAAGGGCGGTACCTTGATGGATAGAACCATTATTATTTGCAACACTTCTTCGATGCCCGTTGCTGCGCGTGAAGCCTCGATTTATACCGGCGTTACACTTAGCGAATACTACCGCCAGATGGGTTACAACGTATTGGTTATTGCTGACTCAACATCACGTTGGGCGCAAGCGATGCGTGAAACTTCGGGTCGTTTAGAAGAAATCCCTGGTGAAGAAGCCTTCCCTGCTTACCTAGATTCTTCCGTTCGTGCTTTATACGAACGCGCTGGCTTAATTGCCAACAACGAAGGCAAGTTAGGTAGCTTAACGCTAATCGGCACAGTTTCGCCTGCCGGTGGTAACTTTGAAGAACCCGTTACCCAATCAACGCTGCGTACCGTAAAAACCTTCTTAGGTTTAAGTGCTGAACGTGCCTACAAGCGTGCTTACCCCTCGGTTGACCCACTGATTTCTTGGTCACGTTACCTCGACCAGCTAGCTGATTGGTATGGCGAAAACATGGGCGAAGATTGGGTTAGCAACGTCAAAAAAATGCAACGCCTGCTGGTACAAGGCGAAGAAATGCAACAGATGATGCAGGTAACGGGTGAAGAAGGCGTAACGCTAGAAGACTTTTTAATCTACAACCGCGCCCAATGCTTAGACCAAGTTTATTTGCAGCAAGATGCTTTTGATGATGTCGATGGTTCAACGCCTATGAAAAGGCAACAGGTCATGTTTGAGCTCTTACAACGCTGCTTGTTTGACCATCAGCCACTGACTGAAAAAGACACAATTCGTGAACACTTTACACGCCTAACTAGCTTATTCAAAAACCTAAACTACAGTGCTGAAGGCAGCCCAGACTTCAAACGCTTTTGGAATGAAATCCATGAGCTAAGTGGTTTGCCGCTACCTAAAGCAGCAGAAGCTGAGTAGAAACAACTTCTGATTAACCTGCTACCAAAAGCCCACCAAGATTATATTGGTGGGCTTTTTGCTTATCTAGCACTCAGTGCTATAATAAAACATCTTTAGAGACTACTGAATGAGAGTATTTAAAAACCGCTGGTTCAATCAATGGGCAACAAGTGAAGGCTTGAGTGATACTTCATTACTCATGGCTATTGATGAAATTAATAATGGCCTTGTCGATGCAAACTTAGGCAGTAATGTTTTTAAAAAACGTATAGCCCTAACTGGAAAAGGAAAAAGTGGTGGATTCAGAACACTTTTAGCTTACAAGTCTGGTAAAAGCACATTTTTTATTTATGGGTTTGCTAAGAATGCTCGCAGCAACATTAACACCAATGAATTAAAGGCATTGAAACACCTAGCTAAAGAGTATTTTAGTTACAGCGACCAAGAGCTAACTAAAGTACTTTTGCAGGGTGCATTAATTGAGGTAACAAAAAATGAATAAATCCCTTTTAGATGTCATTCACTCTAGTGCTAAAGACTTACATGATGCTGGCGTAATGGATCTAACCACTTTGCGTGAGTTTGATGCGCTTTGCTTATCGCCAGTGCAAGAATATACAGCGCTGCAAATTAAAAATATTCGAACTCAGGTTAAAGTAAGCCAAGGCGTATTTGCAGCCTACTTAAATACTAGCAAATCAACTATTCAAAAGTGGGAGCAAGGTGCTAAAAAACCTAACGGGCCGTCACTTAAACTACTCAATCTTGTAGCAAAAAAAGGATTAGATGTTTTAGCCTAAGCACTATTTATTAAGATAATAAAAAACCCAAAAAGATAATCTAACTTTTTGGGTTTAATTTGGCAGTTTTTTTAAAACTAGCTAATTACAAGGGCGCTTGTTTTCCTTACCACTACTTCCCCTGCCACTCAGGGTGGCGCTTTTCAACAAAAGCACAGATGCCTTCTTTGGCATCTAAAATATCTAAGTTAGCTGCCATTACCTTGGCTGTGTAGTTATAAGCTTCAGGCAAAGACATAGAGGATTGGGTATAAAAAGCTTCTTTACCTATCGCTAGGGTTTTAGGTGATTTAGAAGCAATGACCTGCGCCAGTTCTAGGGTTTTTGCTTCTAATTCATCATCAGCAACTACGCGATTAACTAAACCGATTTGTTCGGCTCTGGCAGCAGAAATCATTTCGCCCGTTAACAACATTTCCATCGCGTGTTTAGGGTGAACGTTGCGGGTTAAAGCCACCATAGGTGTGGAACAAAACAAGCCGATATTAACGCCGGGGGTCGCAAAACGTGCGGTTTCTGCTGCAACGGCTAAATCACAACTAGCCACTAGCTGACAACCTGCTGCGGTGGCCACACCACGAACACTGGCAATAACCGTCAGCGGTAGCTCCACAATTTTCTGCATCACTTCGCTGCAACGCTTAAACAGCTTTAATTGTGCTTGGTGATCGCCCAGCTGCCCTTGTACTTCTTTTAAATTATGCCCAGCACAAAACACCT
>CAYJCB010000031.1:0-18875 GCA_964368615.1 uncultured Halomonadaceae bacterium | reverse complement strand
CTTGTTCAACCTCGGCAATATCAAGCGGTGCGGCTAAATAAATTCTGGCTTCACGTTTTTCACCATCAAGATCAGCCGCCACTAGCCACTGCTGCCCGTTAAGCAAATCATCTTCTCTTAGTAGAGCGCCTTTGCCATTACTTAGCTGATAGCGACCCGTTTGCCCTGAACGCCGCCGCCCAATTCTGTCTGGATAAGCCAGTGCCAATAAACGCCCTACTTCTGTCGCGTTAGGCATTTTTTCACTTGCATCGCTGTTAAGCCTTAAACGCTTTGCAAGCTGCTGGATACTCGTTAAACGACTTAAGTTTAACCCTGCGGGTTGGTCTTCATCTCGAAGCACTCGCAAACGCTGGTGAATATCAGCACCCGCCTTTGCGCCTAGCAAGTCACGCTCACCTAGTAAAGCTGCTAGCTCTGCGGCGGCTCTACCTAAACCCAACTTGCGACCCGATAAAACCATTTTAGCTAAGCGTGGATGAATGCCTAAATTGCGTGCCGCCTTGCCTTGTTCAGTAATAGCACCTTGGTCATCTAATAAATCTAAAAGCTGTAATAGTTGAACAGCTTGGTTCCAGTGGGCTTTAGGTGGCGTGTCTATCCAGCTAACTTGAGAAGCTTCACGCGCACCCCACTGAGCTAAATCCAATACCAGTGAAGCTAGGTCGGCTTCTAAAATTTCTGGTGGAGTAAATGCTACTAGATTGGCTTGGTCAGCAGCACTCCATAACCGATAACACACGCCTGGCTGGTTACGTCCTGCTCGGCCTTTACGTTGTTCAGCAGAAGCTTTAGATACCCGACAAGTCTGCAAACGTGCCATGCCACTGTTAGGGTCAAATACTGATTTACGCTGTTGGCCGCTGTCGATAACGACCGTCACCCCTTCAATGGTTAAGCTGGTTTCAGCAATGGCGGTTGCCAATACCAACTTACGTGTTGTTGCGCTTGTTGCAGCTATGGCTTGATCTTGCTGTTCAGGTCTTAAATTGCCATACAAAGGGGTGATGATTACATCGTTGGGCACTTGGTTGCGTAACTGATTTTCAACCCGACGAATTTCACCGACTCCGGGCAAAAACACCAATAAAGAACCAGCTTGTTCTGCCAAAGCTTCCTTAATTACCCTAACCACGGCATCGGTTATATCAGTGTTTTTAACAGCACTCTTACCAGTATTCTTAAGAACAGCAGGACGGTAAATAACCTCCACAGGAAAGGCACGACCTTCGCTGCTAATAATAGGCACATCGCCTAATACACTGGCAATCGGCGCAGTGTCTAAGGTTGCGGACATGACCAATAAACGTAAGTCTTCCCTTAGCACTTCTTGTGATTCAAGCACTAGCGCCAGCCCTAGATCGGCAGCTAAAGAACGCTCATGGAACTCATCAAAAATAACCACAGCGTAATCTTCTAGCAGCGGGTCATTTTGAATAATGCGCGTAAGAATGCCTTCAGTAACTACTTCTATTTGCGTGGCTGCAGAAATTTGGCTATCCAGCTTAGTGCGGTAACCCACTGTTTGCCCAACTTGTTCGCCTAATTGCTGCGCCATAAACCTTGCTGCTGATCGTGCGGCTATGCGCCTAGGTTCAAGCATTATAATTTTTTTACCGGCACGCCAAGGGGCATCTAGCAAAGCCAAGGGCACACGGGTAGTTTTACCTGCACCCGGCGGCGCCTGAAGCAAAACCCTAGTTGATTGCGCTAGGGTTTGTTTAAGCTCATTAAGAATTAAATCAATGGGAAGTGCCGCTGGGGAGTTCAATTGTTTATATCCAATCTTTTGTACCCATACTAAGGGGATTTAAAATTACGTAAAGCACCAGAATAACCGTTATAGCCGACTAGAAAAGGGTTGATAGGCTTTATATTTACTTTAATTTACTTAACTCAGTTAAAAAAACAGTACACTTGTTTAAGTTTTTAACCCTATCATTCGTTGACTTTTAGACCCCTACCATGAATTTATCTTTATTTTTTGTTTTAAGCCTACTTTTTGTAGCCATTATTTTATTTGTGCGTAACCGCCCCCGAATGGACGTTGTGGCTATTTTGGTTTTGTTAGCGCTGCCTTTAAGTGGCGTGTTAACAGTGCCAGAAGCCTTAACTGGGTTTAGCGACCCTAGCGTAGTGGTCATTGCTGCCTTGTTTGTTGTGGGTGATGGGCTGGTGCGTACCGGTGTGGCGTATCAAATTGGTGAAAAACTCATTCACCATTCTGGCAACAGTGAAACCAAGTTAATTGTGTATTTAATGCTGGCAGTTGCTGGGTTAGGTTCAATTATGAGTTCGACTGGTGTGGTGGCTATTTTTATTCCTGTGGTGCTGAGTATTTGCGCCCGCAACAATATTCACCCCAGTAAGTTAATGATGCCACTAAGTTTTGCTGGATTAATTAGCGGTATGCTGACCTTGGTAGCAACGCCGCCTAATATGGTGATTCACAGTGAATTGGTGCGTAATGGTTATGAAGGTTTTAGCTTTTTATCCTTCACGCCAATTGGTTTAGTGGTGTTGGTGTTGGGGATAGGTTATATGCTGCTGGTTCGCCGTTGGTTGGTGAATGAAAAAAGCCAAGCCGCCGCCGGTGAACCTCGCCACACACTGGCAGATTTAGTGCGCGAATACAGTTTAGAAGACCGTCAGTTACGTTTAAAAGTTAACCTTAATTCAAGCCTAGTCGGGCAAACGCTAAACGAATTAAAATTGCGTCGTCAATATGGCATTAACGTGATTGCGGTTGAACGGCAAAGACGCTTTAGGCGTTTATTGCTGGGTGCAACGGGCAGTACTGATTTACGCGCAGGCGATTGGTTATTAGTGAGCTTGGTTGACCCAGATTGTGACCTAAGCAGCGCTTATGCTGAACTAGGCGTAGAACCCTTAAAATTAAGGCAAAGTTATTTTACAGAGCATTCACGCAGCCTTGGTTTAGCCGAAGTGTTGCTGCCACCCGATTCGCGCCTACTAGGTAAAACCATTCAAGAGCTAGGTTTTCGTAGCCACCGCAAATTAAACGTAATTGGTTTAAGACGGCAACAAAATGCTTTAGAAGGCTTACTGATTGACGAGGTATTAAAACCTGCGGACACTTTATTAGTAGTGGGTAACTGGCAAAACATTCAGCGCTTACAAACATCTAGCCGTGACTTTATTGTTTTGAACTTGCCTGCTGAACAAGACAATAGTGCGCCCGCTTTAGATAAAGCCCCTTACGCCTTGTTGAGCCTTGCCGTAATGGTGGGTTTAATGATTAGTGGCCTAGTGCCCAATGTGTTAGCAGCGATTATTGGCTGTGTTTTGATGGGTGCTTTTCGCTGTATTGATATGGACAGCGCCTATAAATCCATTCATTGGCCTAGTTTAATTTTAATTGTTGGCATGATTCCTTTTGCTGCTGCGTTACAAAAAACTGGTGGTATAGATTTGGCCGTACAAGGCATGATGAATGTGTTTGGCAATTCTGCACCTAGGGTTATTTTGGCGGTGTTATTTATTGCGACTGCGACCACAGGTTTGTTTATTTCTAATACAGCAACAGCGGTTCTGTTTGCGCCCATTGCCATAGCAATAGCCCAAGCTTTTGATGTTGCACCCGCTGCTTTTGCAATGACCGTCGCCATTGCGGCTTCTGCTGCTTTTATGACGCCAGTGTCTTCACCCGTTAACACCCTTGTTTTAGGGCCAGGGCAATACCGTTTTAGTGACTTTTTGCGTATAGGCGTGCCTTTCACAGTGCTGATATTAATAACCACTGTGTTGCTAGTGCCGCTACTTTTTCCTTTTTAATGAATTTTATTAGGCAGGCTTTCAGTTGTATACTGCTTGGACTACCCAATAATTTTTTTAATGATTACAAGAAGATGGATTAAATATGAATGCCTACTACCAGTTTATTAACAGAGAAATAGCTTCCAGCGGAGCCGTTACTAGCGCCTATCGCTCAACCAACCACGCCCAAGGTGCTTGGAATGCCCATGAACAACACATGGCACCTGCTAGCGGCATTATTGCAGCAGAGTTAGAGCTATTTCAGCCTCGTGATGCTATGCGTATTGGTCGAATCAGCTACGATATTTTTGGTTTAATTCCAGTCGGTGAATTTACAATAACCACAGAAGCAATACGCCCAGGAAAAACCATTGAGCTAATCGAGTCTAAGATGCAAGCCCAAGGCAAAACCTGCATTGTTGCTAGAGTTTGGCGTATGTGCACCCAAGACAGTTCTGAAGTGGCCGCTTTGGAAGATAAGGCGATTCAGCACCCAGATACACTACCAAGCTGGGACGGTATTTCACACTGGCCAGGTGGTTACATTAAAAGTCTAGAAGCTAAAATAGATAAAGACCATCGTGCTGGTAAAGGCATTGTTTGGCTAAATACCGCCATAGAAATGGTTGAAAACCTACCAACCAGTGACTTTGTTCACTTAATGGGTATGGTCGATACTGCTAATGGCACAGCGCCCCGCCAAGGCAGTAATATCACTTGGGCGTTTCCTAATTTAGACCTACAAATTCATTTACATCGCTACCCAACAGGTAAATGGTTAGGCCTAGAAACCACCCAGCAATATGGTAGTGATGGTATCGGCATAACCAGTGCCATTTTGCATGATGTAAAAGGCCCTTTTGGGCGCAGCGAGCAAATTTTAACACTTAGAAAATTGCCTTAGCGATGCTAGATGGCTAACAAAAAATTACAAAAGTACTACTTACGACCTTTTACTCACAACAAGTTACAAAAATGTTAGAATGAACAAAATTTACTTGCACCGAGAGAAAAATGAAAATTATTAACCGCTTGTACAGTGGCTTTGCTCTATTGATGTTGATAATGCTGTCAATTTCACTGATTGGACTGATTAAAATAAGCATTGCTGACAAAAGTTTAAACCAGCTATCTGAACAAACCGCAGTAGAACAACGCCAGGCCATTAACTTTCGTGGCAGCGTACACGATAGAGCCATTGCCATACGTGATGCAGTACTGGTCAACAACACCAACAGTTCTTTAGTCCATCAAAAAATAATTACTGAGCTAGATAGTAATTATCAAAAATCTGCTATTGTATTGAATACCATGTTTGCAAATCTGCAACATAGCAACCAAGAAGAAAGATTACTGGCACAAATTAAGAAAACTGAAAAAGAAACACTTGCCATCACTAGCACACTAATGAACTTAATTAACAGCAACCAGTTTGATACTGCAACGGATTACTTGTTAAAAACTGTTTCTCCTGCTTATGGTAAATGGCTGGAAGATATCAATCTTTTAATTGATGTTCAAGAACAGCTTATTCAAGCTAACGTTGCAATTGCTATGCAACAAACTAATAGCTTCCAAAGAATTATGTTAATTATTACTTTTATTTCATTAGCAGTGAGTATTAGTGTTGCCATCAGTGTAGTCAGAAGATTAAAAAAAATAATCGGTGGCGAGCCAGAAAGTGCTGCATCTATTATTAATAAAATTGCTTCAGGGGATTTAACCTTACAAATCAATCCTTTATTTGAAAATAGTATTTTAAGTGCTGTAAAAGACTTAAGCGAACATCTTAATACTATTACTAAAAACTCTATAGTTACTGCTAACAAGTTATCTTCAGCATCAAAAGAATTACTACTGACAGCGCGAAAAAACGAAAAATCTATTAGCAATCAAAAGCTTTCAACCGAGCAAGGAGCACTTTCAGTAGCAGAAATGACTAATACTGTTACTGAAGTAGCTAGCCATACCAGTGCTGCTGCTAATTTAGCTGAAGCGGCAATGCAAGAGTTTAATGTCGGCCAAGCAGAAGTGAATAAAACCCAATTAAGTATTGGTGATTTAGCTAAAAAGGTTGTTGAAGCAGCCGATGTTATTAATGATTTATCTAAAGACAGTGACGAAATTAGTCGTGTTATGGAAATCATTGAAGGCATTGCAGAACAAACCAATCTATTGGCGTTAAATGCTGCAATAGAAGCGGCTCGTGCTGGTGAACAAGGACGTGGGTTTGCGGTGGTTGCCGATGAAGTACGCAATCTAGCAAGAAGAACACAAGATTCAACCCGTGAAATTAAAATCGTTATAGAAAAAATGGAATCTAGCTCTAATAAAGCTGTTCATGTTATGAAGCAAGGACGCAAACAAGCTGACCTAAGCGTGCAACAGGCTAAACTTGCAGGTGATTCATTAAATGCGATTAATGCATCAGTAACACGCATTACCGATATGAATTATCAAATTGCAGCGACAACAGAACAGCAAAGTTCAGTTGCTATGGAAATTAGCAATAATTTTAACCAGATAACTCAAGCGGCAATACAAGCCGAGCTTGAAGCAGTCAAGATTACTTCAGCAAGTCAACAGCTAGAAGAGCTAGCAAAAATGTTAGAAAAAGATGTTAAACAATTTAAAATCGCCTAGTAATCTAGCTTGGTAAAGGTAAACGCCTAAATTCTGATCTTTGGTCCTATTTTAGTGCTAACATTTGCAGGAATTATTTATAGCCAGGAGAGGCAACTTATGTTTAAGCAAACAATGTATAGCAAGTACCAAAAGCGCGTGATTAGATTTTTAACCGACCTCTTAGGCACGGAAACGCCTTTTACCTATGAAAAAACTCAGGCAAATCACTTAAAGGTGCTAATAGATGGAGTGCCAAAGCCTATGTATACTGGCTCTACTCCATCTGATCGTAAATCATTTGATAATTTTATAGCTGATGTAAAAAGAGAATTAAAAGCCAGTAAAATTGATTATAGCTTAGGCAATGCTAGCCAACCTGAATTAGAGCCTTCTGAAACGATTGATGAATCTTATGATAAATTAATTCAAAGTTGTGTTAAAACCCTTAGAACAAGGCTAGGTATGATTAAATCTAAAGAACAAGAAAAACTACTTGAAAGCCGGTCTATTGATGTAATCGCTGACTATCGCAATGAGGTGATTAAAAATACTGTTGCACTTGCGACTCAGGCTCGCAAACCTAATGGTTATATTAAACATCAAGAAATGAAATTAATTGAAAGCAAAGTTCTTAAGCACTTAAAATTTATGATGCCTTCACTCGCCCATTATTCAGAGCTGCTTGATAGCAAATCTAAGTATAAAAAAGAACTCACTGAAACTGTTGCAGAAGACAAAACTTTAGTAAAAACTGTAATTTCATCAGATAGCCTAGTTCAAAATAAAGCATTAGAAACACCGCTTAAAATAGCACCTGAACAACAACCTGAAACTGTTAAACTAAACAATAAAAGCTTGACCAATACTAACAGTTCAGTTTTTGAATTAATGAGTAAGCCAATTAACAATCGTATTAAGGCGCTGCGCTATTTAACTAAAGCACAGGCACTGCAATTAGTTGATGATGTTAACCAAGCAATGGCATTAAATCGTGAAGAAGATATAGCCGCCATAGTCGCTTTAATTAAAGAAAAAGATGTACCCTTAGAAGCAATTATTGCCCAGCTAGGGGAAAGCTAGCTGTTTTTTTATAATTCAACCATCAAGGTCGCCACTCAAAACTGGGTGGTGAACTTCCCATTTATTTAGTTGTTTTTTAGCTAATCGGCGGCCTAGCTCAATCAGCTGGCTTGCTCGGTGAAACTCATAACTACTACAAGCACTACGCGGTACTTCAATTAATATATCTGGCGGATAGCCAGCAATTTTATATTGCGCTAAAGCTGCTTGCGTAGTTTCAAAGGATTGAATAATAATATTAAGCTTACCCCAATTAGTATCTGTACCTTCACCCTGACCTATGGGTTCATTTTCTTCACCTTCCCAAAAATTCAGCCGTCCTAATAAGTCACCAGCACGGCTTTTAATACGGTGCATCCACTCACCTACCGCTGTAGGGTCACTATCTTTTATATGTTTTTTACCCCAATCAGGCATTAATTCATCTAGGCTTAAACCTGGGCTTTGCGCAGTGACGTTAACGGCAATAATAAGGTCAGCATGCCAAGCAACGGCAGGAGTGATAGGCAGCGGATTTAGCAAGCCGCCATCAACAAGGGTACGCCCCCTATCTTGAACTGGCGTAATTACGCCAGGCACTGCAACGGAAGCACGAATAGCTTGCTCTAAAGAACCTTCTTGAAACCAAACTTCTTTTTGATTAATTAAATCTGTAGCAACCGAAGTAAAAGGAATAGGTAAAGATTCAATGGTACGTCCATTAAGCATACTCGTAATAACGTCCATAACTTTTTCGCCTTTAATAGCGCCCATCGGGCTCCAAGTCACATCGACTAGGCGAAATAAATCAAAGTAGTTAAGGCCTGTTACCCATTCTTTATACTCTTGCATTTTACCAGCAGCATAAAGCCCGCCAATTAAAGCACCGATAGAGCAGCCAGAAATGCCAACAATTTCATAGCCTCTAGCTTCTAGCTCTTCTATTACACCAATATGGGCATAACCTCTAGCACCACCAGAACCCAATACCAATGCAACGCGTTTATTATATGAAGAACGAATACTTAATTTTTTGCCTGACGTGCGTACCACTTAACAACTCCTTTACTTACTTAAAAACTTAACAACTTCAGTGGCTACTGCTTGGCAACTGGCAGCTTCTAAATGCAAATGATGGCTGCCAATTAAGGGTACTTTTTGTACATTTTTTATGGCTTGCAAACGTGCAGCAATTTCTGGGCGACCAGCCATTAAACCTTTATCACCTTCTAAATAAAGAGTGGGCGCTGTTATACCTGCCATAAAAGATAAGTTTTGTGCTTCAGTCAGGCGAAAAGATGAAGGATGACGTAAACGTGAATCACTGCGCCAAAACCAGCCAGAACTGGGTTCTGCTAGGTCATTTTGCTGTAACGCTCGCTGACAAAGCTCTAAAGCAGCTGCATAATCAACAGCACCAATGCCTTGCATACGCGCTTTAGCCGCCACTTCAATGGTTGGATAAATTTTTCCATAAAAAGAAGACATGGCATCTTTATCATCTTTATTACTATTTTTTTGTTGATGCCCTATCCAACGGGCTAGGGCTTGGCCTAGTTGCTTAGCAGCATCTTGGTCGGGCGTCGTTAACGTACCCACCCCATCAATAAGTACCAGCTTTTCAACCACTTCAGGGTGAGCACCCGCCAACAAAGAAGCCACCCCTGCACCCATCGAATGGCCTAGCAATGTAAACCGCGCCCAACCCAGCGCCATTACTGCTGCTTGCACATCAAAGCAATTATCTAGCATGGTGTAAGGCTGGCCTGCGGGCCGCCAATCTGAAAAACCATGCCCAACAAAATCAATGGCTACTACTCGATAACCTGCTGCTGCTAATACTGGGGCAAGCTTTACAAAGGTCATGGCATTATCTAACCAACCATGCAGCGCCAATAAAGGCTTACCTGCTGGATCACCCCAAGCCAAAGCCGCGAGTTCTAAGTGGGGTAATTGCAAACACAACTCTTCTGCACCGTCTGGAACAGCATGCAAGATTTCATTTAAAAACATTGAATGACCTTAACTTAATACAAAAAATAACGACACCTAATGTGAAGGCATCACTAAGCTTCTAGCTTTAAAAATGCATAGGTAATTGCAGCCAAAGTAACGGCTATAAAAACAAGGTTGCGTAAGGCAGTTTTACGCTTAGGTTTTTCATCAACCATGTTCATTACTCTTAATAACATTAATGGGTTGCCCAGAATAAAACTGAATGCCAAAGGTAGCAAGCCTTGCTTTTAATTCAAACAAGCGTTCTACTATCAGCTTATTTTCAGTAGAAGGGTTATACATGAGTCAGCCTATTTTGCACTTTGCGCACGCTAATGGCTTTCCTGGGCAAAGTTACCGTGTTTTATTAGAGCCAATGCAAAACCAGTGGCAAATTAAAATGTTAGACCGTTTAGGCCACCAACCCAACTTCCCAGTAAACAAGAATTGGCAAAATTTAGTAGATGAATTATTGCAATACTTAGAACAAACTTGTGGTGACAAGCCTGTAGTTGGCGTGGGTCATTCGTTAGGTGGGGTGGTCACTTATATGGCAGCCTTAAAAACACCTGAACGCTTTTCACAAATTATTTTATTAGATCCACCACTTTTAACTGGTTTTGATAGCTTGGGTTTAAAACTAGGCAAACGCTTTGGGTTTATTGATAAAATTACCCCAGCTGGGATTACCAAAGGTCGGCGTAGCCATTTTCCAGACCAAGTAACCGCCGTTAATTATTTTGCAGGAAAAAATCTTTTTAAGAATTTTCATCCACAAGCACTGCAAGATTATGTAGAGTTTGGTACTGAACAACGTGCAACGGGTGGTATTCAGCTACGCTTTAGTCCTGCTGTTGAAGTCGCTATTTTTCGTAACTTAGCAGACAACCTAACCGGCAGCCATCGTAAACTTAAAGTACCGGCTAGTATTATTCGTGGCGAATCAAGCGAACTAATTACTGAGCAGCGTGAAAAGCGTTTACGCAGAATGGGTTTTGAAATTTATCCTGTTCCAGGTGGTCACATGTTTCCATTAGAACACCCAGAACAAACACGTCAGTGCTTAGAAAAAATTCTAACCCGCAGTTTGTAGCTTAATAAAACGTGAAGCTTGGCGTACGCTGGCAGCTGCTTGTGGCAAATAACGGTACAGTAACTGCCAAACGTGTGGCATCCAAGGCGTTTCATTAAGCTCGGCTTGACCACCTTGGTTTTGAATGGCTGTTACTAAACGGCGTGCATCATCACGCAACACTTCTTGCGAGCTAACTTGTACATGCAAAGGTGCCAAACCGTAAAGATTACCAAATAGTGGTGAAATCTCGGGGCTATCTAAGGGCATCTTGTTGGCGTAAAGCTCAGCAAAGGCGTTCATTTGTACACGGTTTAACAAGGGGTCTGTTGCAGCGTTCAAATCCATAGATGGACTAGAACAAGACAGGTCAACCCAAGGCGATAAGAGTACACAAGCCGCTGGTTGGCTCTGTTTCTTCTCATGCAGTTTTTGCAGCAGCGCAACCGCCAAACCACCGCCAGCAGAATCTCCACACACAGCAATTCGATCGGCCGTTACACCTTGGTCAACTAGCCATTGATAAGCAGCTAAAGAATCTTCTAAACCCGCAGGCCAAGGGTAATCAGGGGCTAAACGGTAATCAATCGCCAGTATTCGTGCATCTGCATGGCGCGCAAAAGCAGTTACTAGGTCGCGGTGTGTGTCTAAAGAACCCAGTGCAAAACCACCGCCGTGCAAATACAACACATAGCGCTGGGTGGTACTGCCTTTAGGACTAATTAATTCTGAGTCACGATTGTTGATTTTAAAGGTGATGCCTTCCATATCATGGGGTAGGCGACCAACCGCTTTAAATTCACTTAAGTAATCTTTTAACAAGCGGCATTGGTTAGCCAACATTTGGCGGTTTACCAGATCAACACCCTGCTGCATTGCAGCTAAGGGCCAAAGCATATCATTCCACATTTAAGTTTTTCCAAGGCAGGGTTTTCTGCCATTAACTTTTGTTAACTGTCTGTCCATTTGGTGCAGGGTCTTCGATAATAGATACAGGGTCTTCAGTGACAGGTGCATTCGGTGAATAAGGGTCGGCATCGACTGCTTCTGTGTTAGGCCAATCTGCAAAAGGGAAAGGCTTAACTTCAGTATTAAAGGTTAAATAACGAAATATTTGATAACTATAACGGGTTAGTTGCGAGCTAAATGTTAGAAACTGTAACTGCGACCTACCTTTAAATAAGCGAAAAATAAGCTGTAGTAAAACAATACCCATTAAAATTAATTCTGTGAGGCGCCAAGCAATAAAAAACAACAGCATAAAAGGCAACCGTAACCAAAAGCTTTCATCTTTTAGGCGCTCTTTGATAGTGGTTTCTGTCATGTTAATTTATCCCTACAATTAATGAGTTATGCGGGTAATTTTTTTTGCAGATTTAAGCATTTCATCATGCGGTAGAACAAATTCAACATCGGTACTTTGTTCGCGCCCCATTAACGAACTCGCCATTTCTTTGGGGTTATGGCCTTCAAATAACACCAAATATAAGGCTTGCACTAATGGCATGTAAATCCCCATATTATCAGCCTGAGCTTTAACTAAACGTACCGTATTTACACCTTCAGCAACCTGACCTAAAGAAGTCACTATCTCATCAAGGCTTTGACCTTCACCCAAAGCATAACCAACACGGTAATTGCGTGACAAGGGTGACGAACAAGTCACGATTAAATCGCCAACACCTGAAAGCCCCAAGAAAGTCATGGGATTAGCGCCTAAACTGACTGCAAAACGACTCATTTCAGCTAAAGCACGGGTCATAAGCATACTTTTAGTATTCTCGCCCATACCCAAAGCCACTGACATACCAACAGCGATGGCATAAATATTTTTTAATGCACCACCCAACTCAGCACCATACATGTCGGTATTTGCATACACACGAAAATAATGATTGCCTAAAACCTGTTGCACAGTAATGCGTGTTAAATCATCAGGGCTGGCAATCACTGTAGCAGTTAAGAATTTTTTAGCCACTTCACTAGCAAGGTTAGGACCCGACAAAATACCTAAATGTTGAAATCCAGTCGTTTCTTGTAGAATTTGGCTCATTAACTTAAAGCCTTTTTCTTCAAAACCCTTAGTGGTGCTGACTAGAATTTGTTTGGGGTTCATAAACGGTAGGGCTTGCTGCAACACTTGTGCAAAGCCTTTGCTAGGAATTGCCATAAATACTAAACCAGCGCCATCTAGAGCGGTTTCTAAAGAGCTAGTGGCTTGAATGCTGATGGGCAATTCTAAATCTGGAAGGTAGCGTGGGTTACGGTGCTGCTGATTAATTTGTTCTGCTAAGGCGGAATCACGTACCCACAAACGCGTAGTATAGCCGTTGTTAGCAGCGATAGAGGACAGGGCTGTGCCAAAACTTCCACCACCCAGCACAGTAACAATAAGACCTTTAGCCATGAATTACCTTTGCTATACCAATTAAACAAAATGGTGCTTATTGTAACCTACTCTTGCACCTATAACAGGGGCTAGATGCAAGAGTACACAACTTTTTAAGAATTACTGGTTAAGAAAATGCACACCAACTTCAGTCATTGCTTTGTCAACGTACTTAGCATTGGTTCTAATCATTTGTACCAACTCATCAACATAAGCCTGACGACGCTCTGAATAGCTTAGCAAACCAGGCGCTAAATCAATACCACCCACTTTTTTATTGCTCTTATTTAAGCTCTGTCTAATATCACGCAAGTCAGCATAAGCACGGTGTGTGTTGATATTCACCATATAAGCTTGCACACTTTCTAATACCGTTGCGAACTTACGTACTTCGTGGCTTTTACCCTTGTCGCGTCCAGAGGGCACTAGACCGCAACCCTTACTAAAACACCACTGTCCAAATAAGTTATTACCTTCACGCGCAAAACGCGAAGTACCCCAAGCCGATTCATTGGCGGCTTGCATTAGCACTAAATCAGCAGGTACTGGCTGTATCTTATTAGCAACAACCGCCCAATCTTTTTCTTCTAAAGGCCACTCTAAACCGTAATAGCTACTAATTTCAGTCACTTTCTTAAGGTCTTTAGCACTTAACTTTTTACCTTGTTTAACCTGCTCGTTAGCCGCAACCAACTGTTCGCGCTGCCAAGTAATGCGCTGATTTTCATAAAGAACTAAAGGCAATAATGCTTTAAAAAAAGCATCTTTACGGGCTGGAATGTGACTAATCGTGCTGTAATCCGGCATCGACTTAAGTGGATCTTTAATAACTAAGGTAAAAGGTTTTAACTCTGGCTTAGCATCTGCTGCAACAGCAGGTAAACCAATCAACAAAGAAAAAACAATCAATAGGTGCAAAATAATCGAGGGTCTAGCGGTAATAACTTGCATTTAATACTTCCTTTTTACTTTTCACAACAAGGCACCAAATCTGGTGGCTTGTACTCACACTATAAAACCAAATATATATTTAACTTACTTGAATGTGCCAAGGTTCATAGCGCACACCAAAGTTATTGTTTGTAGTGTAACGTATTTCTACAAAACCTAAATCTTGTAGCCGTTTATAGACATCAGTTTCAGCAAAGTCATCACTAAAGTTACGGTAGCCAAAGCCAACTTTACCTACGTCAAAATCACCAATCGCATGGTAAGAATAACCCGGCGGTGCTAATGAGCGTGATGCTTTAGACATATTGCCTGCTGATTGCTCGGCTTTAGCCAAAAACAAGTGCAGCTGTTTAACCATACTGCGTACGCCCGAAGTTAACACTAGGTCGTCACCAACGTCCTTAAGCAAACGGTCGTAAAAGACCATCGACTTACCTTTAAACAGGTAATGCCCAGTGCGTCCAACGCTTTCCACATCGGCTTTAACAATACGACTAGTTAAAGTATCTAAAACGCGATCGCCGTAGAAACCATATAAACGGGCATCAATGTGATAAAGCTCGTCTAAAAAATCCATTTCAGCTTGGGTAAAGTTGCCTATATCTGGGTAATTACGTGCAAACTTTAACGCTTCATCAAAAGATAAAAGGTTAAAATTACCATGCCCAACAAAAGATTGTAGGCGATCTAAACGCTGATAAGCCATCAGCATTGTTTCGCGTTTTTCTTCAGGCAAAAAATAGTCGTCATCAAACACACTTTCAAAATAACGTGTGCGTGTTTGTGCATCAGTTGACCCCATAGCTGCGGCTTCTGCAGCAGCCTGCTGGTGAACAACCGACAAAGCTTCACTCAACTGGGTAGGCAAAATATCTTCCATACCGTGTTGTAGGTTAGTAGCAGCCCACTGACCTTGTAAAGCACCCATGCCAAAGCTTTTTTGTAGTTTGTCTGTCATAACTACCTGACGTAGCACTGTGCCACTACCTAAGGCAACAAAACCTAGCAAAGACAAAGCTTTTAAAAGTGTTCTGCGATCCACTACCTGCTCCATCTTAATTAATCATTATGATGTGTAATGGGTGAACTTTACCCATTGATTACCCAAGTGTCCAGAATAACTACAAAAAACGCTCGGCATTAAACCGAGCGCAATTCATTTGTGCTACTTTATTTGCTAGCTAAATCTAATAATAAACGATTTAACCTTTGCACAAACTGACCTGGGTCTTCTAAACTTTCACCCGCAGCCAAGGCCGCTTGGTCACAAAGTAACTCAGCCAAGTCATTAAAACTAGCTTCTTTAGTGTCGGCTTCTAAACGCGCAATTAAAAGATGGCTAGGATTAATTTCTAGAATTGGCTTGCTATCAGGCATTTTTTGCCCTGAAGCTTCTAAAATTTTACGCATTTGTAAGCCTAAATCACCCGCACCTATCACCAACACAGCTGGCGAATCGGTTAAGCGCGTTGAAACTCGCACTTCGCTAACACGGTCATCTAAAGTCTTTTTAATGCGTTCTAACAAATCTTTTTTGGTTTCAGTAGCTACTTCTTGGGCTTTTTTATCTTCTTCAGTATCTAACGAACCTAAATCTAAATCGCCACGCGCAACGTCAACTAGCGTTTTGCCATCAAATTCATTTAAGTGACTCATTAACCATTCGTCAATACGGTCGGTTAACAGCAACACTTCAATGCCTTTTTTACGGAACACTTCAAGGTGTGGGCTAGATTTAACTTGCGCTAAGCTTTCACCAATTAGGTAATAAACCTTGTCTTGGCCTTCTTTCATGCGGCTAACATAATCAGCTAGGCTAACGCGCTGTTCTTGCTGCTCGGTTGAACTAAAGCGCAACAGGCCAGCTATGCGCTCACGGTTAGCAAAGTCTTCGCCAGGGCCTTCTTTTACTACTTGACCAAATTCTTTCCAAAACTCGTAATACTTGTCTTGGTCTTCAGCCATTTTATCTAGCAAGCTAAGTACACGCTTGGTTAGTGCAGCTTTCATGCTGTCAATTTGTGGGTTTTGTTGCAGTATTTCACGCGAAATATTCAACGGTAAATCAGAAGAATCAACCACACCCTTAATAAAGCGCAGGTAAAGCGGTAAAAACTGTTCAGCGTTATCTAAAATAAACACACGCTGCACATAAAGCTTCACACCACGCGGGGCTTCACGCTGGTATAAATCAAACGGTGCACGCTTGGGAATAAACAATAAGGAAGTGTATTCCTGCTTACCTTCTACCTTGTTATGGCTCCAATCTAGCGGGGCTTCATAATCGTGGGCAACGTGCTTATAAAACTCTTGGTATTCTTCTTCTTTAATTTCGTTACGGTTGCGCGTCCACAAAGCATTGGCTTTGTTAATGGTTTCCCATTCAACCGCTGTTGCTTGGTCTTTAACTTCTAATGCGTCTTTAGTATCAGCTTCATCTTCAGCAGTAATTTCAACTTCTTTTTGCAGCTGAATCGGTAAACCTATATGGTCCGAATACTTTTGGATCACGTTACGCAAGCGGTAATCGTTCGCGTATTCTTTGGCATCATCTTTTAGAGTTAGGGTAATGCTAGTACCGCGCGTGGCTTTATTAATGGTCTCAACGGTAAATTCGCCATCACCTTTTGAAGTCCAGCGCACACCTTGCTCTGCTGTTGCACCCGCTTTACGGGTTTCAACAGTCACTTCATCAGCAACGATAAAAGCAGAATAAAAACCCACACCAAACTGGCCAATTAAACCAGAATCTTTTTTCTGATCGCCACTTAGCTGTTGGATAAATTCAGCAGTACCAGAGCGAGCAATCGTACCTAGATTAGCAATCACATCTTCACGGCTCATACCTATGCCGTTATCTTCTAGGGTTAAAGTATTAGCCACTTCGTCAAAACTGATTTTTACTTTTAAGTCTGCATCTTCTTCTAACAGTGCAGGCTTGGCAATGGCTTCAAAACGCAATTTGTCACACGCATCTGAGGCGTTGGAAATTAGCTCTCGTAAAAATATTTCACGGTTCGAGTAAAGGGCATGCACCATTAAGTGCAGCAGTTGTTTAACTTCAGTTTGAAAACCAAGCGTTTGTTTTTCTGCCTGACTCATTATCAACGAACTCCTAAGCATCAAGATTAATAAAATAGTTGGATTTACTTATTAATGGGGTCAGGTAAGAAAATTTCAAGGCTAGTCTTTTCTTAGGGCATAACTATTCGCTTGATAAAGGGAAAGCATTGTACAAGACTAAAAAATATTCGCTAGAATGAGTAAATGCTAAAATAACCTTGGAGATAAAAATGTTTGTTCCTGCACGCTACGCTCGCTATGTGTTTACAACCATTATGTCGATTTACATGGTTACAATAATGACTTTTGTAATCACCTTAGTGAACACCGGCTTTGATAGCAATTTTTTCTGGCGGTGGCTACATTCTTTTTACATTGCTTGGCCCATCGCTTTTGTGCTTATCTTAATTGGCGCACCTCGCCTGCAATCATTTGCTGCGCGTTTAATTAAAAAGGCTCCGCCAGTCACCACAGAAAAAGAATAAAAAAAACCGCCTACTAAAAAAGTAGGCGGCTGGTTTTACAGAAACAATTTAGCTAGCACTTACCAACCAGTAACTTCTTTTAGTGCACTACCAATATCAGCTAAAGAACGCACCGTTTTAACACCTGCGTCTTCTAGCGCAGCAAACTTTTCGTCTGCTGTACCCTTGCCGCCAGAAATAATGGCACCAGCGTGGCCCATGCGCTTGCCGGGCGGCGCTGTTACACCCGCAATGTAAGCAACAACAGGTTTAGTAACATTGGCTTTAATGTAAGCAGCAGCTTCTTCTTCAGCAGTACCCCCAATTTCACCAATCATAACAATCGCTTCAGTTTTGGGGTCTTCTTGGAATAGCTTTAAAATATCGATAAAGCTAGAACCCGGAATAGGGTCGCCACCAATACCAACACAAGTAGACTGACCAAAACCATAGTCGGTAGTCTGCTTAACAGCTTCATAAGTTAGTGTACCTGAACGCGATACGATACCCACTTTGCCAGCTAGGTGAATTTGCGCAGGCATAATACCGATCTTGCACTCGCCAGGAGTAATAACACCTGGGCAGTTAGGACCAATTAAAATAACGCCTAGTTCGTCACACTTTACCTTACAGTCCAACATATCCAGCGTAGGAATGCCTTCGGTAATAACAATAATAAGCTTAATGCCAGCGTTAGCCGCTTCTAAAATAGAGTCTTTACAAAAAGGTGCTGGAACGTAGATAACCGATGCATCAGCGCCTGTTGCTTCAAAAGCTTCTTTTACCGTATTAAAAACAGGTAGGCTTAAGTGCGTTGTACCGCCTTTGCCGGGCGTTACACCGCCCACCATTTTTGTGCCGTAAGCAATGGCTTGTTCTGAGTGAAAAGTACCCTGACCACCAGTAAAACCCTGACAGATTACTTTAGTGTCTTTATTAATTAATATGCTCATTACTTGCCCCCTGCCGCTTTAACAACCTGCTGAGCAGCATCGGTTAAGCTGGTGGCAGCAATGATATTTAGACCACTTTCAGCTAATTTTTTAGAACCAAGCTCTGCGTTGTTACCTTCAAGGCGCACAACCACAGGCACTTGAACGCCAACTTGTTCAACAGCACCAATAATACCTTCAGCAATCATATCGCAACGCACAATACCACCAAAAATATTCACTAGAACAGCTTTTACATTCTCATCTGAAAGAATGATTTTGAATGCTTCTGCAACGCGTTCTTTAGTAGCACCGCCACCTACGTCTAGGAAGTTAGCTGGCTTACCACCATGAAGGCTAACAATATCCATAGTACCCATAGCAAGGCCAGCACCGTTAACCATGCAGCCAATATTGCCATCAAGTGCAACGTAGTTAAGCTCCCACTTAGCCGCAGCAGCTTCGCGTTCGTCTTCTTGGCTAGGGTCACGCATTTCTTGCAGGTCTTTATGACGGTACAGGGCGTTGCCATCAAGCACAATTTTAGC
>CAYJCB010000030.1:15682-19406 GCA_964368615.1 uncultured Halomonadaceae bacterium | reverse complement strand
AAAGCTTCAGTGGTTTGCCCTGAAAGCGTGCGGCCAGAAGCATCGGTAATGGTGCCAGAAATCATAATCGGCAACTCATAACCTTGCCTTTCAAACACTTCTTGCACCGCAAAAATAGCGGCTTTAGCGTTTAACGTATCAAAAATGGTTTCGATCATAATTAAATCGGCACCACCACGAATTAAAGCTTCTGTTGATTCTATGTAGTTTTCGACCAGCGCATCAAAGGTAACGTTACGAAAACTGGCATCGTTTACATCGGGTGAAATAGATGCAGTACGGCTAGTTGGGCCTAAAACACCAGCAACATAACGCGGTTTTTCTGGTGTAGAATACTCATCGGCTGCTTGGCGGGCTAAACGCGCACCGGCTTCGTTAATTTCTGCTGAGTACTCTTGCATACCATAGTCAGCTTGCGACACACGGGTAGAGTTAAAGGTGTTGGTTTCAACGATATCAGCACCGGCAGCAAAATATTGGCTGTGTAAGCTACGGATTAAATCGGGTTGCGATAAGATTAAAAGGTCGTTATTACCTTTAACATCGCTAGGCCAATCAACAAAACGTTCGCCTCTAAAGTCTTCTTCAGAAAGTTTTTGGTTTTGTATCAGCGTACCCATGCCGCCATCAAGAATAACGATGCGTTGCTCTAGGCTTTGTTTAAGGCTTGCTATACGCACTTTAGCGGCATTGATTTTAGCAACATTCATTTTGGCAACATCGGCAGGGCTGTTCATTGAGGCTACTAACTCCGAAATAATATTTGCGTCATTGTAACAAAAAGTACTTACTAAGGTTGCAAAAAAAGACCTATTAAAAGACTAGGGTATTGTCCTTTTGGGTTGATTTATCATAAGATGCTCATAAATTAAGCCTTATCTCTAAAGAGGAAGCAAAACCGATGAGCGAATCAGAAGTAGTCAGCAAGCCCCTAAAGATTACCGAAACTGCCGAAAGTTACCTAGCCGAGCTACTGTCTAAGCAAGATGTAGAAGGCATGTCGGTTAGAGTATTCATTACCCAGCCAGGTACGCCCTATGCTGAAACTTGCCTAGCTTATAGCCGCCCGGGTGAAGAAGAATCGACCGATGAACTGTTGCAACTAGAAAAAATTAAAGTTTATTTGGAAAAAAACAGTCTAGCATTCTTAGACGAAGCCGTGGTTGATTTTAACCCAGACCGTATGGGCGGCCAGTTAACCATTAAAGCGCCTAACGCAAAAATGCCAAAAGTCAGCGCCGATAGCCCATTAGCCGACCAAATTAACTATATTTTATACAGTGACATTAACCCAGGTTTGGCGGCACATGGTGGTGAAATTAAACTGATTGAGTTAACCGAAGATAACTTTGCAGTTTTGCAGTTTGGCGGTGGTTGTCAGGGTTGTTCAGCGGTAGATTTAACCTTAAAAGATGGCGTTGAAAAAACTTTGTTGGAGCGTTTGCCAAGCTTAAAAGGCATTCGTGATGCAACCGATCATACCGTCACCGAAAACGCTTATTATAAATAAACGGTTCATTAATGTGGCTTGTCAATAAAACCAAGTTAACTCATATTTTTAAAGAGGTAGGCGTGTTAATGCCAAGAAAACGACTAATAACTTTTGCTACTGCCATCACATTAGGGTTAAGCGTTTTACTGATTAGCCCACCGTCTACCGCTGCAGAGCAAAAGTTTATAACCATTGGTACTGGCGGCGTTACCGGCGTTTACTATCCAACTGGCGGCGCAATTTGTCGTCTAGTTAATCGCTCACGCAAAGATCATGGCATTCGCTGTTCGGTTGAAAGTACGCTGGGTTCTTCTTACAACGTTAATGCTATTCATGCTGGAGAGCTAGACTTTGGTGTTGTGCAATCCGATGTGCAATACAAGGCTTACCGTGGCGAAGGGCAGTTTAAAAATATGGGTGCCTATAGCGATTTGCGCTCTGTGTTTTCATTACACGCCGAGTCTTTTACAGTAGTAGCACGCACTGATGTAAAAGCTGTGAAATTTGAAGACCTACCAGGAAAGCGAGTTAACATAGGAAACTTGGGGTCTGGACAGCGTTCCACCCTAGAGCAATTATTAGAAGAGCGGGGTGAAAGCTTAGATGTTTATTCGCTTGCCAGTGATTTGCCAGCCACTGAAATGTCGAGCGCCCTATGTGATAATCGCATTGATGCGATGATTTATGTTGTGGGTCACCCAAGCGATTCTATTAAAGAAGCAACCAGTAGTTGTCAAAGTAATCTGCTAAATGTTGAGGGCAGTTACGTTGATGAGCTATTGAAAAAGTACCCTTACTACCGTCGCGCCGTTATTAAAGGCGGCTCTTATAAGGGCAATCTTCAAGATATCACTACTTTTGGTGTTTCTGGCACAGTCGTTACTAGTGCTAAAACTTCAGACCAGCAGGTTTATCAATTAGTTAAAGCAGTATTTGATAATTTTGATGTTTTTACTCGTATGCACCCTGCTTTTTTAGACCTAGTTAAAGAAGAAATGGTAAGTGCTAGTCTTACCGCTCCGCTTCACCCTGGTGCGGTTAAATACTATCGCGAAATTGGGTTATTAAAATAATAGGGTTGTTAATTTATTAAATCATAATCAATGGCGATGGTCGATTTTTTGAAGCAGTCGCAATGGCTGCTTTTAATTCTCTAACTGCTTGATCTTTATTGGTCAATTCTACTTTCATAGCCTCCAGTTTAGTTTGCCAAGTTGCCTGCTGCGCTTCTAAGTGCTGCTGTTGTTTAAGCCAATTCTCTTCTTTAATTTTTAAGCCCTGTAATGCTAATAACTGTTGCTGTGTCTGTTGCTGACTAATTTTTAAATCTTCTTCTAATTGCTGAATCAACTGTTTAGTTTGCTTAGCTTCTTGCTGCGAAACTTCTTTTAAGCTTTGAGTTTGTTGTCGGGCTAAATCTACTTCCTGCATCCAGCGTAATTGGTTTTCTTCATTGCGCTGCTGTTCATGGGCAAGTGCCGTTTGCTGCTGTTCTTTTTGCTGCTGCAATTTTTCTTCTAGCCTAGTTATCTGCTGATTTTTCTCTACTTCTTGCGCTAGAGCGATTTTTTCTACAGAAATTAACTTGTTTTTGCCGATTTCTAAGCTTTCTTGGCTGGTTTCTAGGTCTGCTTCTAAGCGACTAACCCTTGCTGCCTGCTGTTTTATGTCGGTTAGCAGCTCATTATTCTTTTTATCTAACAACAAATTCCTTTCTTCGGTGCGCTGCGCTGCTTCTAAAGCGGCTTTTTGTTCAGCAATGGCTTGGTTTACTTGGGCATCGGCTTGCTGTTGATAGACCTGCATTTTTTCATCGGCTTCTAAACAAGCCTGCTGCCAAAGTTCTTGGGTTAGCTTCACTAAATTGCTAGGCAGGTCGAACCCTTCTTGCTGTAAAGGCGTGCTATTTTTTTGGTTTTCGCGCCATTGCCTTAAGTGTTCGCTAATTGTTGTAAAACTTCCTGTGCCTAGCCATTCACGTATTCGCTGAATAGTTGGATTATCGCCCTGTTTTTGTAGCTGTAAAACTGCTTCAACCACTTCTTCGTATTTAATGCCTGCTCTAGCCATTGCGTAACGCCTTCTTTTAAAAGTTGTTTTTTAGCTTGGAAGCTAACTAACTTAAGCCACTTAGATTTTATCCATAATAATACATATTACGTAATATGTAAAATAAAATACAGTAGAGGGCTTCTATTCATGATAACCGTCATTATCATGAATAGAAGAAGT